>DATGJA010000029.1:0-17479 GCA_035295445.1 Polyangiaceae bacterium | reverse complement strand
CAGATCAAAGACGTCATCAACAAGATGGTCGACCAGCTGAACGCGTTCGCGGCGGAGGTGACGCGCGTCGCGAAGGAGGTCGGCACCGAGGGCAAGCTCGGAGGGCAGGCCGAGGTCAAGGGCGTGTCGGGCACGTGGAAGGACCTCACGGACAACGTCAACGTCATGGCGTCGAACCTGACGAAGCAGGTGCGCGGCATCGTCAAGGTCGTGACCGCCGTCGCCAACGGGGACTTGAGCCAGAAGTTCGTCCTCGAGGCCAAGGGCGAGGTCGCCGCGCTCGCCGAGACGATCAACGACATGACCGACACGCTGCGGACCTTCGCCGATCAGGTCACCACCGTTGCGCGCGAGGTCGGCATCGACGGCAAACTCGGCGGACAGGCGAACGTGCCCGGGGCCTCCGGGGTGTGGAAGGACCTGACCGACAACGTCAACGTCATGGCCGTCAACCTGACGAAGCAGGTGCGCGGGATCGTCCGGGTCGTCACCGCGGTGGCCAACGGCGACCTGAACCAGAAGTTCCTCCTCGAGGCGAAGGGCGAGGTCGCGGCCCTCGCCGAGACGATCAACAAGATGACCGACACGCTCCGCACGTTCGCCGACCAGGTGACGACGGTCGCACGCGAGGTCGGCATCGAAGGAAAGCTCGGCGGGCAGGCCAAGGTGCCGGGCGCCGCGGGCACGTGGCGCGACCTGACGGACAACGTCAATCAGCTGGCCGGGAACCTGACATCCCAGGTGCGCGCCATCGCCGAGGTCTCCACCGCCGTCGCGAAGGGGGACCTGACGCGGTCGATCGCCGTCGAGGCGCAGGGCGAGGTCGCCGCCCTGAAAGACAACATCAACCAGATGATCGACAACCTCAAGGACACGACGCACAAGAACCAGGAGCAGGATTGGCTGAAGACGAACCTCGCGAGGTTCTCGGGGATGATGCAGGGACAGCGCAGCATCGCGTCGGTCGCACAGCTCGTCATGTCGGATCTGACGCCCCTGGTCGACGCGCAGCACGGCGCCTTCTACATCTTCGAGGGGGACGCGGCGGCCGGTCCCGCAGGGGACGGCCTGCTGCGCCTCTTCGCCAGTTACGGGTTCGGGGTGCGCAAGGGGCTGGCGAGCACCTATCGCATCAAGGAAAGCCTCATCGGGCAGTGCGCGTTCGAGAAGAAGCGCATCCTCCTCGGGGACGTCCCGCCGGACTTCATCTCCATCTCGTCGGGCATGGGTGAGGCTTCTCCGCGCTCCGTCGTCGTCCTGCCGGTCCTCTTCGAGGGAGAGGTCAAGGCGGTCATCGAGCTCGCGTCGTTCAAGAGGTTCAGCCCCAACCACCTGACCTTCCTCGACCAGCTCATGGACAGCGTCGGCGTCATCCTCAACATGATCTCGTCGAGCACCCGCACCGAGGACCTGCTCGAGCAGCTGCAGAAGTCGAACGCCGAGCTCGAGGCGCAGGCCGGCGAGCTGAACGAGAAAGCCAAGCTCCTCGAGCTCAAGAACCGCGAGGTCGAGCTGGCCAGTAAGAGCCTCGAAGAGAAGGCCGAGCAGCTCCAGCTCATCTCCAAGTATAAGAGCGAGTTCCTCGCCAATATGAGCCACGAGCTGCGCACGCCGCTCAACAGCCTGCTCATCCTGTCGAAGGTGCTCGCGGACAACCGAGACGGCAACCTCAGTCCCGAGCAGGTGCGCTTCGCGCAGACGGTCTACACGTCCGGCAACGACCTCTTGCAGCTCATCAACGAGATCCTGGACTTGTCGAAGGTCGAGGCGGGCAAGATGCCGATCGACGCCCGCGAGTTCTCGGTCACGCAGATCTGCGACTATCTCGAGCAGACGTTCCGCCAGGTCGCCGATCAGAAGGGCATCGCCTTCGAGACCCGCGTCGACCCGCACGTTTCGCCGACCTTGTTCACGGATCCCAATCGGCTGCAGCAGATCCTGAAGAACCTGCTCTCGAACGCGCTCAAGTTCACGGCGAGGGGTCGTGTCTCGCTGACGATCACCGCGTCGTCGGACCCGAAGGGCGCCCTGTCCTTCGCGGTCCAGGACACCGGGATCGGGATCCCGCTCGAAAAGCAGCGCCTCATCTTCGACGCGTTCCAGCAGGCGGACGGTACGACGAGCCGCAAGTACGGCGGCACCGGTCTCGGCCTGACGATCAGCCGCGAGATCGCCCGGCTGCTCGGCGGGACGATCGACGTCGTCAGCGCGCCCGACCGGGGGAGCACCTTCACGCTGCAGCTGCCGGCGCGCTACTCGGGGGCCGAGGCGCTCGGGCGAGACGACGTCTCGTCGGAGGACGATTCGCCCGCGGTGAACATTCCCCCCCTGCCGGCCGAGGCCACGTTCGACGACGCGCACGTCCTCCTCGTCGACGACGACCCGCGAAACATCTTCGCCATCCAGACGGTGCTCGAGTCGCGCGGTATTCGCGTCCATAGGGGCGACAACGGCAAGGCGGCCCTTGACGTCCTTCGCGAGAACCGCGTGGACCTCGTTCTCATGGACACGATGATGCCGGGCATGGACGGAATCGCCGCGACGCAGGCGATCCGGGCCATCGGGCACCTGAAGACGATGCCCGTCATCGCGCTGACGGCGAAGGCCATGAAAGGCGACCGGGAAAAGGCCATCGAAGCCGGGGCGACCGACTACGTGACCAAGCCGGTCGACCCCGAGCGGTTGCTCTCGATCATCCACTATTGGCTGGCTCGAGCTCGCCAGCCCGACGGGGCGCCGTCGGGCCTCGCGAGAGACGTGCCGAACGCTTGACGCTTTCGAGGTGGCGCTCCAATGTTGAACGCTTTTGATCCTCAAGACGATGCAGGCAAGCTCATGACTGCGTTGACCGCAATCGACGAAGGCGCAAAGGTGCCGATCCTGCTCGTCGACGACAGGCAAGCGAACCTCCTCGCCATGGAGGCGGTGCTGGACTCGTCCGAGTACGATATCGTGACGGCCCTTTCCGGGGCCGAAGCGCTCGCGCGCACCGAAAAGCGCGATTTCGCGGTCGTCCTTCTGGACGTGCAAATGCCGTCGATGGACGGCTTCGACACGGCCGCCAAGCTACGAAAGCGGCTGGCGCAGGAGGGTCGCCAATTGCCGATCATCTTCGTCACGGCGATCGACACGGGCCCCGCGCGCATCCTTCAGGCCTATTCGGGCGGCGGCGTCGACTTCATCCAGAAGCCGTTCGAGCCGGTCCTCATCCGCGCGAAGGTCTCCGTCTTCGCGGACCTCTACCGGGCGAGGCAGCGGCTGGCCCGAGAGCAGGCCGAGGCGCAGCACCGGCTGCAGGCGCTGACGGGGCTGGCGCTGGCCCTCTCGAAGGTGCGCACCCGCGACGAGGTGGCCGCAGTCGTCACCCAGCACGGCACTCGTGCCGCCGGGGCCGACACGGCCACGCTCTATGTCCTCGACGAGGCGGGCAAGACCCTCGAGCTCATCGGAGATTACGGTGTCTCCCCGGAGGTGATGAATCAGATCCGCGTCATCAAGGAGGGCTCCGGAAACCCAGCGGTCTTTCGAGCGATGAAGGCCGGAACCGCGGTCTGGGCGGAGAGCGAGGCCGACTATCGACGACTCTACCCGGACCTGGCCGATGTGAAGGCGAGCGGCCCGCGCGCGCAAGCGTTTTGGAGCATGCCGCTTATCGTCGAGGGCCGCACCGTGGGCCTGCTCGGCATGGGTTTCTACGAGCCGCGGTCCTTCTCGGCGCTGGAGCGGTCGTTCGTGGAGGCGTTCGCGCAGCAGGCGGCGCAAGCGCTCCTTCGCGCGCTTCGCTTGGAGAGCGAGGACGAGGTGCGCGGTCGGCTGAGCGCGACGCTCCGCAGCATTGGCGACGCGGTGATCGCAACGGACTTGGTCGGACGGGTGACCTTCATGAACCCGGTCGCCGAGCGCCTGACGGGGTGGAGCGAGGCGGACGCCCGGGGCAAGCCCCTCGACGATGTGTTCTGCACGGACGCGCAGGCCCCGGGGACCGACGGCCCGGTGACCCGCGCCCTTCGCGAGGGGACGACCGTGAGCGGCGCGCACTCGGCCATCCTGCGCTCCAAGGACGGGATCGAGACGCCGATCGATGACCGGGCGGCGCCCGTCCGGGGCGACGGCGGCCGGCTCCTCGGCGTCGTGGTGGTCTTCCGGGACGTCACCGTCGAGAAGCGTGATCGCGCGCGCAGCGCGTTCCTCGCGCGCGCCGGCGAGGCCCTGGTCTCCTCGCTCGACTACCAGGCGACGCTCGGCACGCTTGCCCGCCTCGCGGTTCCGGAGCTCGCGGACTGGTGCATGATCGATCTCGTCCAGGCGGGTTCGGCGGCGCCCCGGCAGGTGGTGGTCGCGCACCGCGACCCCGAGAAGGAGCGCCTCGCCCGCGAGCTGAGCGATCTCTACCCGCTCGATCCGAACGCGACCGTGGGGGCGCCGCAGGTCATCCGGTCGGGCCGGGCGGAGCTCTACGCCGTGATGCCGAAGCACGTCATCGAGGTGGGCGCGCGCAGCCCCGACCACCTGCGCCGGCTCCGCGACCTTCAGATCGAGTCGGTGCTGGTCGTTCCGCTCCGGGCGCACGGTCACACGCTCGGCGCGATGTCTTTCGCATACGCCGAGTCGGGCCGCCGCTACACGCACGACGACCTCGCCTTCGCCCAGGACTTCGCGCGACGCGCCGCGCTCGCGATCGAGAACGCGATCGCGCTCAAGGAGACCGAAGACGGGCGAGAGCGCGAGCGGGTCCTGCGGGCGTTGGCCGAGGGGAGCGAGCGCATGTTCCGCGAGGTGGTCGAGAACATGCCCGAGCTCGCGTGGACGGCGCGGGCGGACGGCGACATGGATTTCTTCAACCGCCGCTGGTTCGAGTTCACCGGGACGACGCTTGAGCAGGTTCAGGGCTGGGGTTGGAAGGAGACGCTCGACCCGGCGATGTTGCCGGGTGTCATCGAGCGCTGGACCCATTGCCTCAAGAGCGGAGAGCCCTTCGAGATGGAGTTCCGGGTCCGCGGAGCGGACGGGACGTTCCGCTGGTTTCTCACGCGGGCCTGGCCGCTGCGCGAGGTGAGCGAAAGGATCGTCCGCTGGGTGGGGATCAACACGGACATCGACGAGCGCAGGCGAATCGACGATTTCCGGGAGGTCTTCCTCGGTATCCTCGGGCACGAGCTGCGCAACCCGTTGAACACGATCCTGTTGACGGCCCGCCTTCTGCAGGCACGCGGAGAGCTCACGCCGAAGGGTGAGGTTCAGGTGAAACGGCTGGTCTCCAGCGGCGACCGGATGCAGCGCATGATCAATCAAATCCTCGACATGGCTCGAGCTCGGCTCGCGGGTGGAATCCCGATCGCGAGGAGCGTCGAGGAGCAGGACCTCGTCCCCCTGGTGACGCGGATCCTGGACGAGCTCCGCGGAGCTCATCCGGGACGGACTATCCACCTTCTCGTCGAGGGCCCGTTCTCGGCGAGCGTCGACGGGGATCGCATCGAGCAGGTCGTCGCCAACCTCTTGTCCAACGCGCTGGCTCACGGCGCCGCGGACAAGCCGGTGACCGTGACCTTGCTGTCGAACGAACAGAGCGTGAAGATTGCGGTGCACAACTACGGCGAGCCCATCGCGGCGCAGTTCGTGCCCTACCTCTTCAACCCCTTCGCGCGCGGCGAGAAGCCCATCGGTCCTTCGGACGGGCTCGGTCTGGGCCTGTACATCTCCGAGCGAATCATCAGCGCTCACGGCGGCAGGGTCGATGTCGAGTCGTCCGTGGAAGGCGGGACTCGTTTCGAGGTGACCATCCCCAAGCGGGAGTCGCGGCCGCGCATGGGTCGCGAGGAGCGGGGGCGACAGGAGACCTCATGAAGGAGTCGACCGCCCCCTGCCACGAGTGCGTGCTCGTCGTCGACGACGACGAGGACGCGCGCGAATCGCTTCGAGAGGCCGTGGAGATGATCGGGTGTTCGGTCGTCACCGCGGCGAGCGGGGCGGAGGCGCTCAATCTCCTGGAGAACCGGCGTCCGTGCCTGATGGTCCTCGACCTCATGATGCCGGGGATGTCCGGCGCCCAGGTCATGGAGGCGATGCGGCGAAGGCCGGCCCTCGACGCGATGTGCGTGGTCATCGCCACGTCGGCGCCGGACTTCGCACCCAAGGGGGTCCCCGTCATCCCGAAGCCGATCGACCTCGACACCATCTGGGCGTGGGTGCGGCGCAACTGCCAGTGCGACGGGGTCGCGGACGCGTCCCCCGGGCCGGCGGCTCCCTCGAGCCGCCCGTTACGCTGAAGGCTGCCCGCGGTGTGTGCGGCTGCGGACGAGGTCCCGCAGCTCCTTCGCCTCGATGGGTTTCGGCACGCACCGATCGGCGACGCTCGCCGCGAACGCGCGGGCCCGCGGGGTCACGGCGCCGCCCGTCATGAAGATCATGGCCCCCGCCGCCTCGGGGTGCGATTGCACGAGCCTGGCGTAGAGGTCCATGCCCGTCATGACGGGCATCAAGAGGTCGCAGAGGATGACGTCGTACGTCTCACCCGCCTCCAGGCGATCGAGCGCGTCGCGCCCGGACGTGACGACCACCACGTCGTGCTCGTCGCGCAGCGTGAGCGCGAGCGCGTCGCCCACCAGGGGGTCGTCGTCGACGACGAGGACCCGCGCGCGCTCGGCGGGCTCGAGCGCCCCCCCGCCGCGCGACTTGGCCCACGACTGCTTCCACGACCTAGCGCACGGCAGCTCGACCCGGACGACGGTGCCGCGTCCAACGCTGCTCTCCACGGAGATGTGGCCGCGCATGTCGCGCACGATTCCGCGCGCGATCGAGAGCCCGAGGCCCGTGCCCGAGCCTTGCCGCTTCGTGGTGAAGAAGGGATCGAACACCCGCGGCAGCACCTCTGCCGGGATCCCGTCGCCCGTGTCCTCCACCTCGACCACCACCTTGGCGTCGTCGTTCGCATGCGTCGCGACGCGGACCCTGTGCCGGGCCGCGTCCCCCTCGGGGATCGCCTCCGCCGCGTTGATCAGGAGGTTGAAGAAGACCTGGCCGAGGCGCACGGCGTTCGCCTGGACCGGCGGGACCTCCGCGAGCTCCTTCTCGAGCCGCGCGCGCTCGCGAATCTGGTGGTCCGCGACTTGAAGGGCTGATTCGAGCACCGCGCGTGCGTCGAGGATCGTGAGCGTCTCCGGATCGCCGTGGACGAACGTCACGAGGTTCCGGACGATCTCGCGCATGCGGCTCAAGCCCGTGAGTGCCCGCTCGAGCGCTTCGAGAGCTGTCGCCTCGTCCGCGTCTCGCCCGGCGCGAGCGGCGCGCGCACGCAAGCGGCGCAGGGCCACCTCGACCCCCGCGAGGGCGTAGGTCATCGGATTGTTCAGCTCGTGGGCGACGCCCGCGACGAGCGTGTCGAAGGCCGCGAGCCTTCCGTAGAGAAGGTCACTCGCCGCCGACGTGTCCCCCGTCTCCCGCTCCTCGGCGGTCGACACGGCCCGTCGGGTGCCGCTCTCGGTCCGACCTTCGTCTCTTGCGCTCGATGCTTTCGATTGAGGTTGTGTCTTCATCGACGGCTCGACCTGTGCGGCCAGTCTTCATTTCGGGCGGATGTGCGCAAGGCCTCCTCCGCGCGACGAGGTACACCAAGAGCACGGCGCATGCCCGTCAGAGCTCGGCGGCGTCGAGCCCTCAAGTGCCGTGGGGCTGCACGCACGCCCACGCCAACTTGCCTCACTGGGGCATCCTGCGGCGCATCGGCCGACCGCCGGTCACTGGCAGACGTTGCCGACGCAGCTCTTGCCTGTCTGGCAGTCGCTCGTCGCCGCGCACGTCTCGCCCGAGATGTGCGCGCGCAGGGTGTCAAATTTCAGGTAAGCGGAGTAGGCATCCTGGTTGCCGGCGCTCTGCGATGCCGGCACCTTGTTCCCGGCTCCGAGGCTGAGGGTTCGGACCGTCGTCGCCTCGGCGACGTCCGGCTGCTGGGCGTTGACCGCAGGGATGCAGAGCGCCGAGACCGCGCACCCTCCGACGAGCACGTCCAGCCATGAGTTGCACCCGTCGCCCACGGTGGTGCTCGAGCCGCAGGACGTGTAGCTGCGCGACCCGCTGCAGGACCCCGAGCAGGCGGTGCTCCCCGTCGTGAGCGATTGTGGGACCGGGACCGCCGCCAGCGACGCCACCGTGAGGTTGCCGCAGATGCCCTGGCCCGCCTGGTCCGCCGTCATCGCCTGGAAGACGGTCACACCCGACGCCAGGTGCTCCGGCGGGGGGCTGGGCACGTCCGGGACGGGTGCGGCATTCAAGGCCCCGGTGAGGCGCGCGTTGCGTACGCCGAGCACGGCTGGAACCCCGCCGATCGGCAGAGGGAGATTCAGGTCGCTGGGGCCCGCGGTCACGCTCCCCGACGTGAGCGACGCGCCCCCGAACTGGCTTCTGGGCAATCCGTTCGTCCCGACCGTCCCCGGGTCGGCGAGAAACGCCCAGTCGACGACCCCGCCGTCGGGCCACGCGCCCTTGGCCGGGTCCGGCTGACCGCTGAGGAGGCCCAGCGCGAAGCCGGTCATGTTCACGCCGCCGCTTGGGTCGACGAGGCCCAAGAACTGCAGGAAGATGTTCGTGGATCCCTGGTCCACGCCGGCCTGGATGCTCGGATTGAGCTGGGCGAGCGCCGTCGAGGTGAGCGATTGGGTACCGAACCGATTCGTCGTCGGCGTGCAGCCGGAGGGCGCGGTCGTGCCCTGGATCGAGAAGACCGTCACTCGCTCCACGTTTTCGTAGCGGCAAGTCGAATCGCAGCCGTCGAGGTCGAATCGATTGCCGTCGTCGCATTGTTCGCCCGGATCGAGAACGCCGTCGCCGCATGTGGGGCCCGCCTCCGGCGGCACGAACGTCGTCGCGTCGGCGTCCCCGCCCGAGGCGTCCGCCGGCGCCGCGCCGTCGGATGCCGCGTCGCCACCCGTCGTGCCGCCCTCGCCCGAGTCACGGGCCGCCGCGTCGCCGCCCGCGGCTTCGGTCGCGGTCGCGTCGGCAGAGGCCTCCGGCGACGGCAGCGCGCCCCCTTCCGTCGTGTCGGCGGGCGCGCCATCCGACACGGGCGGCGAGAGAGTCGCCGACGTGCCGCACCCCGCGGTCGCGGCGATGATGCCCGCGAAGGCGGTCGTGACGAACGTTGCCGCCCGGAGTGCCGCGAGCTGCGCTGGCCCCCATTGCACCTTAGCGCCCAGAAGTAAGGAATCTTTCACGCGCTGACCTTACGCCAAAGACGATCGAGCGCCACCTCATCATGCGCGAGGCGCGTAGTTGGCAGCGATCCGCGAAGTGCATTGATCCAGCGAGAACGAAGCCATTTGACTCTTCAAGCGTGGCTGGCAACCTCGCCTTGTAGCCACTTGTAGCCAGGTAAGGGGAGCGAGAATGCGATTTTGCCCGGTCTTCGTGTGCCTTGCGTTCGCTGGATTCTGCGCCTGCGGCGGCGGCACGAGCCCACCGCCGCTCGGCGGAGGCGAGGCCAGCGGTAGCACGACCAACGGCGGAAGCGGCAACGTCAGCGGTGCGGGCGGGACCGGCAGCTCCATGGCGAGCGGGAGCGGCGCATCGACGTCGGGGTCGAGCACCGGCGTCGCCGGCGGCGGGAGCGGCACCGGCGCGGGGTCGGCCTCGGGCAGTTCGGACGGCGGCTTGGGCAACGACGGCGCCTCCGGCGACGGAGCGTCCGGCGGGTCCGGCCGGGACGGCGGACACATCGGGACCTATCCGCCCATCAGCGCCGGGGCGATCGGAAACGCGGTCCTCGTCAGCAGCCAATTCTACTTCACCGAGGGACCGGTGTGGGACCCATCGAAGAACGTCCTCTACTTTACCGACATCAACGCGCAGCAGAGCGGCAGGACGGACGGTGCGATCTATCGATTGACGCCCCCAAACACGATTGACGTTTTCCTCGAACCGTCCGGGAGCTGCGACGGCATCGGCCTCGACCCGCAGGGCAACATCATTGCGGCGGGGTTCCCGGCGCGCAACGCCTGGCGCCTCTCGAGCTCCAAGTCGATGCAGGTCTTCTCCCCGTGCTCGGGGGGCGCGGGGACGTGCTTCATGGGAACGGAGATCAACACGCCCGACGACATCACGTCGCGCTCGGACGGCGTCATCTACTTCACGGATCCCACCTTCGCGAACGGCGGTCAGGGCTTTCCTGCGGCCAGCCTGACCCTCGGCTTCCAGGGCGTCTACCGCATCACGACGGATGGGATGCTCCACGTCGAGGACAAGACCACGAGCGGCCCGAACGGGGTCAATCTCTCGCCGGACGAGAAGACGCTCTACGTCGCCTACACGACGGCGAATCAGGTGTCCAAGTTCTCCGTCGCGGCCGACGGATCGCTCGGCAACAAGACCTTCTTCGCGTCCGCGAACCTCGCCGATAGCATGTGCGTCGACGCGGGGGGAAACGTCTACGTCGGCACGTCCGGGGGGCTCGCCGTCTTCACCCCCGCGGGCCAAGCGGTCAAGACGATCTCCGCCGGCGGCCAGATCGTGACCAACTGCGCCTTCGGCGGGACGGACCAGAAGACGCTCTACATCACGTCGCATTCCTCCGGGACGCTGGTCGGCGCGCCGACCCCTGGCTCGTCGTCGCTCTATCGCGTCGACAACATGCCGGTGCCCGGCATTCCGGGTCAGAATTGAGCTTGTTGCGGCCGTCGTAGGGCAAGGACACGAGAGGCATTCGAAGGTGCGCGTGGACGCGCCACGCACATCTGCCTCCGTGGACGCTGCGCGGCAGCGCTCAGTATTCTGCGGGCGTGGGTGAGGTGATCCTCCCATTTCGCACCGCGAAGCCCCGACACGTGACGCAGGCGCGGAGCACGTTGATCGTCTCCGGAATCCAAACGCTGCGGGCGCACGGCGTCTACGACCTTTATTCCGAGCTCCTCTCGCCGGACCTGCGGCAGGACATGATGTCGCTCGTGGCCGGCCTCTGGATCCCGTGGACCCTGGCGCTTGAGCACTATCGGACGATGGACAAGCTGGCCCTCCCCAAGTCGACGATCGAGACCATCGGGGCGGAGGTCGCCGAGCGTGGCTCGAAGACGACCATGACCTCGCTGCCGTCGGGCACCGATCGCACGCCGTGGAGGATGCTCCTGATGTCGCACCGCAACCTCGATACGAACTGGAAGGGCAGCGACATGAAGGTGACGAAGGAAGGACCCCGGCAGGCCATCCTCGTCTGGGCGGGGCAGCCCTGCGCCAGCGTGCCTTACTTCGTCACGTCTTGGGGCGCGTTCATCCGCGCGCGGACCGCCCTGTACTGCACCAGTGCGAGCCACAGAGTGTTGACCGAGGCGTGCACCCCGACGACCATCGCGATCGAGCTTTCGTGGGTGTGACGCTCACGCCCCCACCGGATCGGGAGCGCCCCCGGGCGGCGGTGACTGCGGGCCGCGCCTCTCGAGCCACCGGTGAGCCACGACCAGGAGAGGGGGCTGGACCACGCGCGTGAGGATGGCGAGGATCAGGGAGCCTCCGATGACGACGATGGCGAGCGGCTTCTGGGTCTGCGACCCGATGCCGTTCGACAGCGCGGCCGGAAGCAGCCCCAGCGTCGCCACGAGGGTCGTCATGAGAACCGGCCGAAACCGCTTCTCGGCCGCTTCGCGCGCCGCCTGCTCGATGCCATGCCCCTCGGTCTGCCGCAGCCGCTGAAAGTAGGTCACAACGAGGATGGCGTCTTGGATCGCGATGCCGAAGATCGAGATGAAGCCCATCGCCGCGGACACCGAGAAGTTCTGGCGCGTGATCAAGAGCGCCAGGACGCCCCCGGTGCACGCGATGGGGATGCTGATGATGACGAGGACCGTGTCGAGCCAGGTCTTCACCGCGCTGTACGTGAGGAACGCGATGAGGATGACGGTGAGCGGGATGATGACCTTGAGCCTCCCCTCCGCCTCGTGGAGCTCGTTGATCTCGCCGGCCCACTCGAGGCGGGCGTCGTAAGGACGGCACGGCTTCGCCCACCCCGCCGGCGCCTTGTCGCAGCGAGGGATCTCGCGCTCGATCGACGCCTGGGCCTCCGCGATGGTGCTCGCCAAGTCGCGGCCGCGGACGCTGAACTTCACGGGGCTGTAGCGCACCCCGTCCTCGCGGTAGATCATCGCGGGGCCTTCGACTGTCTGGATGTCCGCGATCTGTCCCAGCGGAACGAACGACCCGTCCGGCGTCGCGACCGTGATCTCGCGAATCGACTCGAGGCTCATCCGGTAGTGCTCCTGCCAGCGGACCGTCAGATCGAAGAATTTCTCGCCCTCGTACACCTCCGTCACCGCCTGCCCGCCGATCGCGGCCTGGATGACGCCGTCGACGTCCCCCGTGTTCAGGCCGTAGCGAGCGCACTCCTCCCGGCGCGGCGAGATCAGGATGCTCGGCTGGCCGAGGGACTTGAAGTGACCCAGATCGGCGACGCCCGGGACCGTGTGCATCACGTCGACGATCGACTCGGCGATCGTCTCGTTCTTCTCGAGGTCCTGGCTGAAGACCTTGACCGAGTTCTCGCCCTTGACGCCGCTGATCGCCTCCTCGACGTTGTCGCTGATGTACTGCGAGAAGTTGAAGACGACGCCCGGGAACGTCTCGCTCAACTCGGTGTTGATCTGCTCGGTCAACTTCTCTTTCGTCAGGCCGCGACGCCATTCGTCGAACGGCTTCAACGGAGCGAAGAATTCGATGTTGTAAAAGCCCGATACGTCGGTGCCGTCGTCGGGTCGCCCGAGCTGGGAGACGACCGTCATGACCTCGGGGTACTTGCGGTGGGCGTCGTCGCACGGGATGCTCGGGTCCGCCGGGCAGCCCCGGAGGATCGAGCGCTTACGTCCGACGTAGCGGCCGCTCTGCTCGAGGGAGATCGACATCGGCAACGTCGCACGGATCCAGAAGTTCCCCTCCTCGAGCTTCGGCATGAACTCGCGACCGAGGAGCGGAAAGAGGCCGATGCAGAGGACGACCGGCAACACGCTGAAGGCGAGGGCGGCCCTCGGGAACCTCATGGCCAGATCGAAGGCCGGCGCGTAGACCCTGTGGAGGGCGCGCATGATGACGCTCTCCTTCTCCTCGGACTGCGCCGGAACGAACTTCGACGCGAGGACCGGGGTGAGAGTGAGCGCGAGGAGGATGGCGCCGCCGATGGCGAACGCGTACGTGCGCGCCATCGGCGCGAAGATGACCCCGGACACCCCCGCCATCGTGAAGAGGGGCAGGAACGCGACGCCGATGATGAGCGTCGAGAAGGTCATCGGCGTCGCCACCTCGCGCGAGCTCTGCTCGATGCGTTCGAGCATCGTCCCCCGCCCGTGCGGGCCGAGGTGGCGGAAGATGTTCTCCATCATGATGACGGTCGAGTCGACGACGATGCCGAAGTCGACGGCCCCGAGGGAGATGAGATTGGCCGAGGTGCGCGAGCCCACGAGCCCGCAGAAGGCGACGAGCAGGGCGAGCGGAATGTTCACGGCGGTGATGAGCGCGGCGCGCGTGTGTCCCAGAAAGAGGAGGAGCACCACCGTGACGAGCACCATTCCGACGATGAGGTTCTCGAGGACGGTGTGCGTCGTGACGTGGACGAGCGCGCCGCGATCGTAATACGGCTCGATGTCCATGCCCGGCGGCAGGACGTGGTTGTCGCGGATGTAGTTCACGCGATCGTAGATACCCGCCAGCGTCGACGGCGTCTCGGCGCCGTAGCGCATGAGGACGATGCCCTGAACGACGTCCGGCTCCTCGTTGTACCCGACGATGCCGAGGCGTGGGGCGTACCCCACGTTGACGTCCGCGACGTCGCGCACGCGCACAGGCGTCCCCTTCTGTTCGGCGACGACCACGTTGTCGATGTCGTGCGTCTGAAAGCCGGCGCGCGCCCCGAGCAGGCCGATGCCGCGCACGTCGTAGCTCTGCTCGCCCATGGCGAGGCGCTGTCCGCCGACGTTCTGGTTGGCGTTCTGGAGGGCCGCCGTGAGCTGCCCGAGCGTGGTGCCGTGACCGCGAAGCCGGTAGGGGTCGACCTCGACGTGGTACTGCTTCGTTTCGCCGCCGTAGCTCGTGACGTCGATGACGCCCTGGACGCGCTTGAACTGTCGCTCGAGGATCCAGTCTTCCGCGGTCTTCAGGTCCTTGAGAGTGTACCCCTTGCCCGTGACCCGATAGCGGAATACCTCGCCGATCGCGTTCCACGGCGAAAGCTGGCCCTGCAGGCCCGCGGGCAGCTGGACGAACTGCAGCCGATTGATGACCTCCTGCCGGGCATCCTTGTAGTCGGTCGACCACGTAAAATAGCATTTTACGTCGCTCAGACCGAAGAGCGAAAAGCTCCGCGTGTGATCGAGGCCTTGCATTCCCGCGAAGCCGATCTCGAGCGGGATCGTCACGTACCGCTCTGTCTCCTCAGCGCTCCACCCCGGCGGCTGCGTCAACACCTCGACGAGCGGCGGGCATGGATTCGGGTATGCCTCGATGTCGAGCTCTCGGTACGCCGCGAGTCCGACGAGAATGAGCAGTATCGCGCCGGAGAAAACGATGAATGGCATCCGGAGTGCGCCGGTGACGATTCGTTGAATCATGTGTCGTCGTGTCCGAGCGCAGCTCGGCAGGGCGCATAGCAAGGCACATGCCCTGCGCGGGCCTTTCCGTTCGCGTCCGGCGGCGGCGCGAATCTTTCATTGATGGGGGACCTCGACGCCGCCCTTTTCCGCCGTGCGGGGGACGAAGATGAAGAACTCTTAATGATCGAGGCGACAGGCGCTCGCTGCGCGTCGCCGCCCGCGGCACGGAGTTCCGGGGCGCGCCGTCCCGAGCACGCGACGGGGGAGCGGCGCGATGGCGCGGTCGCGCCGATCGGTTCACGTCCCCGTGCGAGCGCGAGCGGCGCGGCGAGGTGGTTCGCGATTTGCTGACGCGCGCGAGCCGTGCGCGTGTGTCTCGTGGAGTTCGAAGGGGCGGAGGCCTCGGAGGTCTCCGCGCTCCTCCGACGCGCGGGCTTCGCGGTAAGCCGGGCGTCCGTCGGGGCCGGGGTGTTCGTCGGTGGCGAGGTGCCGCCGGACGTGGTGCTCCTTACGGACGCGCGCGAGGAGACCGCCGGCGGCGCCGAGGCGTGTCGCGACCTGCGCCGCGCCGGCTACACGGGCGCCGTCATCGGGGTCGGTTCGGGCCTTGCTCCCGGCAGAGCGATCGCGATGCTCGACGCGGGGGCCGACGACTTCGTCGGGAGACCGTTCGACGCTCCGGAGCTCGTCGCGCGCGTTCGCGCCGTCCTCCGCAGGCGCGCGGCGCCCACCGCCGTCGTGTGGGGCGGGCTCACGTTGGACCGCGTCGAGCACGTCGTTCGTGCCCGGGGTCGGCCCTTGCCGCTCACCGAGCGCGAGTACGCGCTGCTCGCGTCGCTCATCGAGGCCCAGGGCGAGGTCATGGCGCGTGCGGAGCTGCTCCGGAGCATCGGCGCGACGAGCGCAGGGGTGAGCTCAAACCTGGTCGAGGTCCACCTGAGCCGCGTCCGGCAGAAGCTCGGAGGGGACGCGCGGCTGATCGAGACGGTGTGGCGTCGTGGCTACCGCCTGCGGCGCTAGGTCCCTTGCTACGACTCAGAACGCATAGCCCACCGCGAGCAGGACGCGCGGCTCGACGCCGGAGTTGGCGTAGAGCGAGGCCGGGAGCTGCTGGTTGGGGATCGACCGGCTCGTCGCCGAGAACTGCGCGCCAGCCCCCACCGACAACGCGATCCGATCCGCCACGAGCGCCTCGTAGCCGACGTCGGCGGCCACGCCGTACGTCACGAAGGGCGTCTCGCGCCCGTCCGCGGCCGTCGCCCTGACCGACCCCAAGAGGACCGACGAGCCCACGAAGGCGCCACGAGGCCCCCCTTCGCCGGAGTAATAGCGGTAGCCGACCTCGCCGCCGAAGGCTCGAAACGTCTGCGCCGGGAGCTGGACGACGTTTCCCGCGGCGTCCGTACGGCTCGTCGCCAGAGGGGCACTGGTGGTGCTTGCGTAGAAGGGCACGAGTACGACGGCGTGGTGGTCGACCGGCGCGACGACGACGTCGACGCTCGCCTTGGCGATGAGCAGCGTGAGCGGGTTCCACCCGACGACCACCACGCGCCGCGCCGGAGCACCTTCGCGAACGACCACGTCGACCGGCGATGGCGCGTCGGCCGCGGCGGTCCGTGGAGCTACCGCCACCGCGGCAAGCGATGCCCGCGAGCCAACTCGAAACACGCAAGGGTCGACTCATGACCCGCGCCGTTGGCAAGGTCCGTGCTAGCCGCCGCGCATGCGCCCTGGTCGCCTCGTCGCCGCTCTCCTCGCGCTCTCCGTGTGCCGCTCGCACGTACGGCCTCGGCCGACGACGCGAGCGAAGTCGCCGAGGCCGCGACCAGGGGCGCTGCGCCGCCGGGAGGCGATGGCGCGACGAGCGCGCAAAGCGGGGAAGGAGGCTTCGTCACCGCGTGCGACGGCGCTCTCTGCGACACCACGACGGGCTCGGAGTGCGACGTGGGCAGGACACCGGTCGGAGGAGGCGCTCGTGGGTTCGGTGGCTCGGGAGCGGCCCTCGCGGCGATAGTCCTCGCGGCCGTGGCGAGGCGATGCCGCTTCGGGACATCGCGTCTCTTTCTCTCTCGACCGTGGGCGAAGAACGCCCCGCCCGACCCTGTTGTCGGGAGCTTCATCGACTCCCGCAGTCGTGCCTAGTTGTTACGAATTCTTAATGAAACCGTCGGTGACCGACAGGAGTCGATCTTCCCGACTGGGACGCTAGCCGCCGGGACCGAGCGCCGCGCGAGCGGTCCGCCCTGGCCCGTAGGAGGGGGGACGAGCATCCCCCGGCGTGCGGCATTCTCCGACGCGTTGGTGCATCTGTTGCTTGGGGCTGGGCCGCCATGCGCTGGCGGCGCCTTCATTCCTTCTTGCTCGTGATGGGCTTCGTGTCCTGCTCGTTCTCGCGCCCCCACCCGGCGCGCGCCGAAGGCAACGTCGTTCCCCTGGCGACGGAGCTCCCGTCCCCGCTCACGCTCGACGAGGCACTGCGCATCTTCCACGCGCGGGGGCTCGACTTGCTCATCGCGGAGGCAGCCGTCCGGACCGCGGAGGGCGCCGTCCAGATGGCCGGCGCACCGCCGGGCGGCAATCCCGTTCTCAGCGCAAGCCTGGGAAACGCGTTTACGTACGTCCCGAATCAAACATCGTGCAATCAGAGTGGCGCGGTCTGCAGCCCGCTCGTCTGGAACGTCGGTATTTCCGATTCGGCGGTGATCGAAGACACGGTCTCGGGCAAACGGGACCTCCGGCTCAAGGTGGCGCGAAACGCGCTCGCGGCGGCGAAGATGTCCCGGGTCGACGCCGAGCGGACGATCGCGTTCCAGGTCAAGTCGGCCTACGTCTTGGTGGCGCAGGACGTCCTCGGCTTCCGCTTCGCCAAGGAGGTCCGGGACTCGAACGTCAAGACGCTGCTGCTCTTCCGGACGCGCTTTCGTAGC
>DATGJA010000028.1:0-19709 GCA_035295445.1 Polyangiaceae bacterium | reverse complement strand
ACGGCATGGGCTTTCAGCACGGCTTCGAGATCTGGGAGCCGCTCGTCCGGGTGCCGTTCGTCGTCTCGGTCCCCGGCGTTGCGCCGCACCGCGTCCCGAACAAGCGGAGCATGATCGACCTCGTCCCCACGCTCCTCGACTTGATGCGCGTTGCGCAGCCGCCGGCCGGGGAGCTCTCGGGCGCGAGCCTCGCCGCCGATATCGGCCCGGTGGGCGACCCCGGCCCGTCGGGATACGAAGAACGCGACGTCCTCATCGACATGCCCGACGGGCCCTACACCCACCTGCGGCGGGCGCTCATTCACGGGCCCACCCCCGGGCTCAAGCTCATCCACTTCGGCGGCCGGCAGTACCAGCTCTACGATCTGGCCGAGGATCCGGCCGAGGCGCACGACCTCTCGGGGGACCACGCGCTCTTCGAACCGATGCGGCAGGCCCTCCTAGCCAAACGCGCGAGCCTCAAGGAGATCGTCGTCAAGCCGGACATCCCGGCGGCGCCGTGACGCACGGCCCCGCGCCGCGCCGTTCCGGCGGCGGGGCCGATGGGGAGGGTCGATCGTTAGCATGCTCACCTTCTGCTAGATGAGGCTGTCTTGAACCGCTGGTTCCCCCGGTACGTCCTCTCCGTCGCAGGGTCGACCTTCGCGGCGCTGGGCGTGTCGGTGGAGCAAGCGATCCGGGTCGCGCCGGTGTGGCAGGCGCCCCCGGCGGAGCTGGCCCTCGGCGAGGTGGCCGTCCTGATGCCGCTCGCGACGCTCGTGGGCGTGGCGGTGGCCACCGCGTCGGTGATGCTCGACCCCGCCGGTGTCTGGACGCTGCGCGGGACGATCACGGAAATCCTCTCGCTCCGGGGGCCGTCGCGCGCCCGCGCGGCGGCCCTGGCGCTCGTCGCGCCGGCGCTCCTGCTCGGCTGGACGCTCGTCTGCGCGCACGGCGAGCGCGTCCTCGTCGCCGGCGGCGCGCCGGGGGCGTCGGGCGCGGGGGCCGCGGTCGTCGCCACGGTGGGCCTCGCGTTCGCGGCCGCGACGGGGTTCGCCGCGATCCCGCCCCTGGCGCGGACGGTCACCGCGTCGGTGCACCCGGCGATGGCCGCCTTCTGCGGCGGCGTCTACGCGCTCGCCGCGGTCGCGGCGGGGCTACGCCTGGGCGACGTGAGCGGCAACGGGGCGACCCCGCTCGCGATCCTGGGCGTCTTGACGCGGCCCGAGCTCGACCTCTCGCCCGTCGTCTCGCTCCTCTTCATGGGCGCGGGCGCCGTCGTGGGCGACCGGGCGGCGCGGACGGACGTGCGGATCGTCGGCGCCGCGGCCTTCGTGGGCGTGACGTGGGGCCTCGTCCTGCGCGAGGCCCTGGCCATCTCGGCCGACCCGCGGGTCGCTCAGGCGATCGCGCGCGGAGCGCCGCTCGGCCGGGCCGGCCTCGCGCTCGCGCAGCGCTGGACGGACCGCGATCACGACGGCGCGTCCGCGCTCTTCGGCGGCGGTGACTGCGACGACCACGACCCGAGGCGCTCTCCCACGGCGATCGACATCCCCGGGAACGGCATCGACGAGGACTGCTCGGGCGCCGACCTGCCGCTGCCCCACGAAGCCCCCCCGCCGCCTCGTCCGGAGCGCCGCCACCCGATGCCCCGGAACCTCAACCTCGTGCTCTTGACGGTCGACACCCTCCGCGACGACCTCGGGTTCACCGGATACAAGTTCCCCGTGTCGCCGAACCTCGACGGGCTCGCGGCCCGGTCCACGGTCTTCGACCACGCGTACGCGATGGCGTCGTACACGGGCAAGAGCGTCGGGCCGACGATGATCGGCAAGTACCCGAGCGAGTGCTTGCGCGACGGCGCGCACTTCGACAACTACTTCCCGCAGAACGTCCTGCTCGCCGAGCGGCTGCAGGCGGCCGGGTTCCGGACGATGGGCGCCGCCTCGCACTGGTACTTCAAGCCCAAGTACGGCCTCTCCCAGGGGATCGACGAATGGGACATGTCGGCGATGCCGCCGAACCCCAACATGGACGTCGACTCGAACATCTCGAGCCCGCAGCTCACCGACGCGGCCATCCGGCTCCTGTCCAACCCGGAGAACGCCAGCCACCGCTTCTTCTTGTGGGTCCACTACTTCGATCCGCACGCCAACTACATGCCTCACCCCGAGGCGCCGAGCTTCACCGCCGGAGCGAAGAGCTGGGCCAGGCCGGCCTACGACGGCGAGGTCTGGTTCACCGACCACCACATCGGCCGCTTGCTCGACTTCATCGCGTCGCAGCCGTGGGCCGACAGGACCGCCATCGTCGTGACCGCCGACCACGGCGAGGCCTTCGACGAGCACGGGATGAACTGGCACGGCGTGGACCTGTGGGAGCCGCTCATCCACGTGCCGCTCATCTTCTACGTCCCCGGCGTCGAGCCCCACCGCGTGTTCCCGAAGCGCAGCCTCATCGACCTCGTGCCGACGTTGCTCGACCTGATGAACCTCCCGCAGCCGCCGGCCGGCGAGCTCTCGGGCGAGAGCAACGCGCTCGCGATCGTCGCGCCCGAGGAGCCGGTGGAGGAGCGCGACGTCTACATGGACATGCCGACCGGACCGCAGGTCCCGCAGCACCGCGCGCTCATCCACGGCGACACGCCGGGCTTCAAGCTGATGCAGGAATGGATGAGCGTCTACTTTCTCTACGACCTGTCGAAGGACCCGGGGGAGCTGAGCGACCTGTCGCGCGACCGCGGGAAGCTGAGGGAGCTGATGGGCGCTTACGAGGACAAGCTCGCGACGCTCCACGTCATCCCGGTGAACCCGCCGGCGAGATGAGGTCGTCGGCGGGACCGAGCGGTCGGTTCGCGAGACGACGCGAGGAAGGCGAACGACGATCGCGGTCGTCCACGCGTCGCTCGCGGGCGAGAGCGCATGCGGCCGGCCCGTGGCCCCGTCGCAGGAGGTCGTGCGCGAAACCAGCCGGAGGGTGACGCCTTCGATCGCGACCGACGGCGAAGCCAGCGAGGCCTCTTCGTGGACGACCGCGTACGTCACGCTCAGGGCCCGGACGGTCGGCGAGACGGCCACCCTCGAATTCGAGAGTGAGCCGATCGTCAGCGCAACGATCGCGATCGTCGGCGATTCGAGGCGGGCCGTTCGCTTGACCGCCGCGGGCATGGCGCACACGACCCGGACGGTCAGCGAGACAGGGGCCCTCGTATTCGAGAGCGAGCCGCTCGTCGGCGGGACGATCGCGGTGGTCGGCGATTCGAAGCAGGCCGTCCGCTTGACCACCGCGTCCGTCACGCACACGATCCGGGTGAGTCAACGAGACAGACGCCCTTGTCGGCGGGACCGAGCCGATCGTCCGCGTCACGATCGCGATGGTCAGCGATTCGGGGCGGTCCGTGCGCGGATGGGCGCCGAAACGACAAGCGGGAAGATCGGAAGGTCGAGAGTCGAAGGGGATGGGAGGGGTCCCGACGACCTACGGTCTTTCGATCTTCCCGCTCAAGCTATCCGTGAAAGTTCTACGTGATGAGGGCCGTAGGAGGACTCGCGAAAGGAAGAGATAAGCAGGCGCCACCCCTGGCGCATCATCGGAGGAGCGCGGCGCACTCGCCCTTGGGGCCGCGCTTCGCCTGCTCGACGCAGCTCGCGAACCGCTTGTGTGCCTCGGCGTACGCGCCGCGCTGGAGGTAGGCCGCGCCCAAGATGAGCCAGGCCTCGGCGTCGGTCGGGTCGAGCTCGACGGCCTTCTCGCCGGCTTCGATGGCTGCTTTCGGGTGTCCGCCCTCGAGCGCCTTCTGCGAAGCGTGCTTGGCGTCGAGAGCGGCCTGGGGATCCTGCGCAGGGGCCGGATCTTGCGCCGTCGGCTCGGGCGCGGAGGCCTGCAGGGCCGCGGCCGGCGGGTCGCTCGCGGGCGCGGCCGACTCGGCGGGCGGCGGGGCAGGGGATTCGGCCTTCGCGACTTCGACCGCCTCGGGCGCGGGCGGCGTGGGGGCGGGGGTCTCGGTGGGCGGCGCCTCGACGGCGACGGCCCGAGGCGGCGACGGCGGGTCGACGGACGCCTTGTGGAAGTCCTTGGCCGACGCGCGGCCCGTCGCGTGAACTCCGGCCACGAGGCAGAGGCCCGCCGCGAGCCCGACGACCGCGGTCACGTACCGGCGCAGGTGGCGCCGGCGCGTGCGCTGCGCGGCGGTCACCTCGGGGCGCGCGGCGGGGCGCTCCTCTTCGACGAGGTGGACGTCCTCCGGCGGGAGGAACACGGGAGCATCCGAGAAGAACCGCCCGGCGGTCTCGTCCTCCCCGAAGGCATCCTTCACGTCTTCGTCGGGAAGCGTCGGAATATCCTTGAAGATCGCCGGGGCCCGAGGCCGCATCTTGGGCTTGTGGGTGGGCATGCCGGTGTCGCTCGGATCGCGCGCGGTCACGGTCTCCTAGGGATGTGGGCGACGGGGGCCGAAAGGGATCACCCCGGCGGTCAATTTTCGCCGGAGCGTCAATGGCACGCGGAGGGGGATGAGAATTGGTAGTAGCCGCCGCCGCTGGCGATGGCCTGGCAAAGGCCGCGGCAGGTGACGGTCCTGTCCTCGCACCCGTCGACGAAGTGAATCGTTTTGTCCGGGCAGCGGTCCGGGAGGATCCAGCAGGTCGGCGGGACATAGGTGTCTTGGCACTCGGATCCGAGTCCCTGCACGATCTCGATGTAGGCACATACGCCCGGGCACGGGGGAACCTGTGGATCGGGGGGCCCCGTGCGACGTGGGAAACACGATGGGCTGAGCGGGCACGCGCCCGATGCAGAGGCTGCGACCCCCGACGTCCGTCGGAGGCAGTCGTTGAAGTACGTGACGAGGTCGCAGCCGCACACGGGCGAGTCGTCGCTTGGGCAAGAGTCCGGGATCGGTAGGCAGGTGCCAGCGGTCGGCATGACGCAGGCGCCGTTGAAGCACGACTTGCAATCAGGGATCGAGCAAAACGTATGCGACACGCGGCAGTCCGCGTTCGTCATGCATGGCATCCCCGCCTCCGCTTCGATTTGCGCGTCCCCGCCCGCTTCGACTACGCCCGCGTCGCCCGCGAAGCTCGCGATGGGGATGGTCTCCGTGCCGCACGCAGCCGTGAGCACCAGGAGCGCCGCCGGGGCGAACCGCCAGGCGCCCCTCATCGGATCAGACTCCGCGCAAAGCGCCGCTCGCCGAGCGCCGTGAACGTGAGGCCCGCCATCGCGGTCGGCCGGACCGGCCACGGGGCGAGGACGTCGGTCTCGGCGGTGCCCGTTTGTACGCCGTAGCTGCGCGGCCGGATGACGTCCGCGTCGCCCCCGAGGGCGAGCGTCAGCGCAACGCCCGGCGCCAGCGCGGCGTGACCGACCACCGCGACCGAGAGGATCGCGTCCGTCCGCATCGTGAAGTCCCGGGTCGCGACGGGAGGCGCGTACGGGTCGACGTTGAGGACGTCGAAGCCGCCGCCCGCGCTCGCGTCGAGGGCGGCCCACGACGCGCGCAGGACGCGCACCCCGACGAGCGCACGATACGAGGACACGAGCGCGTGCGCGGTGACCCCCGCGGCCCCCTGCGTGTCGAACGGCGGCACGTAGTAGCCCGACAGCGCGAGGGAGGGCTGGATCCCTCGGCGGGCCGCGAGGACGACGGCGCCGCCGACGCGCGGCACGAACTCGGACCCGGTGGCGAAGGAGCCGCCGCCTGCCAGCGCTGTGACGTCGAGCGCGAAGGCCATGCGGCGCCAGGCCTCCGCGAAGGGGGAAGGACCCTCGGGCGCGAGCGCGGGCGCAGGCGCGGGCGCAGGCGCAGGCGCGGCGCTCGCCGGCGGCGGGGGCTCGGGCGGCGTGAAGGTCGTCGGAGCCGACGACGCTGAAGAAGCGGCCGCGGCTTGCCGCTGCGAGTCCGTGTAGAGCTGCGCCTCGACGGCCGACCGGACCGCGTCGGCCACCTCCTCGCGCACGACGGACGGCGACGCGTCGCGTGCGAACGTCTGCCGGAGCACGACCTCGCCCGTCCGGCCGTAGACGACGACGGTCGCCGAGGCGGGGGAGGTGAGGTCCACCTCGGCGCGCGCGACGTAGCTGCCCGCGGGCGCGGCGGCGGGGGCGGCGGCCGAGACGTGCGCGTCGATCGGCAGGCCGAGTCGCCCGATGAGCTCGCGGATCGTGTCCGCCACGCGCGCGCCCTCCTCGGCGCCGCCCGTGATGCTCACCTGGACGGCGCGCGGCGCGGTCGCCGGGGGAGCCGCGTCCTCGGCGTGCGCCGCGTACGCGCCGAGGAGGGCCACGAGCGCCGCAAGCACGCCCTCGCGCAGGCGCATGAGGGTCACTCCCCGGGCGTCAGACCGAGCCGCGCGCGCGCGTGCGTTCCGTACGGGGTCGTCGGGAAGACCGCGAGCAGCGAGGCCCACGCGCCGGAGGCCTCTTCGGACCGCCCGAGCCTCTCGAGCGCGGTCGCCCGGCCCACCATCGCTTCTTCGCGAAGATCACCCGACCCGCGCAGGTACGCGTCGAAGCTCGCCAGCGCGCCCGCCGGGTCGCCGCGATCGAGCAGCAGGCGGCCCACCGTCGCACGCGAGACCTGCGCCTCACGGCTGTTCGCGAAGCGCGTCTCCAGCCGGCGGTGCAGGTCGAGGACGCGCGAATAGTCGCCCCGGCGCCGGGCGCCGCTCTCCTCGTCGAGAAGCTCTGCCGGGCTCGGATCCGCGGCGGCGGCCACGGGCAGCAAGGCCCCCCGGACCGGTGCGTCCGCCGCGATCGCCACGGGGGCAACCGGCGGTGTGTTCTCCGCGACGGGCGCCGGCTCTTCTCGCGCGGGGATGTGCTGCGCGGCGGCGATGACGGGCTTCGCGCGCTTGGCCGCGGTCGTCACCGTCGGCGAATCGCCCAGCGTCCCGCTCGTCGGCCGGTGCCAGGGCCGCTCACCGAGGCCCATGGCGGTCGCGACCCCGCCCACGAGCAGGGCCGCGGCGGCGAGGGCCCACGTCACGCGCGCCCGACGCCCCGGCCGGAGCGACCGGCGCAGCGCCGTCAGGGACTTGCGGCCCGCGTCGGCGCCCGACTCCGGCGGCCGCAGCGACCGGGTCGCCGCCAGAGCGTCGAAGCGCACCGCCGGCGCGTCGGCCGCCAGGTCGTCCGCGAAATCCAGCCGCAGCTGCCGCTCGAACCGGCACGTCGTGCAGCGGGCCACGTGGGAGAGCAGCCTCCCGCGCTCGGCGTCGTCGAGCTCCCCGAGGGCTTCCTTCTCGAGCAGCTCCTCCGGGTGAAGGTCGACGACGGTCACGCGGACACCTCGAGCATGTCGACGAGCTGAGGCTCGGCCTCGATGCGGCGGCGCATCGCTTCCTTGGCGAGGCGAAGACGGCTGCGGACCGTGTTGAGCGGCACGCGGCCGTAGACGGCGATCTCCTTCAGGGACCAGCCCAGCACGACGCGCATGGCGAGGGCCTCGCCCTGCTCGGTCGGCAGGTCCCCGAGCAGCTCGCGCAGCGCGTCCTTGCGTCGCTGCGCGGCGACCTCGTCGCCCGGGGAGATGCGGCCGGCGGGCACCGTGTCGGCCTCGACCGAGTCGCCCCGGCGCGCGTGCTCGGCGCGTGCGCGTTTTCGCGTCGTCACGGCCGTCCGCACGGCGATGATCGTGGCGTACCCGAGCGGGTCGCAGTCGCCCCGGAAGGCCGGGAGCGCGTGGACGAACCCGATGAGCGACTGCTGCAACGCGTCGTCCAGATCGGGATGCGCGCTCCCCAAGATCGCGCGGACGACGCGATGCAGGCGGGGCGCGAGAGCCCGCAGGAGTCGGCCGGTGGCCGCGCTGTCGCCGGTGGCGGCCAGGCGCGCGAGCGACATGGTGGACGGCTCAGGCCCGCCGGCGGCCCCCCCCTCGGGGGCGGCGTCGGAACGCTCGTCCTTCATCGGCTCGCCCATGGGCTTCTAACCCGCATAGTGTGCCCCTGCCCCCCGAACGGATCACGAGATCCGTAGCAGACCGCGAGGGCGCAAGCCACGCACATCCTCGCTCTCGGTGATACTCTGGGCCTCTCATGAGCCAACCGGAAGCCAAGCCGCCGGGCCTGCCGACCATCGATGTCCTCGAATACGGCGGGAAGCGGGACGGGACGAGACAGGCCATCGACCGCAGGCTCTTCATGGAGCTTGTCGTCTTTAAGGTGGATGCCGGCAAGAACGCAGAGGAATTCGGGCGCAAATTGGCGCAAGCCTGCGCGCTCGAGCAGGTGCAAGGCGTCATTTATGCGGACGCGGTCCACCCGAGGGGGTTGGGCCTTCTCGCCTGGAGCGACGACCCGAGTCACTTCGTCCGAAAGGTCCGGCCGCTCTTTGCGCGGGAGGGGCTCGCCGACGTGCGCATCCGCGCAGACTTCGGGATGCTCGGGCGTACCTACGGCACCGGGCACGAGCCGGACCTCGAGTGGACGCTCCTGCGGCGGCCCGTCGAGAACGTCCTCAACGAGGCCTACCCGTGGCACGTCTGGTATCCGCTTCGGCGAACCGGCGGGTTCGCGCGCCTCGAGCCGCACGAGCAGTCGAACATCTTGCGGGAGCACGCGCAGATCGGAATGGCGTACGGGGCGCAGGAGCTCGCCCACGACGTTCGGCTGGCGTGCCATGGGCTCGACGCCGCGGACAACGAGTTCGTGATCGGCCTCGTGGGCCGCGACCTTCATCCGCTGTCGCACCTCGTCCAAGCCATGCGAAGGACGCGGCAGACGAGCGAGTTCATCGAGAAGATGGGGCCGTTCTTCGTCGGCTACGCCCTCCACCGCGTCCGCTAAAGGAGAACCTATCTCAGGAGGCGAGCGAACGGCGCGAGGCTAGGGAGGCCGACGCAACAATACACAGCGTATTGTGAGGAGGCCGACCGACGAATCGCGACGTGCAGCCGCCTAATGGGATAGGTTCTACGCGGCGGCGACTTCTCGCCCGAGCGGCCCGCGCTCGAGGATCTCGCGCAGACGCGAGCGCGCCCGATGCAGGCGCGAGCGCACTGCGCTCTCGGTCGTGGCGAGGCGCGCGGCGATCTCGTGCAGCCCGAGGTCCTGACTGTAGTGGAGCGCGACGACGTCTCGATAGTCGGACGGAAGCTCCGCCAGCGCCTCGCGGACGCATGCGTCGCGCTCGCTCGCCTCCGCGGTCGCGTCCCCCGCCTGCAGCAGGCTCGCGTCGTTGGCCGCCGAGAGCGTGCCGAGATCCTCGAGGTCGAGCCCCGCGACGAGCCGCGCGCGATGACGCCGCTGCGACCGCATCATCATGAGCGCCTCGTTCGCCGTCACCCGGAAGAGCCACGTGGAGAAGCTCGAGTCCCCTCGGAAGGATCCCACCCGCCGCACGACTTGCATCAGCGTGGCCTGCACGAGGTCTCGTCGATCTTCGTCCGTGAGGGGGTAGCGTAAGAGCTGCTTTTCGATGTGCGGCATCAAAAGGGTAGCGAGCGTTTCGAGGGCGGCCGGGTCCCCGCTCGAGGCGCGCTCGAGGGTCGGCTTGTCGATGGAGAACGCCATGGTGGCTCCGGGCTGGAGAAGGGTGGGTCGGCGGCGACGCCCGTCGACGACGACGGATGCGCAACCGAGATTGCGACTCGCGTGCCGCCGGCTTAGCCATTGAAATGCCTCGTGATTGAAGGGCCGCCGGCTGTTGGATCCGCGACAGGTGCTTGAGCTCCGCCTGTCGGGAGCGGAACGGTTGACCGCGTGCCTGCGATGTGAACACTTGCAAAAAGGTCCCCATCGGTCGGCCCCGTCCGACCTCGGTTGTCGTGTCGGCCATGTCCATCGACGCAAAGTCGCGCTCGCTCGAGCACCCGCTGCCCGCCGGGATGCGCGACTTGCTCCCGGAGGAGGCCGCCGCTCGACGGGCGCTCGCCCGCGCGGCGCTCGATCGCTTCGCGCTGCACGGTTACGCGTCGGTGACGCCGCCCGTCTTCGAGTTTGCCGACGTGCTCGAGCGGGGTCTCGGCACGCTGGACCTGCGCGATGTCCTTCGGTTCATCGAGCCCGAGTCCGGCGACGTGGGCGCCCTGCGTCCGGACATGACACCCCAGGTGGCGCGCATGATCGCCACGCGCCTCTGCGAGCGGCCCCCTCCCTTTCGGTTGGCCTACGAGGGAACGGTGATGCGGAGGCTGTCGGGCAGGGCGCGAAAGCACCGGCAGATCCCACAGGTCGGCGTCGAGCTCGCCGGCGTCGCGGGCCCCGAGGGCGATCTCGAGCTCCTGGCGCTCGCGGCGGACTCGCTCCGGGCGATGGGGCTCGCGCGCTTCACGCTCGACATGGGGGACGCCGGCGTCGTGCGGTCGCTCTTGGCCGGGCTGCCGGCGGACGCGCAAGGCGTGATCTCCGAGGCCATCGCCCAGAAGGACGACGTCGCGATCGCCGCCGCGACCGCGGATTCGCGGGCCGCCGTCTGCGCGCCGTACGCCGACGCCATCCGCGCCCTTCCGCTCCTGCACGGCAAGCGCGACGCGCTGGTCGCCGGCGTGGAGCAGCTCGCCGACACCCCGGCCGCCGGGGCCGCCCGGCGCCTGCTCGGCCTCTTCGACGCGGCTGCGAGCCGCGGTCTCGGAGAGCACCTGACGGCCGATCTGGGCGAGGTACGCGGGTTTGCGTACTACACGGGGCCGATCTTCCACGTCTACGCGGCGGGCACCGGCGACGCGGTCGGCTCCGGCGGGCGCTACGATGAGCTTCTGGCGCGGTTCGGGTGGGATCTGCCGGCGGCCGGCTTCGCGCTCGACCTCGACCGCATCGGGGAGGCGCTCAGCGCGACGGGCGCCACGGGTGGCCGTCGGCCCGTTCGTGTCGTCGTCGTGGGCCCTGCAGACGACCCACGCATCGCGGATCTGCGGGCCCGCGGGGTGCCGGCGGTCGCGGCCGACGACCGGGCGGCGGGCCTGCGCTGGGCGGCCGGCTGGGGGTTTTCGCACGTCCTCGACGCGGCCGGCTGGGTCGACGTCGCCTCGGGCGCTAGTGTCCCGAGTCCGCGCGTTCCTCTAGGTATCTCGGAATCGGCACACTAGCATCCGGTCGCCTGTGGACGCGCCCGGGGCGAGGCCGCGGGGTGCGTGAGTCAAATCGGACGATGCAGAAGAGAGGTTGGCGAAGATGACCGCGGTCGTCGTGGTCGGTGCGCAATGGGGTGACGAGGGCAAGGGGAAGATCGTCGACATCTTCACCGAGCATGCCGACATGGTCGTCCGCTACGGCGGCGGCCCGAACGCGGGCCATACGCTCGTCGTGGGCGATGACAAGCTCGTCGTGCGTCTCATCCCGAGCGGCATCTTGCGGCCGCAGACCGTGTGCGTGCTCGCGCAGGGGATGGCCATCGATCCGGCGAGCTTGGTCGCCGAGCTGGACGAACTCGGCAAGCGTGGCCTGGTGCGCCAGGTGGGCTCTCTCGTGGTGAGCGACCGCGCGCACGCGATCCTGCCCTACCACGTCCTCGTCGACGGTCTGCGCGAGCAGCGACCGGGGGCGCTCGGCACGACCAAGCGCGGCGTCGGACCTTGCTACGAGGACAAGGCCGCCCGGCGGGGCGTGCCGCTCGGCGCGCTGCGAGACCTCGGCCGCACGCGCGAGCTGGTCGAACATGCGCTGGCCTGCTGGCGGCCGACGGTGCGCGAGCTCGGCGGCGAGGCGCCCTCGGTCGGCGAGGTGATGGCCAAGCTCGAGGACCTGGCGCCGCGCGTCGTGCCCCTGCTCGCCGAAACGTCTCGGCTGGTCGCCGACGCCGTGCGCGCCAAGAAGGCCGTGCTCTTCGAGGGGGCCCAGGGGACGCTCCTCGACATCGACCATGGGACGTACCCCTTCGTGACCTCGTCGCACGCGACCGCGGGCGGCGCATGTACGGGCGTGGGGGTGGGGCCATCGCGAATCGACCGCGTCGTCGGCCTCGTGAAGGCGTACTGCACGCGGGTGGGCGGGGGTCCTTTTCCGACGGAGCTCACGGACGAAGTGGGCGAGCGGTTGCGCCGCCGGGGCGACGAGTTCGGGTCGGTGACCGGTCGACCCCGCCGCACGGGTTGGCTCGACCTTCCCGCCCTGCGCTACGCCGTACGCGTCAACGGGCTCGACGGCCTGGCGCTGACGAAGCTCGACGTGCTGACCGGGCTGCGCGAGCTCAAGGTGTGCACGGCGTACCGCACGTCGGGCGGCGTGACCGAGGACTTTCCGATCCACGAGGTGGATCGCGCGACCCCGATCTACGAGACGATGCCCGGCTGGACCGAAGAGGTCTCCGCGGCGCGCAGCCTCTCGGCTCTGCCGCGTGCTGCTCACGAGTACGTCCGGAGGATCGAGCGCGACACGGGCTGCCCGGTGGTGCTCGTGAGCGTCGGGTCGCGCCGCGACGAGACGATCGTCCTCGCCGACCCGTTCGCCGCAGCCGCTACGTCATCCTGAGTGAAGCGAAGGACCCCACGTCAGCCAGGGCCAACCCCCTTCCTCGCGCTCGGCGGGCGCTGCGCTACCGTGGGAAGGGATGGTCCGCGTCGTGCTGCTCGTCTTGGCTCAGGTCGCCGCGGGCGCGGGCGCGTGGGGGAGCCTGCGACCCCCCGAGTGCGCCGACGTGAACGGCCGGGCCACCAACCCGTGGGAGCGGGCGAAGTCCCCGGAGCTCCGGCGGTACTGCGATCTCGTGGCGAGCGCCTCGTCCAAGCTCGCGGGCACCGCCGCCATGGCCGCCGCCGCGCTGGACACGGCGCGCGAGGCCGACGCGCTTCTGCCCGGCCGCGCCGCGCCCCTCGTCCTCGAGGGGCGCGCGTTGGCGTTCCTCGGAAAGCTGGACGAAGCGTATGCCGCGTTCACCCGCGGGGCGGATCGCGACCCGCGCGCGCTGGACGACCCGCTCGCGCTCGTCGCGTGGGCGAGGGTCCTCGCCCGCACCGGCCACGTCGGGCCGGCCACCGAGGCCTATCGAGCCCTCATGCCGCGCGCGTCGACGCTCTCGACCGCCGAGCGCGCGAGCGCCGCGGTCGAAGCGGGTCTGCTCGCGTTCGCGAGGGGTCCGGCCGGTCTGGACGACGCGGCCTCCGCGCTTCGCGAGGGGATGCGCGACGCCCAGGACGACGTCCAGGGGGTCGCCGTGCTCGCGCTGGCCCTCGCGCTCGACCGCCGTGGGGACGCCGACGAGGCGCGCGTCCTGCTCGTCAACCGGGCTCGCGGGGATCCTCGAGCAGTCCTCTCGGCGCCGCGCGGCAAAGAGGTGCTCGCGGTGGCACCGGGGGAGGGGCCGGCCCTCTCCGCGCTGGCGCTCGAGTCGGGCGACCCGGCAAGCGCAAAAGAAGACTGGGACACATACGTCGAAGGCGCTCCGTCAGGACCCTGGGCGGCGCACGCGCGCGCGCACCTCACGGACCTCGCGCGCCGGTCGTCGCGGCGGAGGGGACGGTGAAGGCGGTGCGTCCCGTTGCGCAGGCTCGAGCGAGGCGAGAGAGCGGACGAAACACCAGACTCGTGCTGGTCGTCGTGCTGACGTGCGCCGCGGTCCTGCTCGCGTCGGCGGCGCGTGCGGACACGCCCCCGAGCGTCTGGGACGTGGCGCGCGACCCCGCCGTGCGCGATCGCTGGGCCCTTCACGTCCGCGTCGAACGGCTCCTCGCCGCTCGCACGCCGTCGGGCGAGTCGCAGAGCCAAGATCGGGAGCTGCGGCTCGAGGCCGCGCTCGCGCTCCTCCTCGAGTCGGACGCGGCGACCGGGCCGGACCGTCGCCTGCGCTACGATCTCGGCATCGTCTACCATCGACTCGCGGAGCTCACCGAACGTGAAGACCTTCGCCAGCGGGCCGTCGAGATGTTGACCCCGGCGCTCGACGCGCCGCTCGACGATCCCTCGGCGACCGAAGCGCTCGAAGCGCTGGTGTACTCGTTCGCCCGCCTCAACCGGCCGCGTGACGAGCTGGACGCGTGGCACCACTACATTCCGCGCCTCGCGGCGGACGGACCCCGCGCGGTCGCCATGATGAACATGGGCGAGGCGCAAATGCGCCTCGGGCGGGTGGACGACGCGCTCGTCACGTTCCGTGACGTCTTGGGGTTCTGCGGGTCGCTTCCCAACTCGATCAGCACGAGCTCCACGTATGTCCTCGATCTCTGGGACGTGGCCGTGGCGCTGGACCGCTCGGGCGACTTCGCGGGTGCGCTCGCCTCGGCCGCGAAGGCCTCGGGCATGCGCGTCGGCAATCAGACGGGGCGCGACCTCATCGAGAACGACCCGGGCGTCTTCTTCGTGCCGGACTGGGAGCGCGAGTGGTACCTCGGGCTCGCCGACGCCTCGGCCGCGCGCGCGGCGGCCGACCCGCGCGATGCGGCGCGGGCGTGGGGCGAGGCCGAACGCCACTGGGGGACGTACGTCGCGCGGTCCACCGCGGCTCCTCACGGCGACCCATGGCTCGCCATCGCGCACGCGCGCCTCGACCAAATGCGCGCGGCGCGCGCGGCCGCCCAGGGTCGCGTCGCCAAGCCCGCACCCTCGAAGCCCCCGACCACCGGGCGCCTGCCGCGGCTCGAGCCGTGACCGTCCGCCTCACGCAGCGCGAGATGGCCGTGAAGGCCGCGCTCGACGCGGTACGCGCCCGGTGCGACGTCTCCGCCCGCCGGGAGGCCGACCCCGTGGGCATCGTGCACCGGTATCGGGCCCCTCGGGACCGCGAGCTCGTCGGGCTCGTCGCAGCGTGCATCGCCTTCGGGAACGCGAAGACCATCCGCGCCAAGCTCGACGACCTGTTGGGCCGGCTGGGCCCGAGTCCAGCCCGCGCCGCCGACGACCCGCGCGCGCTCGCCGCCCGCCTGCGGGGATGGAAGCACCGCGTCTTTCGGGGCGAGGACGTCGCGCGCCTTCTCTGCGGCGCGAGGGCCGTCCAGCGCGAGCACGGGTCGCTGGGCGCGTGCTTTGCGACGGGACTCGAACGCGGAACGCTCCGCGAAGCGCTCGCCGAGCTTTGCGACGCCATCCGCGAGGCCGGGGGGTTGACGAGGGGTCACCTCCTCTCCGACGCTCGCGGTCCGAGCGGCAACAAGCGGTTGCTCCTCTTCTTGCGCTGGATGGCCCGCCCTGCCGACGGCGTGGACCTCGGTCTGTGGGCCGTCGATGCCGCGCGGCTGCTCGTGCCGGTGGACGTTCACGTGCACAGGTTGTCACGGAACCTGGGGCTGACCCGCCGGCGCACCACGTCCTGGCGGACGACGGAGGAGATTACGCGCGCTCTCTCGCGGTTCGACCCGCGCGACCCCGTCAAATACGACTTCTCCCTCTGTCACATGGGCATGTTGCAGCGGTGTCCTTCGCGGCGGGACCCGCGTCGCTGCGCCGGCTGTCCGGTGATGCCCGTCTGCATCCACTGGAAAAAGAAGTCGACAGTCGCCGGTGACCCGTGTGAATGAAATGGGAAGGATGGCCGACAAGCAACGAACCTTCGAGCTCGAGGCCGTTCGGACCGACGGATGGTTCGAGCGCATCGGCGAAGGCATTGGTTCGTTCCAGGCCCTCTGCGAGATCATCGGCGAGCGGTTCTTCGCCTTCTCGATCATCGTCGGCGCCCGCATCACCGCGCTCACGGTCGACCGGCGCAACCCCGAGCTCTCGCTGGTCGACTTCGTGGTCGGGATGCGTGACGGCGACGACGGGATCGAGCCGCAGCGTTTGACCCTGGCTGACTTCCGGCGCCGCCTCGTCGGCGCGCTCCTGGTCGAAGAGGACAAGCGCGCTCCGGAGCCGACGCGCGAGACGGAAATCGAGGGGATCCAGCTCTTCATCGGCGTGCGGTACCTCCTGCTCGCTCCCCTTTACGGTTACTCGCTGCGCAAGCTCGTGCTCGACGCCGAGGGGCCGTCGGCGGCGGCGCCGCGGCGCGACAAGGACGGGTCGCCCTCCGGCGTGGGCCCCTGGTCGAGCCCGGGCGAAGAGGCGGGACCGCAGCTCGTCGTGATGCACGACGGCGTCGAGGAGACGCACGACCTCGACGCGTTCCGTTTTCGCGTGCGCGCCCTCGTCCGCGAGGAGCTCGAGCGTGCGACGACCGGAAACAAGAGCGCGATCGATCTGTCCAAGGTGACCGACGCGGAAACGGCCGCGCTGCGAGGCGACTGGCCGAAGGTGGTCCAGCTTCTCGGCAGCTGGCCGGCCCCCCTCGCCATCTTCTTGCGGACGCCCGAAGGGCAGCTCTTGGCCCCCGACGCCCGCGTCCTCATCGCGAAGGGACTGGGTCTGCTCGGGAGCGCGTGCGTTCAACTCGGCGAGATCGAGCAGGCCGAAGAGGTCTTCCGCATCGGCATCCAGTACGCCCAGGAGGGCATGGCTGCGGCCGATCTCTTCCGGAGGTTGGGGGATGCGCTCCTCAAGAGCGGTCGTCCGGGTGAGGCCATCGGCCCGCTCCGCCGCGCGCTCGCGTTCGGAGGCGCGCCGGGCGAGGTCATGCCGGCGCTTGCGAGGGCGTTCCTCGAGCGCAAGCGCTTCGTTGCAGCGTATGCATGCCTGCGAGACGCGATCGACGCAGGCGTGGCCGAGCGAGACCTCGCCGACGACCTGAGAAAGGTCGAGGGGGCGCTCGGGGTCGCGCTCACGGCGTGGAAGGCGCGCGTCGTCGGGAGCTGAGACTCCAGCAGCGTGTCATCGACACAGCGCTAGATCCCGTCCTGGTCGAGCGCGGTCGCCGAGGGGGCCGCCGTCGGCGACGACGACGCGGCCGACGGAGCCGCGGCGTGCGCGGTCTTGAGGCGGGCCGGGTGTGAGGAAGGGCGGGACGACGGAAGGGCCTCGACCGGGACCGACGGCGGCTCGACCGACTCGGGGGCCGAGGGGGCGGCGAGACTCGGGGCGACCGCCTCCGCCTGAGGATCCACGACGGGCGCAGGAGCCGCGACGGCCTGCGCCCTGACCTCGACCGCCGGTCGCGCCGGTCGCCTCGCCCCCCCAAGCCAGAGGACCGCAGTGACTGCGGCGACCGCCGCGCCGAGCGTGGCCGCGCCGACCAGCCGCGCGACCCGTGGTCGCGGCGGCGGCGGCGTCGTGAACGAGGGCGGCGCCTGCTCCGAGCGCGCGATGCCATCCGTCGTGGAGGGCGGCGCCGACTCGGGCGGTTCGTCGTCGCGCGGCAGGGACGGAGCCGTGTCCACCGCGGGCATGAGGACCTCGATCCGCTGCGGGACGAGCGGCTCGCTCGCGATGACGTCCTCGGGGTCGATCGGCAGCGCGGGGCTGGACATGATGATCGTCTTGTCATCCCCGTCGTCCTCGATCGCCTCGAGCGACGAGCGGAGCGGTTCGCCGAAGACGGTGCCGAAGGCCTCTGCGAGCGCCATTCGCATGGCCAGGGCGCTGGGCCAGCGCTCGGGCTTGGCGAGGGCGAGGGCCCTGTCGACGACGGCGACGAGCGGGGCCGGCACGTCCGGGGCGGCGCTCGCGAGCGAGGGCGCGGGCCGCGACGCGGCGAAGACCATCTCTTCCTCCGCCGTCTCGGCCGCGTGGACCGTTCGCCCCGAGATCATCGTGAAGGCGGTGGCGCCCACCGACCAGAGGTCCGACTGGGCGTCCACCTCTCCCGTCTTGCCGAGGACTTGCTCGGGCGCCATGAACGCCGGCGTCCCCACGAGGCCACCCGGACGCGTCGTCGTCCCCGAGCGCTGAAGCTCCACGGCGACGCCGAAATCGAGGACCTTGAGGTCCCCCGAGCTCGTGAGAAAGAGATTCTCCGGCTTGATGTCGCGATGCACGATCCCCTGCCGGTGCGCCGCGCCGAGGACGTCGAGGAGCCGGTACACGTGGTGCGCGACCTCGCGCACCGAAAGCCGGCGACTGCGCCGCTTCCACCGTGCCTCGAGCGTCTCTCCGCGCAGAAGCTCCATCACGAGGAACACAGCGCCGTCGTCGGCGGTTTCGTCGTCGAGCACGCGGACCGTCCCCGGGTGGCCGACGCTGTTGGCGGCATAGCCTTCACGCAGGAAGCGCGTCCGCAGACTGTCGTCGCGCGCGTGCTCCCGGTGGAGGAGCTTGATGGCAACCCGGTTGGCGTTGCGCAGGTGCGTGGCCGCGTAGACCGCGGCCATGCCTCCGACTCCGAGCAGGCGGTCCAGCCGGTATTTGCCGCGCAGCACGGATCCGAGCCGCGCGTTCGCCTTCGAGGTGAGTTGTTCTTCCGCCGATGTCATGGCCCCCGCCTTGGTTCAGGGGCGAGCCTACATCATCCTACGCCATCAAGACACCAGCAGGGTGCGGCTAGCCTGCGTCGCGCGGCGGGAAGCCTCCGCCCCCCGCGTCGCGGGGCGCCGAGCAGCGGCCGTTGCGGCACGTTTGGCCGTTCGTCGAGCAATTCATGCAAGCGTTTCCGAAGTTTCCGCACTCGGTGTCCGTGGTCTGCATCACGCACGTGCTGCCGTTGCAGCAGCCGTTGAGGCAGTTGAGGACGTTGCAGCCGCGGCCTCCGCCGCCGCCTGGAGTCCCCCCTCCTCCCGGAGTCCCGCCGCCCCCGGACGACGTTCCGGACGACCCGGAGCCCGACGACGAACCCGAGCCCTGGCTCTGGGCGCACACGCCTCCGGTCTGACAGGTCGAACCGATCTGCATGCAGTTCGAGCACATCGACGCGCCGGTCCCGCACGCCATGTCGTCGGTGCCCGGCACGCAGGCCCCGCTGGCCGGATCGCAACAACCGGCGCACGACGGGCTGCACGTGCCGCCCTCGGTCGCGGGGGCGCCCCCGTCGTCGCCCCCGCCGCCCGCGTCGTCGCCGCCGCCGACCGAAGCGCCCGAGCTGCCTGGCGCACCGCTCGACGTGGTGTCAGCGCCGGAGGACGAGCCGCTCCCATGGCCGCCCACCGACGCGTCCGCGCGCGAGCCGCCCAGGTTGGAGCCGCTGCTGGGCGTGCCGCTACTCGTGTACGAGCCAAGCGAATCCGTCGATACGCCCGATGCGCACGCCGAGCCCAGCGTCATCGCGGGCACGCCCACGGTCGCTACAAGCATCGAGAACCGAAGCCACGCCATCTGCATCGCTCACCTCGCTGCCGCACACCGGCCTCGTGCCATGGTCCGTCCCGCAGGGTCCCAGACGCTAGAACGCGCGTAGCCGCGCGCCACAAGAAAGTTCCCTTGCAGTCTCCGTTTCAGGCAGAAGATTCGATCTCCTCCGACAAAGCCGTCAAAGACGGAAAATCTGCTCGCGGTCGGAATGACCCGCGCGGAGCCAAGCCCGGTGCCCGCGCCGCTGCGCCCGCGAAGCCCTCGTTGACACTCCCGATGGGCAGGACTAGAGAAACGCAGGCTTTTTTCGCGACAAGACGCAGGCAGGCTCGACGCCCATGTCCCTCTTCGCCATTTACGGGCCGATGTTCCTCATGCTCGTGGTCGCCGCGGCCATCGCCGCCCTGTTCTGGGGCGTGGCGACGTACCTCGGGCGCCACAAGAATCCGAGCGCCGACAAGAACGCGCCGTTCGAGTGCGGCAGCGAGAGCACCGGGGGCCGGCACCTCAAGCTGTCCGTCAAGTTCTACCTGACCGCGATCCTCTTCGTCGTGTTCGACATCGAGTCGGTCTTCGTTTACCCGTGGGCCGTTCACTTTCGCGACCTCGGCTGGCTCGGCCTGGGCGAGATGTTCGGGTTTCTCGCCGTCATCGCGGTCGCCCTCGTGTACGTCTGGCGGAAAGGAGCCCTCGAATGGGAGACGTGAGCCGGTCCGTCACGGTGGACGGCAACGAGCACGGCTTTGCGACGACGCGCGTCGATGCCCTGCT
>DATGJA010000027.1:0-7703 GCA_035295445.1 Polyangiaceae bacterium | reverse complement strand
GGCGGGCTCGAGCTCGCCCTGTGGTGCGACCTGCGAGTCGTCGAGGAGGACGCGACCTTCGGGGTGTTCTGTCGGCGCTGGGGGGTTCCGCTCATCGACGGCGGCACCGTGCGCCTTCCGCGCGCGGTCGGTGCGTCGCGGGCGCTCGACATGATCCTCACCGGGCGGGCCGTCGGTGCGGCCGAGGCGCTCGCCTGGGGCCTGGCCAACCGCGTCGTTCCCAAGGGCTGCGCTCGCGAGGAGGCCGAATCGCTCGCGCGCGAGCTCGGTCGTCTGCCTCAGTGCTGCCTACGCTCCGATCGCAGGAGCGCCCTCGAGCAGTGGAGCCTCCCGTCGGACGCCGCGCTCGCCCACGAGTTCGAGCTGGGCCTGGCGACGATCGCGTCGGGCGAGACCGCGGTGGGCGCCGCGCGCTTCGCCGGGGGCGCCGGTCGTCACGGCGCGTGACGCGATCGATCCACGGCGACCATGTCCTTCATCTGTCGGCGCAACGCCTGCCGTCGCGCGGCCACGAACACCGGGTCGAACGGTTGGACGCCCGCGAACCGCTCGACCAGCTGTCCGAGCGCGAACGGAAGGAAATGGCAGCCGAGGGCCGTGAGGACGTGCTGCTTGGGGTCTCCCGGCACGAAAGCGCCCGCCTCCTGCCCCGCGCGGACGAACGACGCCGCGCCCTCGAGCGCCACGAGCATCTTCTCGAGCAGCTTGCCTCGGATGACCGGACCCCAATCCATCGCCTCGCGGATGAGGAGCCGCGCTGCGTAGGGAGACTCGGCGACCGCGCCCGCGAGGACGTCGGTCGCCCGGTCCAGACGCTCGACGAACGAGCCGTCCGCCGAGTACACCTCCGCGAGCGGCGTGGCGAGACGGCCGATCAGCCGGTCGAGAACGGCCTCGTACAACGCGTCTTTGGTGGCAAAGTGATAGAAGAGCGACGCCTTGCGCATGCCGACCTGGCCCGCGACGTCGTTCATGCTCGTCCCGTCGTATCCGCGCTCGGCAAAGAGTCGCGTCGCGTAGTCGAGGATCTCGTCCTTTCGCCCCTTCGGACGATCGAGAGCATCGGGAGCCGTGGCTTGGTCTTGGTGCTGAGCCTCGTCCATCGTCGCTCAGCATACCAAGTTTGCGAGCGTTCCGAGGATGCCCTACGGATGGACTCCTAGGTCGTGCATCCGCCCACAAGTAGCGATTTGGAGCGCCTCCTCGCGGGCGCCGGCTATCTCGCCGGGCAAGACCTTGCGCTCGTATCGTGGCTTGCGCTCGCGATAGGTAGGCCGATCCTGGTGGAGGGGCCCGCCGGGGTCGGCAAGACCGAGCTCGCACACGCGCTTGCGCGCGCGCTCGGCCGCGAGCTCGTGCGCCTCCAGTGCTACGAGGGCCTCGACGAGGCAAAGGCCTTGTACGAGTGGGATTACGCCAAGCAGATGCTCTACACGCAGCTCCTGCGTGAGGTCGTCGGCGCGCAGACGGCGGGTGCCACGACTGTCGCAGAGGCCGCCGATCGCCTCGGCGACGCGGACGCGGCGTTCTTCAGCGAGCGCTTCCTCGTCGAACGCCCCCTCCTGCGCGCGCTCACCAGCGCCGCCCCGGCCGTCATGTTGGTCGACGAGGTGGATCGCGCCGACCCCGAGTTCGAGGCGTTCCTGCTGGAGATCTTGGCCGAGGGCCAGGTCACCATTCCCGAGCTAGGCACCATCCGCGCGAAGGCCGCGCCTGTCTTCGTCCTGACGAGCAACGGCACACGGGAGATGACGGACGCGCTGCGGCGGCGCTGCCTCCATGCCTTCGTCGATTACCCTCCCCCCTCGCGCGAGCAAGCCATCATCGAGCTCCGTGTGCCAGGCATCGGCCAGGCGCTCGCCGAGCGCCTTGCGTCCTTTGCGCGGAGCGTCCGGGCAATGGACCTCCGAAAGGCGCCCTCGATCTCCGAGACGATCGACTGGGCTCGCGCGCTCCTCTCGCTCGGCGCAAGCGCGCTCGACGAGGAGCTCGCGCGGTCCACGCTGGGCGTCCTGCTCAAGTACGCAGAGGACCGCGAGAAGGTGGCGCCCAAGCTCAAGTCGCTCCTGTGAGGCACCCGACGGGGTCTCCTCTCATGGCTCCGCGGCCGCGACGACGCGGATCTCGACGCGCGCCGTGCCGAGCTTCATGATCCCGAGCTCTCGCGCCGCCGCGCGGGACAGGTCGATGATGCGCTCTGGGTGGCCGAAGGGACCGCGGTCGGTGATCCGCACGCGGACGCTTTGGCCCGTCTCGACGCGCCGGACCTCCACCCACGTATTGAAGGGAAGCGTGCGGTGCGCCGCCGTCATCTGCTCGGGATCGAACCGCTCGCCGTTCGCCGTTCTGTGCCCCGCGAGCGCGGCGCCGTACCACGTCGCATAGCCCACCTGCACCTCCGCGCGCGGGGGCGCGGACCGGCTGTTCGCGACAGCCTCCCGGGCCGGCTCACGCGCCGGCGGCAGGGCCTCGGTACGCGCGCACGCGCCGGACGTTGCTGACGTGCACGCGATCGCGAGGGCGGCCAAGACGCGAGGCGCCCGACGCATCCCCAACACTTACCCACCGTGGCGCCTTGGCCACAAGCTTTACTCCGCGAGCACTCGCGAGGACAATCGGATCATGGGCTTTCGGCATGCATCGCGCGGCCGGTGGCCGGCGCGCCTCGCGCTCGTCACCGCCGCTTCCTTGGCCGGTCTCGTCATCGGCATCGGGGTCGGCTGCTCGAGCACGAACAAGGGCGTCGACACCCTGGGAGCCGGCGACGACGCGAGCAACGTCTTCATCCCGCCGGAGACGGGAGGCGAGACGTTCGACGCGACGATGATGCACGCGCCCGAGGCGAGCACCGGCGCGGACGCGGAGGGCGGCGCGGGCTGCGGCGAGGCGGGCGACGCTGGCAGGATCTGCGGCACGCGCTGCGTCGACACGCAGAACGACCCGGCCAACTGCGGCGATTGCTCCGTCGTGTGCGCGAACATGATCCCCGGGACGGTCTGCGTCCTCGGTCACTGCCAGTGTCCGGGCGACGGCGGCGTCCAGGTGTGCAGCAACACGTGCGTCGATACGTCGAGTGATCCGAGCAATTGCGGCTTCTGCGGGCACAACTGCCAGGGGAACGCGTGCATGGCGGGCCTCTGCCAGCCGAACCAGATCGCCCCGACGCCCCCGGCCGGGCAGGTGGTCAACGACATCGCTATCGATGGCACGAACGTCTACTGGACGTGGACGGCCACGTCGTCCGCGTTGCCGGCCCTAAGCAACCTCGCCGCCATGCCGTTCAGCGCGGGGGGCAAGGGGACACCCGTCACTGGGATGATGCCGTACTACGGGGATTTGCGGGGCATCACGACCGACATTCAGAACGTCTACTTCGTGGATGAGTACAACGGATCCGTCGGCTACGCGCAGCTGACGAGCACCACCTTCTCGCCCCGCTACGTGGTGCCCGCCATCGACGGCGGCATGTCCGCGAGCCAGCCCTGGGACATCGCCGTCGACGGCCAAAACATGTATTGGGTCGACAACGGCGATGGCACCGTCAATCAGGCGGCGCTACCGCAGGGCAGCGGCGCGGCGGGCCCGATCAAGGTTCTGGCTACCCAGCAGGCGCACCCGATCGCGATCGCCGTCGATGCCCAATACGTCTACTGGATCAACCACGGAACGACCCAGACGGGGACCGGCTCGGTCAACCGGATCGCGATCGGAGCCACCTGCGGCAACGGGTGCGTCCTCACGTTGGCGGCGTCGCAGAACCAGCCGGAGGACATCGCCATCGACTCCACGAGCGTCTATTGGACTTCCGGTTCCAACAGCGGTTCGGTGAGCAAAGTCTCGACGACCGGGACGCAGCTGACGGTGCTCGTCCAGAACCTGGGCGCACCATCCGGCATCGCGGTGGACACTGCGATGACGCTGTCGGATCCGAACGCAGAGCGGTTCGTCTACTGGACGAACTTCAACGACAACACCGTGTCCAAGCTGTCGCTGACGGGGACGTCGAAGACCCCCTACCCGCTCGCCAGCCAGCCGGCCATGACCCCATCGGCCATCGCGATCGACACGAAGAACGTGTACTGGGTCAACCGCGCGAACGGCACCCTCTGGAAGGTCGCGAAGTAACCCTTGGTGTCGTGAGTCGATGACTCACCACGCCTACGTTCCCGCAGCGCTCGAGCAGCCCTGCACCTGGCTGCGGCGGGCACACACGTGGTCAGGCCCCTAGCGATTCCCTACCGAACCCTTCAAGACTTTCTCGGCGGAGCCGTATTCCTATACGCCGATGAACGTCGCCACTCCGCGATCGTCCGCCACGGGCGCCACGGCGTCCGCGGTCCTTCCCACGCCCGGGCAGGTGCTCGGAGGCAAGTACCGGATCGAACGAACGGTAGCCTGGGGTGGGATGGCCGCCATCCTCGCGGCCGAACACCTCGTCCTTGGCCAGCGGGTCGCCGTCAAGGTGATGCTCGGCGACCCGTCCGAGGCCTCGGCGGGAGCGGCTCGGATGCTGCGCGAGGCGCGCGCCTCGGCGCGCCTTCAGAGCACGCACGTCGCCCGCGTCTTCGACGCCGGGGTCATCGACGGCGGCGCTCCTTTTCTCGTGATGGAGTACCTCGAAGGGCGCGACCTCGCGGCCGTCCTTGCGCAACGCGGGCCGCTCGATCCCGCCGAGGTGGTCGACCTGGCCCTCCAGGCGCTCGAGGGGCTCGCGCACGCACACGCGGCGGGGATCGTCCACCGCGACCTCAAGCCGGCCAACCTGTTCCTCGCCGACGCACCCGACGGATCGGTCACGCTCAAGCTCCTCGACTTCGGGATCTCGATGTCGCTCGTCGACTCGGCCGACGCGCGGGCTCCAAGCCTGCCGGGGGCGCAGGTCGTCGGGTCGCCGATGTACATGTCGCCCGAGCAGGTCCACAACCCCGCGGCGACTGACGCGAGGTCGGACATCTGGTCGCTGGGCGTGACGCTGTACGAGCTCCTCACCGGTGTGGTCCCCTTCGAGGGGCAAGGCATCGGCGAGACGCTCGCCGCCATTCTGGAGCAGATGCCGGCGCCTGTGCGCTCCCGACGCCCCGAGGTGCCCGAGGGCCTCGATCCTATCGTGCAACGCTGCCTCGAGCGCGACCGCGGGCTTCGCTACGGCGACGTGGCGGAGCTGGCCCGCGCCCTGGCTCCGTTCGGGACCGGCCAGCGCGCCGCGCTGGTCGAACGAATCTCGGCCACCCTGGCCAACGCGCGGGAGCCCTCGTCGCTCGATCCGATGATGGTGACCCTCCCGGAGGCCGAGGTGGACGTGCTCGCGCCCACGATGCCGCCGCCGGCCGAGCCCTCGGCTCCGTCGCAGCGACTGGCCCTCGTTCGCTCGAACGGAAGCGCCAGGCCGGCTGCGCGACCTCGCTCGACGCGATACCGCTGGACCGCGGGCGTCGGCGGAGCGGCCGCGGCGTTCGTCGTGTTCGCCGCCTTCGCCCTGCCCCTCCGAACACGCGCGCAGGTCGGCCCAGTGCTCGCGCCCCCGCCCGCCCTCGCGCTCGCGTCCGCCCCTGCGCTCGCGCCCACCCCAGCGCTCACGCCCGTCGTGACGCCGGACCCCGCTCCGGCACCGCAGCCCGCGCGTCGCCCGGCCTCGAGCCACCCGTCCAAGGGTCGGACCGCGGCTCCGAAGCCGGCGCCCCCAGTGACCGCCGCGCCGGCGGCACCGGTCCATCGCATCGCCTGGCCGGGCGCCCCCCGCGCGTCGCGGTAACCGAATCCGAGATACCCGCGTCTGTCCGCACGGCTCAGTGCGCGGCGGCCCAGTTCTTCCCCCAACCGACGTCCACGACCAGCGGGACGGCGAGCGTCATCGCCCCCTCCATCGTCGCTCGGATGCGAGCGCCGGCGGCGGCCGCGTCTTCTTCGCGGACCTCGAAGACCAGCTCGTCGTGAACCGTCAGTACCATGCGCACCCCTGGGGGCGCCTGGTCGCGCCCGAGCCGGATCATGGCCACCTTCAAGATGTCGGCGGCGGTGCCCTGGATGGGCGTGTTGCGGGCGACTCGCTCCGCCTCCAGGCGTAAAGCGCGGTTGGCCGAGTGCAGGTTCGGCAAGAATCGGCGTCGGCCGAGCAAGGTGCGGACCGCCTGTCCCTGGCGGGCCGACTCGACGGTCTTCTCCATGAAACGCGCGACCCCGGCGTATCGGGCGAAGTACGCGGCGATGAAAGCCGCCGCACGTTCGCGCGGGATGCCGAGCTGCTTGGCGAGCGCGCTGTCGCCCATCCCGTAGATGACCCCGAAGTTGATCGTCTTGGCCGCCCGCCGCTCCTCCGACGTCACCTCGGCACGCGGCTTGTCGAACATGAGCGCGGCAGTTCGCGCGTGCACGTCCTCGCCGCTCGCGAACGCGTCGGCGAGCTCCGGGTCCCCGGCGAGGTGCGCGAGGACGCGCAGCTCGATCTGCGAGTAGTCGGCGCTGAGAATGACGTACCCCGGAGGCGCCACGAACGCCGAACGGATCAGACGTCCGAGGTCGGTGCGAATGGGGATGTTCTGCAGGTTCGGATCGCTGGAGGACAGGCGGCCCGTGGCGGCCACGGCCTGGTCGAACCGCGTGTGGATCCGGCCCGTCGCCGGGCTCACGTATCGGGGGAGGGCGTCGATGTACGTCCCCTTGAGCTTGTCGAGCTCGCGGAACTCGAGAATTCGCTTCGGGAGCTCGTGACGGTCGGCGAGGGCCTCGAGGACGTCGGCGTCGGTCGAGCGTCCTCCCTTGGGCGTCCGCTTGACGACCGGCAGCTTGAGCTCTTCGAAGAGGATCTTCTCGAGTTGGTCGCGCGAGCGCAGCTGGAAGTCGCGGCCGGCGATCGCCTTGCAGGCGGCGTCGATGTCGCGAAGCTGCCGCTCGACGTCGGACCCGAGTCGCTGGAGCGTCGGGACGTCGACGAGGACGCCCTGCATCTCCATGTCCGCGAGGACTCCCTCGAGCGGCATTTCGATCTCATCGAGGAGCGACTCGAGGCCTTCGCCCGCCAGACGTCCGGTCATTCCCGCGCGGAGGCCGAGGGGGACCTCAGCCACCGGGGCGGCGAGGGCGGCCGCGCGTTCGACGTCCAGCTCTTCGAAGAGGGGCTGCGAACCCCGCGCCTTCCCCGCGGCGTCCTCGAATAGGGCGAGGGTCACGCCGAGCTCGCGGCGCGCGATCTCTTTGACCCCGTTGTTGCCCTCGGGGTCCAAGAGGTACGCGGCCAACAGCGTGTCGAACGTGGGCCCTGCCACCTTTACCCCGGCGCGCGCCAGCGCAATGAGCGCCGGCTTGAGGTCGTGCCCGACCTTGACCACGGCCCCCGACCCGAGAAGGGGCCCGATTCGTTCCGCGACCGCCCCCCAGTCGAGCTGCGGCGGGCAGCCCAAGTACCGGTGTCGCAACGGCACGTAGTGGCCGTGTCCCTCGCGCGCAGCGAGGGCGACGCCGACGATCTCCGCCGTCATGGCGTCCGTCCCCGCGGTCCTCACGGACACACCGACGGCGCCCGCGCGGCGCGCCTCGGCCACGACGCGCTCGAGAGCCGCTCCGTCGAGCAGGACGTCGTGGAAACGACCGCCCGCCGCCGCATCCGCCGGCGAGGACCCGCCCGGCGCCGGCCCCCCGCCTTCCCCCCGAGCGCGCGCGGCCTCCCGCGCCGCCTCCGCGATGGCGTCGAGCTGCCCGAGCTGACG
>DATGJA010000026.1:0-2564 GCA_035295445.1 Polyangiaceae bacterium | reverse complement strand
CGTCGCGGTGAATCCCGCCCCCGGCATCAGCGAGAGGCAACTCTTGGAAGCAGCGGCCATCGCCGAGTTGCCCTCCGAGCACCCTCTCGGCAAGGCCGTGCTCGCCCGGGCCAAGGCGGACGGCATCTCGGCCGCCGATCCCGATCGGTTCTCGTACACACCGGGCCAGGGGATCGTGTGCTCCATCGCCGGCGAGGCGATCGTCGTCGGCAACCGCGCCCTTCTCGTCAGAGAGGGCATCAAGCTCCCGGACATCGATTCCGCCTCGACGGTGCTCGTGGCACGCGGGTCGCGGTTCCTCGGCGCTCTCGAGGTGGCCGACGTGGTGCGGCCCGAGGCCGCTCAGGCCATCGCAGCGGTCCGGCGCATGGGGATGCGGACGGTCCTGCTCACCGGGGACGCTGCGGCGATCGCCACGGAGGTCGGCTTGCGGCTAGGGGTCGACGAGGTCCTGGCCGAGCTCTTGCCGGACCAGAAGCTCATCAAGGTTCGCGAGCTGCAAGCCGCCGGCAGGCGGGTCGCCATGGTCGGCGACGGCATCAACGACGCGCCCGCGCTGGTCCAAGCGGATGTGGGCATCGCGATGGGCTCCGGAACGGACGTAGCGAGAGAGTCGGCCGACGTCGTCCTCCTGGGAAACGATCTGCTCAAACTGGTCGAGGCGCTGCGGATCGCTCGCCGATGCCGCAGCATCATCTGGCAGAACTTCGCGGGCACGCTCCTGGTCGATGGGCTCGGTATGCTGCTCGCGGCGCTTCGCTTCCTCAACCCGCTGCTCGCCGCGTTCGTCCACGTGTCGTCCGAGCTGCTCTTCATCCTCAACTCGACGCGCCTCCTGCCTAGGCGAGGACGATAGGCTCGTGACCAGAGCGTCCTTGCTCCGCGCGGCCGTTGTCGCGAGCCGTCGTCGTGGCGCCGTGTGCTGGCGCCGCCTTCGACTTCCCTGGGCTGCGAATGACCGGGGAGCACGGCAGTCCTCCGGCGTCAGGTCTTCTTCCACCCCTCTTCGGCTAGCAGCGCGTCCACGCGACCCCTCGTCTCATCGCGAATCTGTCGAACGCGCTCCAACGGCTTGCCTTTCGGATCCTCAAGAGGCCAGTCCATGCGGCGCAGCCCCGGAACGATGGGGCAGCTCTCCCCGCAGCCCATGGTCACGAGAAGGGAGGAGCGCTCCGCCAGCTCGTCCGTCAGTTTCTGAGGCGTCACCCCTTCGAGCTCGATGCCCACCTCGCGCATCGCGGTGACGACCTCCGGATGCACCCGGGTGCCGGGGTCGGTCCCGGCGGATACGGCTCGCGCCCTGTCGCGGTCGGCCAATGCGTTGAACCAGGCGGCGGCCATCTGCGAGCGGCCCGCGTTGTGGATGCAAGCGAAGAGAACGGTCTTCATCGGTCCCCCTCGAGCGCGACGCTCTCCCGCGTCTCATCGCCCGCTCGGTCGATGACGCGAGGCGCGAATTGCGGCACGCTCGGCACAAGCCAGCGAAACAGCGCGGTCGACGCGGCCGCGCCCAGGAGCTGAGCGACGATGAAGCCCGGCGCGTCCGCCGGGCGGATGCCGGCGAAAGTGTCGCTCGCTGCGCGCGCCAGGGTCACGGCCGGATTGGCGAACGACGTCGACGACGTAAACCAGTAGGCCGCGGTGATGTACGCGCCCACCGCGAAGGGGACGGCCGCCGGTCGGCGCCTCACGCAGCCCCAGATGACCGACAGGAGCCCGAACGTCGCGACGAACTCGCTCACGAGCTGCGCGATACCCGAGCGCTCGTGCCGAGACGCGAAGAACAGCGCCGGCTCGCGGAACATGACATGCGCGACGGCGACGCCCAGAAACGCCCCCAGGATCTGCGCGATGAGGTAGCCCGGTACTTCACGCCAGGGCAGGCCGCCCTGACTCGCGTCGGCGAGGGTCACCGCCGGATTGAAGTGCGCGCCCGAGACAGGCCCAAACGTCAGGATGAGCGCCACGAGGCCGGCGCCGGTGGCAATCGTGTTCGCGAGCAGCGCGACGGCGACGTTGCCGCCGGCGAGCTGCTCTCCCATGATGCCGGACCCGACCACCGTTGCGAGCAGCAGCGCGGTTCCGAGCGCCTCGGCGACGCATTTCTTCAGCAGCATGAGCTCCTTTTCCCGAGCTGGACGGGCTTGTCCTGCGCCGGGACCGCGCTCGGCGCGCAGCACGCCGACGAAGCCTTCGCCGGGTCATCGTGCATCGTCGCCGTGTCGCCCTTGACGACGAACACTTCCCACATGTTGCCGTCGGGGTCCTCGACCCAGACCTTGTCCTGCAACGCGTAGCAGCAGGACGTGTTCTCTTCGGTGAACGTCTTGAGGCCGGCCTCTTTGAACCGGGTCCATGCCGAGGCGACGTCCTCGGTGCTGGCAACCTGGACGCCGAAGTGGCTGGCGTTCACGCCGGTGCGCGGCCCCTCCTGCATCGTCAGGTTCAGCGACGGTGCCTGGAGGTCGAACTTGGCGTACCCCGGCCGGCGCTTGGTGGCCTTCACGCCGAAGGCTCGCTCGTAGAACGCTACGGAGGCGTCGACGTTCGAGACGTTGAGCGAC
>DATGJA010000025.1:0-7320 GCA_035295445.1 Polyangiaceae bacterium | reverse complement strand
GCAGCGGGAGCCTGTGTCGCTCGACGTGACCGAGACGAGCATCGCCTCCCAGCACTTCGACGCGCGCGACAACGAGCTCCTTCAGGACAACGGGTGGGGCGCCTGGATCAACCGGCTCAACGCGGCGCTGCGTTGGGGTCGATGGACCGCGGGGGTGCGGCTCGATTCGTCGGTCTACTGGCGGCGGCCCGTCGACAACCCCGACTTCGCGAGCCTGCCGCTCGGCGGCGAGAGCGGCCAGGGGGCGCTCCTCTTCGACAACGTCTCGCGCTTCCAGAACACGATCTACCCGGCCAAGTTCTGGGCGACGTACGCCGCGCCGGGCCTCGAGGTGACGGCGGGGGACGCGTACGTCCAGTTCGGGCGGGGGCTGACGCTCTCGATGCGCAAGATCGACGAGCTCGGGATCGACACGACGGTCCGAGGCGCCAAGGTGTCCTGGCAGAACGATCCCTTCGCGGCGACCTTCGTCGCGGGGTTCGGCAACCCGACGCGCATCGACGACGCGACGGGGCGATCGCTCTTCTTGAGGACGCCGGAGCAGTCCCTTCAGCTTGGCGTCGCCCCTGTCTTCGGGTCCGACCGCGTCATCGGCGTCGACCTCCAGGCGGGGCGCGGGCTGCCCCTGACCTTCTCGACGCATGTGGTGCGCTTCACGAGGTGCGCGCCGTACCACTTTGGAGCGAACGGCATCGAGACCAGCTTCTTCGACGATCCGGGCGGTGTCGCCTTCGGGTCGTGCGACGACTCCGACATCGCGCAGTGGCTCGGACCGCTCCCCTCGACGGCCCTCCTCATCAAGGCCAACGACGTCACGATGGTCGGCGAGTCGATGGAGGTCCCCACACTCGGCGGACACGGAAAGCTCTACGTGGAGGTCGCTGGCCAGCAGGATCACTTCAAGACTCTGCCGCAGAACTTCGAGCCGGCGGGCAACGCCGTCTATGCGGCGCTGTCGACCGATTTCGATCCGGTGACGACGACGCTCGAGATCAAGAGCAACCGCAACTTTTACCCGATGGCGGCGAGCGTGGACCTCTCGCACGCGCTCGAGTTCCAGGTCGTCGCCTACGCCTTCACGCCGCCCGCCGAGACGCCCACGATCCTCGACACCGAGTTCGGCTACTTCAACGCGTGCGTCGACGGCGGCCGTCTCCGGACGGACGTGAAGGCGAACGACGACGTCCTCCTCTACGGGCAGGGCATCTACGCGTACACGAAGACCGAGCAGAACAACGGGGGGTGCGACTCGGCGGGACACACGGTGCCGATCGCGCCCGTGCCGGCGGCGACCGTGCAGGACACGGTGTGGGACGGCCTGGGCGGCCTCGAGTGGTACTCCCACGACAGGTTCTCGCACGTCTTCGCGTCGGCGGGCGTGCGCGACGACACGCTGGCCAACGGGAACTTCAACTACCGCGAGCATCACCTCGAGTACTCGGTCGTCAACTACCTGGGCCACGCGGTCTCGCTGGAGGTCCAGGGGTTCCACCGCAACCGCCGGGAAGACCCGCAGAACCCGAAGCTCATCGGGGGGGTCGAGGTCCCGCAGTGGTGGTTTGAGGGCGAGAACTACGTGGCCCTCAAGGTGGCGCCGAAGTGGGTGTTCGCGCAGGGCTTCGAGTACACGACGCTCCTCTACCAGCCGCTTCTCTATTTCAACGGCGCGGTGACCTACAAGTTCACGAGCGGCTCGAACGTGCGCCTCTTCGTCGGCCAGCAGCGCGGCGCGTTCCGATGCGCCGCGGGCGTGTGCCGTCAGTTCCCCCCCTTCGAGGGCGCACGAGCGGAGCTCACGCTCCGCTTCTAAGTCCAGTCAACGCGGAAACGCCGCCGCGTTGCCGCCGTCCACCGTGACGACGCACCCCGTGGTCGACCGCGCGGTCGCGAGGTACACGAAGGCGTCGGCGACGTCGTCCGCCAGGACCTCGCGCGCGAGGAGGTTGGCGCGGAAGTAGTCGTCGACGGCCAGGCCGCGCGCTTTGGCGCGGGACTCGAGGACTCCGCCGCCGAAGAGCCCCGTGCGGATGCGGTCCGCGTTGACTGCGTTCGAGCGGATTCCGCGCCCGCCGAGGTCGACCGCGTACTGGCGCATGAGGGCGACGAGCGCGGACTTGGCGACCGCGTACGGCCCGAAGCCCGGCCCGGCGTTGAAGGCGCTCTTGCTCGCGTTGAACAGCAGGCAGCCGCCGCGGCCTTGCGCGGACAGGACCTCGACGGCGGCGCGCGCCACGAGGACGTGCGAGAGGAGGTTCACCTCGAGCGAGTCGCGCAGGGCGCGTTCGCCCTCGACGGTCTCGAGGCGCCCCTCGGGGGCGGTGCCCGCGTTCGATACGACGACGTCGACGCCGCCCCACGCCGCGATCGCCGCGTCGAACGCGCGCCGGACCTCGACCGGATCGCGCACGTCGGCCACGACCGTCGCGGCGTGGTCGCGGGCCCCCGTTCCGAGCCCTTGCGTCGCCCGACCGAGCTCGTCCGCGTCGCGGTCGACGAGGAGGACGTGCGCGCCCGCCGCGAGCATCCGAGAGGCGGTCGCGAAGCCGATGCCGCCGCCCGCGCCGGTCACCACCGCGATGCACGCCGAGAGGGGCTGCTGCGCCGCCGGCTTGAGTTTGGCTTGCTCGAGCGTCCAGTATTCGACGTCGAAGAGATCGGATCGCGAGCAGGGCGCGTAAGTGCCCACGTCCGTCGCGTCGAGCATCACGCGGGCCGTGTGCTCGTACACGTCGAGGGCGACATCCGCTTCCCGCGCCGAGGCCCCGATCGCGCACGCCCCGTATCCCGGCAGGAGGACGACGCGCGGCCACGGATCGAGCTTGCGCCGCGAGACGCCCTTCGCTCGGCACATGTTCTCGAAATATGCGTCGTACTCGCGCGCGTACGTCGCCACGGCCCCCTCGAATCGCGCCCGGAGCGCGCGCCCGTTTGCGTACGGAGGGTCGTTCACGAAGAGCGCCGTCGGCTTGGTGCGAAGGACGTGGTCGGGCGTCACGCACCCCCGCGAAACGAGGTCCCCGGCGTCCGGCCGCCCCGCCAGCGCGAAGATCTCCGGGACGACGCGCGTCCGGACGATCGGTCCTCGTTCCGCCGGCTGGCCCGCGAGCGTCGCGAGCGCTCCGCGCAACGCGGGGAGCACGTCCCGGTCGGCGACCTGCGCTCCGGCCGGGACCACCCGCGGACGCCGGCGCGACTCGACGTGGAGCTCGGCGCGGGTCACCGCGTCGATCATGCGGTCGTAGCTCTCGCGCGCCGTGTCGCCCCAGGTGAAGACGCCGTGCTTCTCGAGCACCATGACGCACGGGACGACCGACCGGCGGGCGACGGCCTCGAAGGCGCGCGCGCTGCGCTGTGCCAGCGCGAAGCCTGGCATTACGTAGGGCACCCACACGAGCCCGGGGCCGAAGATCCCCGCGAAGATCTTCTCTGCGTCGGGCTGATCGGCAAGGACGAGCACCGCGTCGGCGTGGGTGTGGTCCACGAACCGAGCCGGCAAAAACGCGTGCAGGAGCGTCTCGACGCTCGGCGTCGGCGCGGTCGCCTCGAGGAGGTTCACGCGCAGCTCGTTCACCATCGCCTCGTCGCCGAGCATCTCCAGGGAGCGGAGCCGACGTAGCGGCTCGAGGCGCACGGCGGGGTGGCCTTCGGGCTCGATCGTGGCGAGGTCCCACCCCGAGCCCTTCACGTGGATGACGTCGACGCGCTCTCCGAGGAGGGTCGTCGCCGTCGCCTTGACGGACGTGTTGCCCCCGCCGTGAAGGACGAGCGCCGGGTCGCCCCCGATGAGCCGCGCCGTGTACGTGCGCAGCGCGACGGCATCGGACGCGCGCCCCGCGAGGCTCCTCACGAAGCGCTCGGCGTCGGCGGGGTTGTAGCGGCTCTCCATCGTGGCCAACCCTAGTCCGCATGCTCGAGCGAAGCGAGAGAGCGGACGACAACCTGGGCGCCGCACTGCCGTAGGGTCCCTGCGCGTTCCCCCTCGGTGCGTTACCTTCGGCGATCGTGTCGCCGCCCCCGCCCGCGCGCAAGGAGCCCGCCCGCAGCCTGGGCGCGCAGCTCCGCGAGAGCCTCGAGCACACCCGAATGACGCTGCGGCTCGTGTGGCGCTCGTCGCGCGCGATGACGATCGCGCTCGGCGCGATGACCGCCGGCGGCGCCTTGGTGCCGCTGGGTATCGCGTACGCGGGCAAGCGAATCGTCGACGCGGTCGTGGTGCGTTCGACCGCCGGCACGCTGCGCTGGGTCCTCGTGGAGCTCGCGCTCGTCGTCGCGACGGCCGTCGTCCAGCGGGGGCTCGGCCTCGTGCGCAGCCTGCTCGGCGCCCGCCTCGGGATCGACATCAACGTCACCATCCTGGAGAAGGCGCTCGGCCTCGAGCTGCGCTTCTTCGAGGACCCCGACTTCTACGACAAGCTCACGCGCGCCCGGCGGGAGGCCTCATCGCGACCGATCGCGCTCGTCACCGAGAGCTTCGGCCTCGTGCAGAGCTTCATCACGCTCGTCGGGTACGGGGTGCTCCTCGTGCACTTCAGCGGGTGGGCGGTGATGGCGCTCTGCGCGGCGACCGTGCCGGCGACCGTGGCCGAGATGCGCTTCTCGAAGGTGGCGTTCAAGATCCGCAACTGGCGCTCTCCCGAGGCGCGGCGCCTGCTCTACCTCGAGTACGTCCTCGCGAACGACGAGCATGCCAAGGAGGTCAAGCTCTTCGGGCTCGGTCCGATGCTCCTCGGCCGGTACCGGGCGATGTCGGAGCAGTTCTACGCGGAGGACTCGAAGCTCTACGTCCGGCGCGCGGTGTGGACGCAGATCCTGTCGCTCATCGGCACGGGGACGTTCTACGGCGCGTACGCCGTGATGGCGCTCATGGCGGCGAGGGGGGACCTGACGCTCGGCAACATGACGATGTACGTCCTCGCGTTCCGGCAGGGGCAGCAGGCGTTCCAGTCGGCGCTCGCGGCGATCGGGGACATGTACGAGCACAACCTGTACATGGCGAACCTCTGGGAGTACTTGCGGATCGCCGGCGCGGCCGCGACGCTCCCCGAGGGGCTGCGGGGGGGGGGCGCGACGACTTGGTCGGGTGTGCCGTCCGAACTCTCGCCTCGCTCGAGCGTGCTGACTTCGACCGCGAACGGCGGCATCGCGTTCGAGGACGTGGGCTTCCGCTATCCGGGCAAGGAACGCTGGGCGCTCCGGCACGTGGACCTCGCGATCCCCGGCGGGGCGAGCCTCGCGCTCGTCGGCGAGAACGGCGCGGGCAAGACGACGCTCGTGAAGCTCTTGACCCGGCTCTACGAGCCGACCGAGGGGCGCATCGTGCTCGACGGCCGGGACCTGCGAGAGTGGGATCCCGAGGCGCTGCGCAAGCGTTTCGGGGTTCTCTTCCAGGACTTCAATCAGTACCAGCTGAAGGTGCGCGAGAACGTCGGGATGGGGAGCATCGACCACCTCGAGGACGTGCCGCGCATCGAGCGGGCCGTCGAGCGCGGGGGCGCGACCGAGGTCGTCGCGGCGCTGGTGGGAGGCCTCGAGGCGCCGCTGGGCCGGTGGTTTCAGGACGGCAGCGAGCTCTCGGGGGGGCAATGGCAGAAGGTGGCGCTCGCGCGCGCCTTCATGCGCGAAGAGGCGGACATCCTGGTGCTGGACGAGCCGACCGCGGCGCTCGACGCGGAGGCGGAGCACGCGGTCTTCCAGCGGTTCCGCGAGCTGGCGCAGGGTCGGACGACGATCGTGATCTCGCACCGCTTCCCGACGGTGCGGATGGCGAGCCGGATCGTGGTGCTCGACGGGGGCGCGATCGTCGAGAGCGGCACGCACGACGAGCTCGTCGCCAAGGGCGGCAAGTACGCGCGGATGTTCGCGCTGCAGGCCGCGGGGTATCAGTGAACGCTAGCCGAAGACGACCATGCTCTGGCGGCTGAGCGCGACGACGAGGCCGGAGGGATCGCAGACGGACACCGACTGGCTCGTGTAGCCGTCGCGGGCGGCGGTGAGCTCGGAGCGGAGGATCCAGCCTTCGAGGGGCAGGTGGTCGAGGCGGTCGCTCACCATCTCGATCGTCCAGGTGAGCGAGCTGCCGGGGGCGGGGCCGTCGAGGAACGAGAGCGCGATGGGCGGGACGGCGTCGGCGATGGCGACGACGTGCTCGTCGCGCGTCGGGCCCGTGTCCTTGATGCCGACCTGGATGAACGCGTCGGTGCGCCGGGACCGCGTGAAGGGGAGGTCGCCCGCGAGCCACCGTTGCGAGAAGTGCTGCGCGAAGTTGAGGCGCGGGACGTTCTTAGGGAAGTCGATGATCGGACCGGGGTCGGGCGGGGCCAGGCGGGGGAGGATCTCGACCTGCGAGGGCCGCGCGCGGCCGAAGATGCCGACCACGATGGCCGCGGTGCCCCCCCCGTCGAGGAGGCGCGCCTCGACGTGGGTGACGTTCTTGCCGGTCCGCAGCACCGCGGCGGTCCCCTGCGCCGTGCCGGCGGCGACGGGCGCGACGAACGTCGTCTGGAGCACGCGCAGGGGGACGTCGGCGGGGACGAGGCTTCGCATCGCGCGCAACGCGACCGCGGACTGCAGGCCCCCGTACACGCTGCGCCCTTGCATCCAGTCGTCGGGGACGGGGGCGCTCCAGGCGCCGGCGGGCGTGGTCGTCACCCGGTCGAGGATGTGCGAGAGGAGCATGTGCCTTTCGTGCGACCGGCGCGGTCGTGCGGCGCCGGCTCGGTAGAGGGCAGCTAGGTTCGGGCGCCGGGCGGGTCAAGTCGGCGTGGCCGCAGCCGCGAGCTGCGCGGAGGCACGGGGATGGACGGCGCAACCGGGTGTAGCGGTTGACAGAGGTAGGCGCGGACGGTACCTGATCGCGTTCACGACTCAGGCGCGTAGCTCAGTGGTAGAGCACTACCTTGACACGGTAGGGGTCGGAGGTTCGAAACCTCTCGCGCCTACAAGAAAAGCAAAGGGTTAGCGAGTCACCTCCTCCGAATGCATACCGCTCCCACCCTCCTGCATACCGCGATGCATACCGCCGTCGCCGGTCCCGTCAGGTAACGGGCCGTCGCCGGAGGGCTGCACGAGCTGCAGCACGCGGCCGATGCTCTCGCGCTGCTCCCCGGCCGAGACCGTGGAGTAGAGCTCGCGCATGCGCTCGGTCTGGTGGCCGGAGATGCTGCGGGTGACGAGCGCCTCGACCTTCGCCTGGCGCGAGAGGTCGTTGAACGTCCGCCGCATCCCTCTCGGCGTAAGCTTCTTGGTCAAGCCGATAAGCTGCCCCACCGCCCGGAACGCCTTCTTGAGGAAGGAGACCGACCGGAAGCCCCCGTCCTCGGC
>DATGJA010000024.1:0-6591 GCA_035295445.1 Polyangiaceae bacterium | reverse complement strand
GACGACGGCGATCGAGACGCCCGCGACGACTGCCGCCCCCGCTCCGACGAGGCCCCAGGTGGCCCACCCGGGCCAGCCGCGCGAGGGGGGCCTGGCCGGCGCTTGCTCGGTCCAGGCGGGCGCCTTCGCGCCCCACGTCTCGAGCGCTTCGCAACGATCGAAGCGGCAGAGGGCGACGCGGACGGTCCCCGGGTCGGGCCCGCGGGTCGCGGTGACCCACGCGGCGCAGCGCACGCCATCCGAATGCTGCCGCGCGCGGTCGACGTCGCCCGTCGAGCACGGAGGCGCGGCGGGAGCGTTCACCTCGAGGGTCGAGCTGCCCGGAGCGATCGCGATCCACGCCGCCCAGACGGGCGTGTCGTCCCACGTCACGACGAGGTCGTGCAGCCCCGCGCGCGTGGAGATGGGCTCGCCGGCGACGGCACGGCCGTCGAGCCAGGCACGTTGGCCCTGCGCGAGCTCCAGGTTCAAGGACGCCGCCGGGGACCCCAGGGCTGCGCCGGCGGGCTCTCCCAGGCCTGCGAGGCGTCCTCCGTCGAGGACATCGGCTCGCGCCCACGCGCGCAGCGCGCCCTCGGGATCGGGCGGCGTCACCCGGTGGCGGCGCGTCGATCGAGCGCGCTCCACCTCGGCCATGAGCCACGCCGCCTGGGGGAGCTCGGGATGGGCGCGTAGACGCGACTCGGCCGCGTCGAGGGCTTCATCCACGCCGGCTCCGTCGCTCGCGGTGAGCGCGTCGCGCGCTCGCGCGAGCAGGGAGTCGACCTCCTCGGCGATGCCCGGATCGACGACGAGGGAAGGGGGCCGGACGTCGCGCGGCGCGGTCACCGTGAGGCCGCGTCGGCTCGCCCACGTCGCGAGGGTCGCCTCCTCCGCCGCGTCCGGCGGCTCCGGCGCCATCCAGACGAGCACGGCGGCAGCGTCCACTCAGGGGCCTCGCTTCGCGCTCGACGATTCGTCCTGCGCCTCCTTCAGCGCCTCGATGACCTTGTCCGCGTGACCGTCGACTTTGACCGCGGACCACGCTCGGACGAGCTTGCCCTGGGGAGACACGAGGAAGGTCGATCGGATCACGCCCTCCACGGTCTTGCCGTACATCGTCTTTTTGCCCCAGGCGCCGTACGCCTTGTGGACGGCCAGATCGGGATCGCTGAGGAGCGGGAAACGGATTCCGATCTTGTCCCGGAAGCCGCAGTGGCTCGCGACCGAGTCCTTCGAGACGCCGGCGACCTCGGCGCCGAGCTTCTTCAGCTTGGCCATCGCGGCGGTGAACGCCTGGGCCTCGCGGGTGCAGCCCGGCGTGTTGTCGCGCGGGTAAAAGTAGAGGACGAGCCACTTGCCCTTGTAGGCGCCGAGGGAGACCTTTCCGTCCTCGCTCTCCAGGTCGAACTTCGGCGCCGAGCCGCCCACCTTTACGCTCATGGTCGGCGATACTACTCGGCCGCGCGGCCACGCTCGACAAACAATTTTGCGCCGGCGCGGATACTCTCGCACGAGAGAGGGGTCGTGCAGATCAACTTTGGAGGTCGCGAGATCGCGATCAAGCTCGTCTACTACGGGCCGGCGCTCAGCGGGAAGACGACCAACCTTCGATCGCTCCACGTGCTCACGTCGGAGAAGTCACGCGGGCGGCTGATGACGCTCGAGACGAAGGACGACCGCACGCTCTTCTTCGACATGCTTCCCTTGATCCTTCGAGCGGAGCAACAGAAGGCCGGCGGCGCGTCGATGACCCTCCGGGTCAAGATCTTCACGGTCCCGGGGCAGGTCCTCCATGCCTCGACGCGCAGGCTCGTTCTTCAGGGGGCCGATGGGATCGCGTTCATCGCCGACTCGCAGGTCAGCGAGACCGAGCACAACGCGGCGTCGTTTCTCGACCTCCGCCAGAACCTGAAGGACCTCGGCCTCAGCGTGCGTCAGATGCCCCTGGTCATCCAGTACAACAAGAGGGATCTCGACCGCGTGCGGTCGGACGAGGAGATCCGCGTGCTGGCGAGCCAGGGGAGAGAGCCCGTCTTCAAGGCCACCGCCGTGCAGGGGACGGGCGTCCTCGAGACGTTCTTCGGCCTCCTTCACATCACCTGGACCAAGCTCGATCGGGAGCATCAGCTGGCCAAGCTGCTCGGGATCGAACCCGGAGAATTTCTGCCCCTCGCTGCCCGACAGATGGGGGTGACCGCCGAGGTCTCGACGCTGCTGTCGTCGTGCGTGGGAGGGCTGGGTCGGGCCGATCAGGTGGCGCCATGACCACCGACGCGCCGGACGTGAGCGTGGACGATCTGCTCCTCGACGGAAGGATTCGCCTCGAGGATCTGGTCGATCGCGAGGCGCTCGAGGAGCTGTGCAAGAGCTTCGGCACGCTGTTCGGCATCCCCGTGCGGATCTATTCGAGCGACGGCGCCCTGCTCGCCGACGCCGTGGGGGAGCACGAGCTTTGCGCGTACGTGAACACCACGCCGGACGGACGCCGCGCGTGCGCGTCGGTGGTCGGCACCGTCAAGGGCCGCGACCCGGGGGACGGCGGGGACGTCGTTCACCCGTGCTTCACGGGGGCGGTCTACCGAATCATCGCGATCGAGTACGACGCGCGGCGGGTGGGACGACTCATCGTCGGCCCCTTTCTGCCGGCGAAGGTGGGCGAGGTCCCTGCGTCGCTGCTGGCGGTCGACCCTCGGTTCGAGGCGGCGCGCGCGCAGACGCTCATGGGGCGAATGCCCGGAGCGAAGCCCGAGACGGTGACGCGCATCGCGGCACATCTGCAGGCGACGCTCGATCTCATCCTTTTCAGCGGCCACAAAGCTCTCGTGACGAGCAAGATGCACCTCGCGAGCGTCAAGGAGAGCTACCGGCAGCTCGAGGACAAGACGACGCGTCTCCAAGAGGCCTTCGATCGCTTGAAGGAGCTGGATCGCCTCAAGTCGAACTTCCTGGCGACCGTGAGCCACGAGCTTCGCACGCCCCTCACCTCGATCATCGGCTACAGCGAGATGCTCTCGGAGGGTCTCGCGGGGGAGATGAAGCCGGAGCAGCTCGACTTCGTGAAGACGATCCACGAAAAAGGCGGTCAGCTCCTGTCGCTCATCATGGGCCTGCTCGACCTGAGCAAGCTCGAAAGCGGGACGATGCGGATGACCATGCGCGACGCCCGGATCGAAGCCGTGCTGGGCGAGGTTTCGTCCACGATGGCGCCGGCCGCGCGCAAGAAGGGGGTGCGCCTCGAGGTGCAGGTCGCGCCCGGACTGGCGGATGTCCGGGGAGACCCGGAGCGCCTCCGCCAGGTGTTCTTGAACCTCGTCGAGAACGCCATCAAGTTCACGCCCTCGCAGGGGGCCGTGACCTTGCGCGCCCGCATGGCGACCGACGATTTGCCGATGGACGATGAGCAGTCCGGGCTCTCGGTTCTGGCGCCCGCGCAGGCGCGGGTCGAGGTCTCCGTGTCGGACACGGGCATCGGGATCCCCGCGGGCGAGCGGCAGAAGGTGTTCGACCCGTTCTACCAGGTGGACTCTTCGAGCACGCGCGAGTACGGCGGGACGGGTCTGGGGCTCTCGATCGTCAAGAGGCTCGTCGAGGGGCACGGCGGGACCGTGCGGATCGAGGGCAACGAGCCGCACGGGACCGTGTTCGTCGTGTCCCTGCCTCCCTCGCTGGCGACGGGGGTCGCCTTCACGAAGGCGAGCGCGAGCCCCGCGAGCGCGTAGTGTGGTGACGTCATGGACGAGCGCGGACGTCTCGCGATGCTCACCGGGATGTTCGCCTCCGCGGCGGCCGAGGTCGCGGGCGTGGAAGTGGCGATCGGCGACGACGCGGCCGTCCTTGCGTGGCCGGAGGGCGGGCGGGCCGTGTGGACGATCGACGAGCAGGTCGAGGGGACGCACTTTCGACGCGAGTGGCTGTCGTGGCGAGACGTCGGGTGGCGCAGCTTCATGGCCGCCGCGAGCGACCTGGCGGCGATGGGGGCCGTGCCGTGGTGCGCGCTCTCGGCCCTCGTGCTCCCCGCAGGCTTGACCGACGCGGCGCTCGAAGAGATCGCCGCCGGGCAACGCGCGGCCGCGGAGACCCTCGGCGCGCCGGTCGTGGGCGGAAACCTCGCGCGGGGGGAGTGCCTCTCGATCGCGACGACTCTCCTCGGGAGATGCGATCGGCCGGTCCTGCGCCGCGGGGCGAGACCGGGGGATTCGTTGTGGGTCGCGGGCCGCCTCGGAATCTCGGCGGCGGGGATGCGCGCGCTCGAGAGGGGGCGGGCCGGCGAGACCGTGCTCGCGCCCGCGGTGGCCGCCTGGCGCAGGCCGAGTGCGCTCGTCGCGGCCGGCCGGGCGATGGCGACGTCGGCGCGTGCGGCGATCGACGTCTCCGACGGCCTCGCACGGGACGTGGGCCACGTGGCCGAAGCCAGCGGCGTCCAAGTGGTGCTCGACGAGGACGCGCTCGTCGGCGACGCCGAGTTGATCTCCGCGGCGGCCGCGCTGGGGGAGGCGCCGGTCGGCCTCGCCCTTCACGGCGGCGAGGACTACGCGCTCGTGGCGGTGGCCCCCGGGCCGATCGAGGGCTTCCGGCGGCTCGGCGAAGTCGCGGCGGGCTCCGGCGTCATCCTGCGCGGCGCGACGGGCGAGCGACCGGTCGAACCGCGCGGCTTCGACCACTTCGAGTCCCGTTGAGCGTTAGAATTGGCACGCCGAGGGCAGCTTGATGCTCTTTAGCATGGCCCGGAGCTGCGCAAACTCGGGGGCGTTCCCCTGCGGGCCGACTTGGGTGACGAGGTTATCGCACATGCCGGCTACGCTCGTAATCTGGAAGGCCTCGGGCGAGTTTCCCATCGCCTTGGCCTGGGCGCGCATCGCGTTGCAGCACTCTTTGATCTTCAGCTGATTGCCGTTGTAGCCGCCGCCGCCCGACCTCTTCGGTCCCGCCTCGGCGGCGTCCGCGTCCGGACCGCCGTCGTCGGTGAGGGGAGCGAGCTCGGTCACCGAGGGGGTGCTGGCCGGCGGAGGAGGGGCTTCCGCGTCCACGACGGGGGGCGGCGTCTTCTTCGGGCAGCCCGCGAGCGTTGCAGGCAAGAACAACGCGAACCCCGCGATGAAGAGCCCACGGCCGACGGTCGAACGGGTCATCGAGATGTCTCCTTCGTTTTCCCAGCGGCAGAGCCTACAGCGATCCCCTACGGGTCGCGTACTTTTCGCGCGCAGACGGCGGGCGCGGTTGTAGGCTGCGGCGCCGCGATGGCAGGAGAGGCGGCTCGCGAGGAGGATTCGCGCGCCCGCTCGGCGCCCGAACCGGCGCGCCCGTTCCTCAAATGGGCGGGGGGGAAGGGGCAGCTGCTTGCCCAGTTCGGGCCTCTCTTGCCGCGCTCGCACCGCGGCTACTTCGAGCCATTCGTGGGCGGGGCGGCCCTCTTCTTCGCGCGCCGCCCGCTCTTGCGTGGCCGCGTCGTCCTCTCGGACGTCAACGCCGAGCTCGTGAACTGCTATCGGGCCGTGCGCGACTGCGTCGACGACGTCATCGACGCCCTCTGCCGCCATGTCTACGCGCCGGACGACTACTACCGCGTTCGCGCGCTGGACCCGTCGGACATGGCCCCCGCCGAGCGCGCCGCGCGGACGATCTACTTGAACAAGGCCGGCTACAACGGCCTCTATCGAGTCAACCGCGCGGGCCGTTTCAACGTGCCGTTCGGGCGCCACAAGAACCCGCTTCTCTGCGACCCGGTGAACCTGCGCGCGTGCTCGCAAGCGCTCGAGCGCGTGCGGATCGAAGAGCGCGACTTCCAGGAGGTCTTGCCCACGGCGCGACGAGGCGACTTCGTCTACTTCGATCCGCCGTACGTGCCGGTGTCGCCGACCGCGGTGTTCACGTCCTACGTGCCCGGGGGTTTCGATTGGGCGCAGCAGCGGCGGCTGGCGGCGGTCTTCGCCGAGCTCTCGGACCGCGGCGTTCTGGTCATGCTCTCCAACTCCGACACGCCGCGGGTCCGCAGGCTCTACGCTGGCTTCCGGATCGACCGCGTCTCCGCGCCACGCAGCATCAACTCGAACGCCACGCGCAGGGGCAAGGTGGGCGAGGTCGTCGTCCGCAACTACGACTGATCTCGCCCCCCTCGAACGAGACTACGAGCACCCCATGGAATTGCCGCAGTTGAGGCACTTGTAGCAGGCGCCGTTGCGGACCGTGATGTGTCCGCAGACGTCGCACACGGGGGCGTCGCCCATCATCGTGTCGAGCTGCGCGTCGAGCGGAGATCCGGCGGAATCGCCGAGGGTCTCGCTCATCGCCGCGCTGCGAGCCGTCGCTTCGCGCGTGTGCGGGAGCGACGCGGCGTCCCGTTCCGCGGGCTCCGGCCGGCGCGCCGCCGCCCCGACCTCTCGATCCGTGCTGGCGGCGCCGGGAAGCTGTCGCAAGCTCGGTGGTTCGGGCGGGGTGCCGAGGTTGCGCGCCGCGTCGAGGGGCGTCTCGTCGACCTCCGGCTTGATGTGCGCGAGGTCGTGCCGGTGCAGGTACTCGACGCCGAGGGCGCGGAAGATGAAGTCGACGATCGAGGTGGCAAACTTGACGTAGGGGTGTCCTTCGACCGGTCCTTGCGGCTCGAAGCGCGTG
>DATGJA010000023.1:0-26174 GCA_035295445.1 Polyangiaceae bacterium | reverse complement strand
CAATCAGGAGAATTCGTCATGGCCGAAAACACCAAACTGCTCCGCCACGCGGGAGTGACCCTTCATCTGCCGAGCAAGGTCGCCGCGCTCATCGTGTACGCCCAGGGCATCGTGACGCGGATGACCAGGCGCCGTGCTTCCCCATAGGAGTGTCAAGGGCGTCCGATCACGACCGGCACCTCGAACGGGCGCCGCACCGGGAACAGGCAGCGTGAGGCGGTGCACGCCTGGTAGTGGACCGACCCCCGCAACCGGCGCGGCCCCGGCGCGGCCCCGCGCGCCACGTCGACCGGAAAGCGCACCTCGACGGCGCCTTGGAAGGTCGCGATGGTGCGGTCGCCGAGCGCGTAGGGTACGGGCGACGGATACCGCGCGCCGCCGACGCCCACGTCGGGAGACGGCTCGATCTCGACGTGCGTCGGAATGTAGGTCGGCTCGCTCGGTCGATCGGACATCACGTGATAGCCGGCGGCGACGTCGAGCCGGACCACGACGTCGGCGCCCTCCCCCGCGGCGATCGTTCGCCTCTCTGCGGCGACGCCGACGACGGGCCTCGAGGCGAGCCGATCGAGCTCCGCGCGGACCGCTCCGAAGGTCGGATCGAAGTGCGCGGAGTCGGGCAAGAGAAAAAGGCGAATCACGCCCGTCTCGTCCACGAGAAGGGTCGCGTCGAGGACGGCCTGCGCCCGGTCGTCGAAGGACGGCTGCGCGCCCGGCGGAGCGAACCGGGCGGCGGCGGCGCCGGTCGGATCGTGGAGGGCGACGACCGAGGGCGCGACGCGCTGGGAGGCGTACGCCCGCCACGCTCGCGCATCCTCCTCGACGTCCACGACCACGATCTTGACCGCCCGCGGAGCGAAGGCGTCGGCGATCGAGCCGAGGTGCTCGATCTCGGCGTCGCAGAACGGGCACCACGAGGCGGTGAAGTGCAGCAGGACCCAGCTTCCGCGCATCGAGTCGAGCGACACGACGTTGCCCTCGAGATCCGGGAGCGACAACGGCGGCGCCGGCTCTCCCGGCTGCGGCGATCCCATCGCGGGTCGCACGGCCCCGCCGAGCCCCGGCCGATCCCAGATGGGCGGGGTTGCGCCCGGGGCGGCCGCACGCGAGCCCCACGCGCAAGCCTCGGCGGCGAGCAGGAGGGCCACCCCTTCGATTCGTCGGCCCATGGCGGCGCTCACGCGCCGTTCGAGGCGAGCAGGCGGTCGACCTCGTCGCGGACGTGAACGAGCTTCGCGTCGAAATGCGTCGTGTCGAGCACCGTGAAGAAGCGGATCCGGCCCTCTCCGTCGAGCACGAGGTTGCTCGTGACGAGGGCCTTCTTGCGGTCGCGAAACAGAGGCTGCGCGCCCGGCGGCGTGAACCGGAGCGCGACCTCGCCCCCCTCGTCGCGAAGGACCGGAAGCCGCATCGGTACCCGCGCTAGGTACGAGCGATAGTCGGCCTCCGGCTCGTCGATCCCGATCGCGATGAACCGCACGTTGCGCCCGGCGTAGTCGACCGCGAGCTGCGCGAGGGCCGGCTGCTCCGCCCTGGAGAAGGGGCAGAACGAGGCGACGAAGGCGAGTACGACGACCGACCCGCGCGACTCCGACAGCCGGACGCGCCGTCCCGTCTGATCGGGCAGGTCGAAGTCGGGAGCCAGGTCGCCGACGTGGGGGCTGCCCATCGCCTCGGTCACGACGATCGACGGCTGCGTCGGCGATGGGGCAACAGCGGCCGGCGGGGCAGCACACGCCGCGAGCGTCGCGGCGACAGAGGTGAGCAGGGAGAGCTTCACGGCTTCGCCTCGAGCACCATGTTGAACGGGGTCTCGGTGGCGCGCCGGAAGCGCCGGAAGCCTGCGGACGTGACGACGCCTCGGAGGCGCTTTTCGCCCGCCTGCGCGCCGAGGGCGAGCCCGACCTCCTGCGACTTGGACGCGGGCGTGCAGATCATCGTCGAGGCCGAGTAGAAGATCCGGCCGACCGGGTTCAGGTTCTGCTCGAGATCGTCGTGGGCGAACGGCTCCACGATCATCCACGAGCCGTCCGGCGCCAGCGACGAGAGGACGTGGCGCGAGGCGCCCTCGGGGTCGCCCATGTCGTGCAGGCAGTCGAAGAACGCGACCAGATCGTAGCCCTTGCCGGAGAACGTCTTGGCCGACGCGACCTCGAACGTCACGCGGTCGGCGACCCCGGCGGCGGCGGCGGCGCGCCTGGCGACCTCGATCGATTCGGGGTGGTAGTCCGAGGCGTGGAACAACGCCCGGGGAAACGCCTTGGCCATGAGGATGGTCGAGGCCGCGTGGCCGCACCCCACGTCGGCGACCCGTCCGCCGGCTTCGAGCTTCTCCTTGACCCCGTCGAGCGCCGGAATCCACGAGCCGACGAGGTTGCCCGCGTAGCTTGCGCGGAAGAACTTCTCGGTGCCCTCGAAGAGACATCGGTCGTGCTCGTGCCAGCCGAGGCCCTGACCGGTCCGGAAGATCTCGGCGACCTTGGGCTCGTCCCGGAACATGCTCATGGCCAGGAGAAACGCGCCCGGGATGTACGCGGGGCTCTCGGGATCGGCGAGGGCGAAGGCCTGCTCCTCGGTCATCCGGTATTTCTTCGACGACGAATCGTACTCGACGTACCCGGACGCCGCGTTCGCGGCGAGCCACTCGGCGACGTAGCGCCCGGCGGTCCCGGTCCGGGCGGCGAGCTCCCCCGCGGTCGCGGCGCCTTTCGCGAGCTCGCGGTAGAGGCCGAGCTTGTCGCCGAGTACGATGAGCGGTGCGTGCAGCACCGCGCCGAAATCCCCGACGAAACGGTTCATGAATTCACCGAGCTTCTGTTCGTTGACGGCCATGGCAGTCCTCCTTCGCGAACGTCGATTCGAAGGCAGACTGCCGCGCGCCCGGTGGAGTGCGCGTTGGAGCCAGCGTTAGAAAGAGGGCGGTAGCGGCGTGGGGGCCCCGAGCGCGGCGATTCCCGCGGCGTCCCGCGGTCTTGGGATTCGGATCCTCGGGGAGCTGACCGTGTCGCGCGACGGGGCCACGCTCGTCCTGCCGCCGTCGAAGAAGACGCGCGCGCTCCTCGGTTACCTCGTAGCGACGTCCGTGCCGCAGTCGCGCCAGCGCCTGTGCGACCTGCTCTGGGATGGCCCCGACGACCCTCGCGCTGCGCTGCGCTGGAGTCTGACCAAGCTGCGCCCGTTGCTCGACGAGCGGGGCGTCGCGCGCCTCGTCGCCGATCGGGAGCGCGTCGGGTTCGAGCCGCTCGGCGCGCACGTCGACCTGTCCGACGCCGTGGTCCACGCGGGGCGCGACGTCGCCTCGGCCGATCTCGATGCGCTGCGGCGCGCGTCCGATACGCTCTGCGGCGATTTCCTCGAGGGGCTCGATCTCCCCGACTGCTATCGCTTCCACGAGTGGTGCACCGGCCAGCGCGAGCGCGTTCGGGCGCTGCGACTCTCGGTTCTCGACGCCCTCGTCGATCGACTGGTCGACGCCTCTCCCGAGGAGGCCCTGAATCATGCGCGCGAGCGCCTGACCGTCGATCCGCTGAGCGACGTCGCCCACGCGGCCGTGGTCAAGCTCCTCGCCCGGCTGGGGAGGAAGGCCGAGGCCCACGCGCAAGTCGAGGCCTGTCGGCGCATCCTCGAACGCGAGCTCGGCGGTCGCCGCTCTCCCGCGCTCGAGATCGCCCGGGCGGAAATCGGCAGAGGGTCGGCGCCGCCGCCCGCCACCACGGCGACCCCTGCGCCGGGTCCCGCCCGCCGGCCGGCCGTGTCGCCCTCAGCGCCCGCGTCGCTCACGATCGTCGGGCGCGCTCTCGAGCGTTCTGCCCTGGAGGACTTCGTCAGCACGGTGCGCTCCGGCGGAAACAGGAACGTCTTGCTCCTGTCGGGGGAGCCCGGCATCGGCAAGTCGCGTTTGCTCGAGGAGGTGGCGAGCCTGGCTCGCGCCGACGGCGCGAACGTGCTCCACGGCCGCGCGTTCGAGGCCGAGGCCGTCCGTCCCTTCGGCCTCTGGGTGGACCTCCTGCGCGAGGCCGTCGCCGCCGAGGTGGATCAGGAGCTCCGGCGGCACCTCGCGCCGCTCTTTCCGGAGCTCGGCGAGTCGCACCGCGACGCCGAGTCGAGGGCCCGTCTCTTCGGCGGGATCGACCGCCTTCTTCGCGACGCGGCGGCCCGGGCCCCTGTGCTTCTCGTCATCGACGATCTGCACTGGCTCGACGAGGCGTCGTCGGGGTTGCTTCACTACGTCGCGCGCGTGACCCCCGGCGCGCGCGTCGGCTTCGCCTGCGCGGCGCGCGCGGGGGAGCTCGACGACAATCCATCGGCGCTGCGCTTCGTCCGAGCGCTGCGCCGCGACGGGCGCCTGCTCGACCTGGTGCTCGCTCCGCTCGACGAGGCCGAGGTAGGCGCGCTCTTGCGAGCCGCCGGCACGGGCGACGTGGACTCGCGCTCGGTCTTCCGCGAGGGCGGTGGCAACCCGCTTCTGTCGCTCGAGATGGGTCGCGCGCTCGCGGCCGGCGAGGAGAACGCCCCGCGCGCCATCGAGGACCTGGTGCACGAGCGGCTCGCGCGCCTGGACCCCCGCGCGCGCGACCTGGTCCTCTGGGCGGCGGCCCTCGGGCGCGAGTTCGACCCGGAGAGCCTCGCCGCGATCGCCGGAGAGACGCTCGCGGGCACGGTCGCGGCGTTCGGCGACCTCGAGCACCACGGTCTCGTGACGAGCGCCGCGACGCGCTACGCCTTCACCCACGAGCTGATTCGCAAGGCCGTCTATCGGCAGCTCTCCGGCCCCCGCCGCCGCCTGGTGCACCTGACGATTGCCCGCGCCCTCGCCGCGGGGTCGGACGACGTCGGCATCGCCTGGGGGGACGTCGTCCACCATGCGAGCCTGGCGGAGGACGCGACCCTCGTCGCCACGGCCTGCGTCGCGGCCGGCGATCGAGCGCTGAGGATGCTCGCGCGTCGCCCGGCGCGAGACTTTGCCGCGCGCGGGCTGGCGCAGACGGCGCGGCTGGGGCTCGCCGGCCTCGAGCGTCGCGTCGATCTGCTGCGCATCGCCGCGCTCTCGATGGCGATGAACCCCGAGCGGCAGGCGGCGCTGGAGGAAAACGCCGAGGACGCGGTGCGGGTCGCCCGCGACAATGGCCGGCCCGATCTCGCCGCCCGCGCGCTCTTCGCGCTGGGGTTTCTGCGCAACGAGCGCGGCGACTTCGAAGGCGCCCACGAGTACACGCGCCACGCCCCCGTCGGCGCGCGGGCGATCCCCCCGGCGGAAGCGGTGCCGGCGCTCGCGAACGCCGGCTTCTGCCTCGCCATCATCGAGCGCGAGCTTCCGAGGGCGAGAGCGCTCCTCGACGAGGCCACCGAGACGGCCCGCGTGCACGGCTTCTCGATCGTGGACATCGAGCTCTGCGACGGGTTCCTCGCGCACCTCGATGGCAACGTCTTGCGCGCGCGGGTCGCCCTCGACCGCGGTCTCGCGCTGTCTCGGGCGCAGGGGGACGGTTGGCGCGAGGGGATGGCGCTCATCCGTCAGACGATGATGGCGATCGAATCCGGCTCGTGGGCGGCGGCGCACGCGCACGCCGCAGAGCTGCGCGACGTCGCGAAGAGGGTCGGGGGAGAGGGGAGCGAGGGGGCGATCGCCGATGCGTTCGATGCGCTCGCGCTGCGGGGGGAGGGAGCCCCCGAGGGCGCCGCCAAGGTCGACGCGGCGATCCGGGCGCTCGAGCTCGCCGACGCCAAGGTGATGCTGGCGTACGTGCTGACCGCGGCCGCGGAGCAGGAGATCCGGCGGGGCGAGCTGGCCGACGCGAAGCTCCGGGCGGAGGCCGCGCTCGCCGCGGCCGAGCCGATGGGCAAGCCGAGCGCCATCGTGCTCGCGCGGGTCGCCCTCGGTCGCTGCGCCGCGGGCGGGGGCGACGTGGACGCGGTGCATGCCCACCTCGCGCGGGCGCGGGAGCTCCTCGAGCACCCGTACGGCGTCTCGAAGCGGGCTCGGGATGCGGTCTCCGAGCTCGCCGCGCTTTCCAACGTTTCCTCCAACGCGGTCGTACACGCTCGGAGCGCAATCCTGGATCGGAGGTGATGGCCATGGCACGTGTGATGGTCGAACAAGTGTTCACCGAGCCCCTCAGCGACGAGCGGTACGCCGCCTTCGCGAAGAAGCTCGATCCGTGCGTCGAGGTGCGAGACATCGCGTGGCGACGGAGCTCGCTCTCGACCGATCGGCAGCGCATGGTGTGCGAGTTCGAGGCGCCCGACGCCGAGTCGGTGCGAGAGGCGTTCCGAACGTCCGGGGTCCCGTTCGAACGCGCTTGGACCGCGCAGGTCTACGCCGTCGAGGACTATCCCGAGAGAAAGCGGCAGCTCGAGGCGCTGCTGGCAAAGACGAAGAGGTCCTGAGGGACGTCAGGGCAAAAACGAGTTTCTCGACGAAAGAGCGACGTCCTCATCCAGCGACCCCTCTTGACCGCGTCGACGCGTCTGTTATCATGGACACATGGCTGCGATGACCTGTGCGTGTCGCGCGTCCGCATGTAGGCGGGCGCTGCGGTGTGCGGTCGTCGCGGGTTCGCGATAACGCGGCTGACGACGACCGAACCTCGCGGCGCCTTCACGCAGGTTCGTGGGAATAGGGGCGCGCCGCGCCCTGTCCGTGCATCGTCGGGTTTGGAAGTCCACATACGCGAGGTGTAGCCATGCGCGTTGCGGTCGTCGGCGGCCTGGAGCGACACGAAGTGGCTCTCGAGCGCTGCGCTGCGGATCTCGGGCATACCGTCGAGTTTCATCGAGGCCACATGGGCGGCCGGAGCACGGAGGTGCTCGAGGCCGTCGTCGCGCGCTGCGAGCTCTTGATCATCGTCACGAAGGTGAACAGCCACGGAGCCATGCGTTTCGCCAAGAGGATGGCGTGCCGGTTGGCCCGGCGCACGGTGGTCGCCCGCACGTGCTCCCCGTCGAGCTTCCACGGATTGATCGAGTCTCCGAGGGGAGGCGCCGATGGCTGACGCCCCGAACGATCCCGAAGCCACCATGTCCGTTCGAGCGAACGCAGCCTTGCTCTCCGAGGTCGTGGCGACCCTCCTGCGTCTCCCCTACGAGGAGCGGACCAAGGACCTCCACATTCGCGCGCTCCGCCTCAAGCGGCGGATCGAACCCTGGGAAGAGTCGACGCCGACCGAGAGCGAAGTTCGCGCCGCGCGCGAGAGCATCCTCGAGCTTCGCAGCGAGACCGCGGCGTGCCTCTCCACCCGGTGACCGGCCGCAACTCTTTCTCAATATACTTGTCCCGTGTGCGTCTCTCGCCTTCGGAACGAGACGGAAAAGAAGAGGAATGCCAAAAAAGAGACATTACGAAGGTAGCGAGGCGAGCTGGCGTTGCGAGGTTCCATCGGAGCGTGGGTTGTTGTCTGTCTGCTCTTCGCGGCGCTCGGCGCATGCGGCGGCAAGGGCTCGGGCTTCGGGTCTCCCACCCCCGGCGGGGGTCCCGGCGCGACGTCTGACGGCGGCAGTGGCGGGGGCGACGACGCGACCGACCTTCCGATCCTGGACGGGTCGGTCCCGATCCTCGGCGACGGCTTCGCCGGCGATGCCGTGGCCAGCACGACGTCCGCCAACGGCGTCTTCACCGCGCCCGACTGCGCGGGCTGCAAGTTCCCCGACACCAGCGCGCCGAGCTGCGCCGCGAGCGCGCCCGTCCTGCGGATCGCGTATCCGGTGGACGGCGTGCTGCTCCCGCCGAATATGAGCACGCTGTCGGTTCAGTGGACTCCGTTCGGAAAGTACACGACGTACGAGGTCGACTTCTCGAACAGCGTGACCGACACGCGGGTCATCACCAAGTGCTCGAGCCAGACGATGGACACGGCCCAGCCGCCCGCAGGGTCCGGCGGGTGTGAGCTCGTCCTCAGCGCGAGCGTCTGGACCTTCCTGTCGACGCCCAATCGGGGCGGAACGCCGGTGAAGATCAGCGTGAGGGGCACGACCGACGGCAAGTGCGCGAGCTCCTCGGTCAACAGCGTGAACGTCTCGTTCGCGGAAGAGGACTTGCTCGGCGACATCTACTACTGGAAGTCGACCGTCACCTCGACGGGGACGGGCGGGCAGATCTGGGTCAAGAGCTTCGGCGAGAGCACGCCGGAGCAGCAGATCACCGGCCCCGGCGGGTGGGTTCTGGCCGCCACGTGCAACGGCTGCCATGCCCTCTCGCGCGACGGCTTGCGCATGGTCGTCTCGTCGGACGACGCCGACTCGGACGACGAGTACGGTGATCTCAGCGGGTCGCTGATCGACATGAAGGCAAAGAAGACGCTCGGCGTGACACCGCCGCTCGGGATCATCGGTATCGGCGGTCAGCCACCGGGCTTCAGCACGATCTCACCGAGCCACACGCTGTACCTCTCCTCGGACGGCGCGAACACGTCGCCGACGAACGCGTTCGCGCTCTGGGACGGGAACGCCGGAATGACGATCTCGAACGTCTCGTTCGGCGCGACGACCGACCGGCCGACGATGCCGGACTGGTCGGCTGACGGCACGAACGTGGTCTACGTGCTGCCCAACAAGGTCGCGACCTGGGACGGCGTCCGCAGCGACGACGACCACGAGTACGGCGGCAGCATCTACACGATGCCGTACATGGGCAATCAGATGTTCGGCAAGCCCACGCCGCTCATCGCCTCGAGCGGTGAGAACAACTACTACCCGAGTTATTCGCCCGACGGGCAATTCATCGTCTTCGACCGTGCGCCGCAGGACAAGAGCGCCGGCTCGATCGACGGCTGCGTGACGATGCCGCACCCGGCGTGCCCGAACGACAGCTTCTCGAACCCGGCCGCGCGTCTCGTTCTGACGCCGGGCACGGCAGCCGCTCCGATCGATCTGGAGCGCGCGAACGGCTCGCCCGCCGCGAACCCACAGCCCTTGTCAAACTCGTGGCCGCGATGGTCGCCGTTCGTCCAGAGCTACAAGGGCAGCCGTCTCCTCTGGGTGGCCTTCTCCTCGACGCGCGACTACGGCGTTCGTGTCCGAAACCACCAGCCCGGCATGTACCAATGCTATCCGCCCGACAGCGCGGAGCAGCCCGGGGCGGCGCATGGTCTGCCGTTCGATCCGCTCTGCCAGCAGCCCAAGCTCTGGATGGCGGCGATCAACTTGTCGGAAGGTCAGGGCGGCGATCCGTCGTTTCCGGCTTTCTATCTGCCGTTTCAGGACATCACGACGCACAACCATACGCCCCAATGGACGCAGCAGGTCGTGAACCCGCCGCCGCCTCCGCCCAAGTGCGTGATGGCAGGCGGTAGCTGCGCCAATAACCCCGCCGCGTGCTGTCCGCCGGCCATGTGCACGGGCAACGGCACGTGCGGTCAGATCGTGCAGTAGACGCGTCGGGCCGGGCTTTCGCGGCACGCCGCTACTGACTTGTCACCCGCCCGGGTGACGGGCGAAGGTGGCGTGCCGTGCCCACGTTGACGGCAAGGGAAGGCGAGGGAAGGTCATGGCGAGGAGCTCATCGAAGACGCGCCGCGCGAGGACGGCGTGGCTCGCGTGCGGCGGCGTCTGCGGGGCGCTCGCGGCGGGCTCCGGCGCCGCCTGCAACTTCGAGAACGGCACGCCCGCCAACCCCGAGGCGGGCGCTCCGGACGTAATCTTCACGGTGCCCGAAGCGGGTGGAATCGACGGTTCCGCGGACGCCCCGCCGGGCGACGCGACGTCGGAAGCAATGCCTGACGCATCGCCCGATGCCGCCGTCGACGCGCCCGCCGAGGCCCCGTGCGTTCCCGCGGGAACGCCGGTCATGCACACCGCGGACATCTCGGCGGACGAGACGTGGGCCGGCGGAATCCACCTTGTCCCCTCGAGCCTCCAGATCAAGGGCGGTGCGCGCGTGACGGTCGGGGCGTGCAGCGAGGTTCGCCTCGGCGCCGGCGCGTCGATCACCGTGACGGCCAGCGCGGCCGGATTCGACGCGGTGGGGACGGCGTCGGCGCCGATCACGTTCGTGGCCGAGCAGGCAGGCACCCGCTGGGGTGCGCTCGACGTGACCGCCCCCGCGACGAGCCACCTCGCGTACGTCACGCTGACGGGTGGCGGGACGGGTCCTCACGACTCGGCGCCGGTCGCCGGGGCGACGCTCGCCGCTCACGGAAGCGATCCGCAGCGGCCCGTCGTGTTCAACCTCGAGCAGGTGACGGTGAGGGGGTCCGGCGGGCTCGGCGTCTTCCTGCGGGGCGCGCGCCTCGACCCCTCATCCGCTGGCCTCACGATCACGGGCTCCGGCTGGTATCCGCTCTACACTGGCGTGGGCTCGGTGAGCGAGCTGCCGTCGGGATCTTACACGGGGAACGCGATCGACCAGATCTTGCTCCAGACGTACCAGGTCGCCGCCTACGACGACATGGGCGCCTTGCTCTCCGACGTCACGATGCATGACCTGGGCGTTCCCTACCGCGTCGGCACCGTCTCCTCGTCCATCCGGATCGGAGATGGCCTCGCGGCGAGCCCGCCCGCGTCCTTGACGATCGAAGCGGGGGTGACGCTGCTCTTTTCGCCCCAGGGGACGGGGGGCGCGAGCGAGATCCTCGTGAGCTCGCAGCCCGCCGGCAGCGGCGCCCAGCCCCAGGGAGCCCTCGTCGTGCAGGGAACCGCGGCCGCACCGGTCACGTTCGACTCGGCTGCGGGCAGCCCGGCCGTCGGCGACTGGCTCGGGCTCTACTTCAGCCACGTCATCGCCCCGAAGACGTCGATCCAGCACGCGCGCATCCTGCATGCGGGCGGCACGAGCGGCGCCGTGGGCATCTGCGGCTCGACGCCGGCGGCAATGAACGGCGTGGCGACCTGCGCCCTGATCGTGCTCCTCGATGCGCCGCCTTCGGCGTCGTTCCTGGCGAGCTCGCACATCGAGGCGGCCCCCTGCGGCGTGTACCGCGGCTGGGCGAAGACCGACGTGGACTTCACCTCCGGCAACGAGTTCGTGAGCGTCCCGGGCTGCGTGCAGACGAGCATCCCGAACGCGAGCGGCGCGTGCTCGACGTGCACCGCGGGTCCGTAGGCGGCCCGGCCCGCCGGTCACGCCTTGCGGGCCGAGAGGAGGCGATCCACCGACAGGCGCCCGGCGCCCTTGACCAGGACGACGGCAGCGAGCCCGATCGCCAGCAGGTGGTACTCGAAGCCCTCCCCCTTCAGGTTGCCGAACCAGTTCATGAAGAAGCCCTGCGACGCGTGCACCGTGGCGATTGCGACGAGCATGTTCACGGCGATGCCGAAGGCCGCGACGCGCGACAGCGCGCCCACGATGAGGCCGATGGATCCGGCGAACTCGGCCATGATCGCCAGAAAAGCGAACACCGCGGGGATGCCCGAGTGCGTGAAATAGCCCATCGTGCCGGCGAATCCGTATCCGCCGAACCAACCGAGCATCTTCTGGGCGCCGTGAGGGAACATGACGATGCCAAGCGTCAGACGCGCGATCGTGGGCCCGACGTCCTGCGACGTCGCGAGGAGCCGCTCGACCCAGCGCGGGGCCGGCGAGAGCGACAGCGGTCGATGCAAATGGGTCGAAGCCGAGCTGAGCATGGACATGAATTCCTCCGTGTGCCGTTGCAATGTGTCCACCGCGGGACGCTTGCGGTAGGCGGCGCGGGGGCCCAACACTGATTCCAATGAGGAAACAATGGCCGCTCTCCGCCATGGGTGACTTGCAGGACATCGCCCTCTTCGTGCGCGTGGTCGAAGCGCGGAGCTTCTCCGCCGCTGCGCGCGCGACCGGCGCGACAACGTCGGCGACGAGCAAGCGCATCGCGCGGCTCGAGGCCCGCCTTGGCGCGCGGCTGCTCGAGCGAACGACGCGCAAGGTGGCGCCGACGGCGGCCGGCAATGCGTTCTACGCGCGGGCGGCTCGCATCCTCGCCGACGTCCACGAGGCAGAACACGCCGTCGCGAGCCTGAGCGGGGCCCCTCGCGGAACGCTCCGCGTGAGCGTGCCGGTGATCTTCGGCGAGCGCCACGTCGCCCCCTGCCTCCCGGCGTTTCTCCAGCGGTTCCCCGAGGTGCGGGTCGATCTCGCGCTCGATGATCGCCTGGTCGATCTGGTCGAAGAGCACTTCGACGTGGCGGTCCGCGTCGGGCCGCTCGGCGAAGCGTCGCTCGTTCGCGTGCGCGTGGGCACCGTGCCGTCGATCGTGGTGGCCTCCCCCGACTACCTCGCGCGAGCCGGTCGTCCGGGCGTCCCCGCCGACTTGGCGAGGCACAACTGCTTGCGCTACTCGCTCGTATCGGCGGCTCGCGAGTGGCGCTTCCAGGGCCCACGCGGCGACGTCCCGGTGCCCGTCGCGGGCAACTTCGAGGTGAATCATGGCGGCGCGATGCGCGAGGCGGCCATCGCGGGCCTCGGCGTCGCCCGGCTGCCGCTCTTTCTCGTGGCCGAGGCGCTCGCGTCGGGTGCGCTCGTCGAGCTCTTGTCCGAATTTCGCCTGCCGCCGAGCGGGGTTCACCTCGTGTACGCGCGCGGGGCCGCGCCCCTGCCCAAAGTGAAGGCGTTCGTCGAGAAGGTCGGCGACGCCCTTCGAGATCGCCTCCGCACGCTCTACAAGGCGTGTCCAACCGCCTCGACCGTGGACCGAGCACGTGCCATGCTGCCCCCCCGATGAGATTCGGGGCGCGGGGCGGGGTGGCCGTGACGCTCGCGGCGGTCGCGACCGCGGGCGCGTGCGGCGGTGGAAACGGCAACGAATCGGGTGGGCCGGATGCCGCCGGGGCTCCGGACGTGGGCGCGACGTCGTCGCAGATGGAGGCCGGGTCGGGACCCGGACCCGGATCCGGCTCCGACGCCACGACCTCGGGAAGCGACGGCGGCGGCGCGCCCCAGGAGGCGGGGGTAGGCGGCGGCGCCGACGCGGGCACGTCGTCGGGCGACGGCGGGGGAACCACGGGCGGCAGCGACGCAGGGTACGTCCCGGACGCGCCGGGCGCGGACGCGAACTTCGGTCCGGCGACGACGTGGGTCTACAACCTGGTGAGCCCGACCGACTTCATGACGCTGAGCGGCTTCCTCGCGGGTACGGGCAGCGGCGACCTGACGGGCATCACCCAGGACTTCTACAAGGTGTACGGCGACGATTACGACTTCATCTACCTGTTCGCGGAGGTGACGGGTCAGGCGGACGTCTCCGTCATCGTTCGTTGGGACGGGACGTCGGGGGTGGGGCTGCCCGCGATGAACGACATGTCGTACGGGAGTCCGGCGCGGCTCAAGTCCGTCATTTCGTTCGGCACGCTCCTCAACGGGACGGTGTACGAGGTCGGGCCCACGTTGCACGAGACGCTGCACCATTGGTCGATGTATCTCGACTCGTCGTTTGGGTTCGACACGGCATCGGGCCACTGGGGGTACGGGAGCGCGAACGGCCTTCACGGGGGCTTCGACAGCAGCAGCGTCGTTTGCCGCGACAACGGGCAGAAGCCGACGGGGTCGCCGCCCGCGTGCCCGCTCACGTCGAGCAAGCGGATGAACATCCGGCTGGCGCCGTTTTCGCCGTGCTGCGTGGCGGACATCAAGCCGTACAGCCCCATCGAGCTTTACCTGATGGGACTCGTGCCCGCGTCGCAGGTGCAGCCGCTGTGGGTCATGGACAACGAGAACTACGATGGGCCGGTGACGAGCGACGCGGGGACCGGGAACATCGTCGCGATGGACTACGACGTCGCGAGCTTCCACGTGGTGACGATCGACGACATCATCGCGAAGGAGGGGATGCGGCCCGCGGCGACGCAGACGGACTTCCGTGGCGCGTTCGTGCTCGTGACGCAGACCGCGGCGACGTCGGTGCAAATGGAACGATACGCGCGGTGGGCGCGCCGGTTCAGCGGCGAAGAGGTCGATCCCACGACGGGGGTGATGTCCTTCCCCGCGGCCACGGGGGGACGCGCCACGATGACGACGCGCCTGAAGTAGCGCAGCGGGTACGCCGGACCGTGTTCGACGTCGCCGTGCTCGACGCGCCTCGGAGGACCACGTCGCGCGCTGCGCCGGCGGCGGCTTTCACGGGCGCAGGCAGTGCTGCGAGCGCCAAGTCGTCCGGAGCCTCGGGGGTATGGTTCACTCGGCGATGGTATCTCAACGCAAGGTCAGGGATCGGCGCCGCGCCACGATGCTCGCGGCCAGCAACCACAGGCAGGCGCACGACGTTCCCCCGGCGCGTCGGCCTGCTGCGAGCGTGCAACCCGCGCGGCCGCGGCCAACGAAGTCACCCTCGTGGCGGGTCGCAGGGCACAGGCTCTCCGTGCCCGCGGCGTCGCCGCACAGCCCCTCGAGCGCCCTTGCCGCATAGGTGCTCTCTTCGCCGGCGACCGTCGGGGCGTCGACGAGGCGGGAGGCCACGTTGCACCCCGCCGGACTTGCGACGTAGTCGGGCCTCCCGCGCACCTCGATGCCCACCAGGCGGGCTTGGGAATCGAAGACCGGACCGCCGGAGTCGCCATGGAACGTGTCCGAAGTCGACGTGAAGTAATCCTTCTCTCGAGGCCGCGGGTCGGCGACGCGGCCGCCTTGGTCCACCTTCATCGGCGTTCCGCCGCCGAAGCCGACCACCGTCACCGCCTCGCCCATCTGCAATGCCTCGGACGCAGGCCGGAAGACGACGTCCGGCGCGAGGGTTGGGACCGGTCGATCGAGACGCACCCAGGAGAAGTCGACCTGCTCCCCATCGGCCGCCTGCGAGTCGTCGCGAACGAGGACCTCTTTGCACCCGTACACGTCCTTCGCGTGCAGGACCGGCGGCGCTCCGTTCGGGCCGATCGCGTAGCCGAAGACGAAGGCCACGTCGTCGCAAGAGACGGCCCTCATGCAGTGCCCGGCGGTGAGGACGGTCTGCGAATCGAGGAGAATCCCGCTGCACACGGCTGCGGACGGTTGATCCGCGAAGCGCTCGCCGGGACATAGATTGTCGGCGCTCCCCAAGGTCGGCGCGACGAGCTGCACCGAATCGCCGTGGACGACGATCGCGTCGGACGGCATCAGCGCCACGACCCGGGCAGCCGCGACGTCGCGAAGCGGGCCGTCGTCGAGGTCGACCAGCTCGACCCTGCCGTCCTCGCCGTAAATGACCGGCGACTTTGCGACCCCCACCGGCTCGTCGCCTTCGGCGCCGGCCTGCGCGCCGGGGCGCGATCCGCACGCGCAGAGGGTCCCCGCGAGGCACGCGACGAGCGCGGCCCGCCGCGCGCCCACGGGGACATCGGTCGACATCGAGGTCCTACGGATCCCGTCGGAAGATCGCGCCTGAGGCCTGCACGGCGTAGGGCCTGCCGTCCGGACCGACGGCGATCCGATCCGCCCCGCCGCTCATGAGGAGCCAGGTCGCCTCGAACTGGGCGTCCCCCAGGCCGGCACCCGACGGGTTCGACTCGAACGAAAAGATCGGGAAGTCACCCTCGCCGAAAGACGGGCAGCCGATGACGTACACCCCGCCCAGAAGCCCGGCCGCGATGTCGGTCGCGCATCCGTTCGTGACCTGCACCCATGTGCCGTTGCCGAAGCTCCAGATCGTGCCATCCACCCTCGTGACCCACGGGGTCGATCCCTGCACCGTGATCCGCACGCCGCTCCCCGGGGCGCTGGGGTTCACGAACGCTTCACCGTTCCACTGCTGGATCCAGAAGTTACCGTCCCCCGAGCTCACGTTGCTGATGATCCATGCGTAGTCAAGGTTGGTGGTTGGATCGTGGGACCCGACGCCGACGTCGATCGCGCCGCCGAGCGACTGCCACGTGCCGTCGAAGACGGAGTTCGTCGTTCGCCGCATCACGGTGTTGGTGGACGTCACGGCCCAGGGAACGCCCGTGTCGCTCACCGCGATGGACACTCCGTCCCCGGCCACCTGATAAAAGACGCCGCCGGAGAGGCCCCATATCGAGTTGGACCCGGACGTGACCCACACATAGGGGCTCGTCGGGGACGACCCGCCCACGCCGATGTCGACGGCCAGCCCATTGAGCTGGTTCCAGTTCGTGTAGGTCGTCCCGGTGTTCGGGTCGGAGACCGCGATGATCGCAGACCGGTCGTCGATCGTCGCGACCGGCGATACCGGTTCCGAGGCGAACATCACCGGAATGTCGAGCACGCCGTCGGTGACGTGTGCCGACTGTTTCATGCCGGTATGGGCCAGTCCGAGCGAGTGACCGATTTCGTGGAGCGCGTCGCGCTGCAGGCGGTCCGCGGTCCAGGTCACGGTCTGATTGAACCCCATCCTCTGCGTCCCGCTCGTCCGAAATGCCGTGTCGGCGGAGGCCGTTGACGGGATGGCCGGCCACCCCGTCGGAGGCGTACCGGGACTGTAGAATCTAATGTCGTAGTCCGCCGTGACCGATGTCTGACCCTTTGCGGGAATGACCTGCTGAAAGGTCAGTGTGGTCTCGGCCTGCCACGAAGCGAATGCGGTGCGAAATGGCGTGGCGACGTCGGACAGACTGGCTACGCAAGGCTGGGGCGTGCACACGGCCGAGATGGTCCAGGTGAGGTTGGTCTTGTTCCAAACGTTGTTCTTGCTTAGCTGGAGATTCCACTTGTCGCCGCTGCTCAGCGCGGCGAACTCGTTTTCCGGATGCGGGCAGCGCGGCCGCTTCATGAAGTCGAGCGTCGCGCGGTCGACTCGCCCGCTCTGGGTCACGCCGATGTACCCCTGATAGATTCGGACGGCCTGCTCGATCTCGGGTCCGAACACGCTCGGGTCGGTCGCGTCGCGTGAAACGAGCGGCATCCAGTACGGGTACGCCTTTTCGAGGTCCGGATTCGGCAAGTATCCATACGTCCTCAGGTACGAATACACGGCGGCGACGTCGCCGCCGCGGTCGCCTGGGCCCACCTCGCGCGAGACGTCGTCGAGGCTCATGGTGGGTGCCTGGCCTGTCCCTTGCCCCTCCGTTCCGCGTCCGCCGGGGTGGCCGCCGCACGCCGCGAGAACGGCGAGGGCACCGGCGCAGAAGAGGCCCCGCGACGCGGAGCGAAGGCGGGGCACCGTCAGCCTGTGTTTGCGTGTCGTTCCGAGCGCTATCGCTTCCATTCGTTGCATGGAGTCCTCCTCGTGCGCGAGCGCAGGACGAGCCGGCGCTGGCGACGGGCCGGGCGTCAGCAAGACGCGCGCCACGCGATGACTACGTCGTCTTCCGCGGCGTTGCGCGCCGTTCTCACCGCCTCGAGGTCGCTGCCATTTCTGGCGGCGTGCCGCTTGTGGCACGCCAGAAGTGGCACTTGACGACCCGCTCGGGCCGAAGTTCTGTACACGCCGCCGCTCATGAGCAGACTCCGCTGGCTCGCCTGGGGTTCGATCGCGATCGCCGCCGTGACGGCGGGGTTGGTCGCGCTGCGCAGCGCCCGCCTGGCGCTGAGCGTCGTGCACCCCGCTCGATCGCCCGTCCCCCCTGACGCACGCGCGCAGGCCCTCGCAGAGGTGCCGACGCTGGAGGACGCGACGCTGCACACGGCCGACGGGCTCTCGCTGCGCGCATGGTTCTCCCCCGGGAGCCGCGGCGCCGTCGTCATTTTCGTGCACGGCCTGTGGGGCAATCGCGAGTCGCTCTTTCCGGAGGCGCGGCTCCTCGCGCAGCACGGGTACGGGATCCTCGTCTACGACTCGCGCGCCAGCGGCGAAAGCGACGGCGACCTCGCGACGTGGGGCGACCGCGAGCAGCTCGACGTGCGCGCCGCCGTCGATTACGCCCTCTCGCGTCCGGAGATCCAGCCTGCGCGCGTCGCCTTGCTCGGCTTTTCGGTGGGCGCCTCCACCGCGGCGATGGCCATGGCCAGCGACCCGCGCCTGCGCGCGCTCGTCCTGTGCGCCACCTGGTCTTCGTTCGAAGACGAGTGGCGGGCGAAGTTCTCGGCGTGGGGCCCGATCACGCGCGTGCCCGCCATGCTCGCGGCGCGATGGTCGGGCGTGAACCCCGACCGCATCCGCCCGATCGACGTCCTAGGCACGGTCGGACCGCGCCCCATCCTGATGATCGCCGGTACGCTCGACGACGACACGCCCCTCGACGTCGAGCGTCGCGTCTTCGCAGCGGCGTCCGAGCCGAAGGAGCTCTGGGTCGTCGCCGGCGCCCATCACGGGGACTACCTCGCGGTCGCCGCGCCGGAGTTCGAGTCTCGCGTCGTCGCCTTCCTGGATCACGCCCTCTTCGGGCAGCCCGCGACGACCGGCTCAGACGCTCGCTGAGCGTGTCGCCGGTGCGCTCGAGCGGAGCGCGAGGAGTCGACCCTCGAACCACCGATACGAGGCGGCGGAGACCGCCAGGATGAGGGGCAGCGACACCGCGAGCAAGAGCAGCCGCCCCGCGACGGTGTCGTCGCTCCAGCCGTAAGGGGTGAGGGCCTTTCGCACGACGATGATGACGCCGGGGTGTACCACGTAGGCGCAATAGGACACGCGGCCCACGAACGTGAGCCACGGATGCTGAAAGAACCGCGTCCAGCGCTCGCCTCGAACCGAACCGACGACGAGCAGTCCGCAGGCCGCGTCGAGCAGCGTGTAGCTCCAGACGTGCTGCGCGTGCTCGGTGGACGCGAGCGGATACCCGAGACACGTCCAGTCCTGCCGTTCGGGCAGCCGACCTTCGTGCAGAAAAAGAAGCAGGTTCCCCAGCCCCGCGACGATCGCCAGCGCCGCGAGGAGCCTCGCCCCTCGCGTCGATTCGTGCGGACGCTCCCTCCATGGGAACACGGCGATGACGGAGCCGACCGCGAAGCCATCCATTTGCGCCGGAGTGAACCAGTACACGGCCTCGCCCAGGTTCTCCGGCGACAGGCGGCTCGCGAGAACCCGCGCCGCCGCCCAGCGAACCACGGGTGCAAGGGCGATCATGCCGATGAGGACGCCCTTCAATCGCCCCCTCGTGACCGTGTACACGACGAGAGGCCAGACAAGGTAATACTGCTCCTCGATGCACAGCGACCAGAAGTGGCTGTACCACCAGCTGAGCTTCCACTCGGCGCTCAGGTGAGTCAGGTTGTACGTGTACGAGACCAGATACGGCCAGTCGTCATGAAACTCGCGAGCCTTCGACGAGACGGCCGCGAGGCACGCCAAGACGGCCAGGTACGCGAAGTAGACAGGAAAGATTCGCAGCGAGCGCCGACGATAAAAAGAGCCGAAGAACGCGGCCGCGGGCAATTCTTTGTCGCGTAGCAGGTTGCTCGTGATGAGATACCCGGAGAGGACGAAGAAGAGCTGGACGCCGACCCATCCGGCGCCGAAGAGGGCGTGGTGGAACAGGATCACGGCCAGGACGGCGATGCCGCGGAGCCCATCGAGCGCCTGAATGCGTTGGGTGCTGGGAGCGGTCCGCGACATCGAGGCCGTCACGGAGGGCCGAGCGTCGCGCGTTTGTCCGCACGCACGTCGAACACGAGCGTCTCGAGGGGAATGAAATTGGAGTGCGGCGCGTACGGCGTCCTCAGGTGAATCACGGGGTCGGCGCACAGCTTTCCGACGGACTTGGAGGAGTGGGGGCCCGCTTGCTGCGGATTGGGCGCGACGACGACGTAGCAGCCGCCCCGGCGATCGATCGGGGTGCCCGCGATGACGCTGACGACGAGGTAGTCGATCCCGTAGTCCTCGACGATGCGATCGAGCGGGTCTTGCCGGCGCAGATGCTCGAGCATCTTGTTGTCGGCCATCAGCCCTTCGAGCTGGACGATGGGCCGGTCGACGAGAAAGGAAGTTATCCCGGCCTTGTCTCCCATCCCGAGGCGGCCGGGCCGGTCCTTCAGGGCTTGTCCGAGCTCGACCGCCATCGACTGAAGGGAGTTGTCGTCCACCGACCAGCCAGGGCCGAAGCGCAGGAAGTTCTCCATCCCCTGAACGGGGACACGAATCATGACCGCGGCCGCGAGCACGACGGCCAGCCCGCCTGGCACCGCCGACTCGACGGCGGGCTCGATCAGCTGGCACACCACCGCGTACGCGGCGACCGCCGCCGTGGGAAGCGGATACGCGTACCAGGGGAAGAAGAACCAGTCGCTCAGCGTCGCATTCAACCCCGAGAAGAGGACGGGGAAGGTCAGCGCCACCGCCGCGACGGCACGCGCCTCGGGGCGTACTCGTGGCATTCGCTTCGACAGAAAGAGCAATGCCCCGAGCGCCAGCAGCATCAGGGCGACGTTTCGGGCCCCGTACGCGGGCCAGGCGCCCCGCAGGAACTCGAAGTTGACCCCCGCGCTCGTTCGAAGCTGCTTGGCGCGCGCCGAGAGCGGGAGCATCGCGCCGAACACCGCCAGGTTGAACCCGAGGTAGAGCGGCAACGCGATCCCGCCGCACGCGAACGCCCCGAGGGTACGCGCCGCAGCGGCCGCCCGCGGGCGCGCGAGGAGGAGCCACGCGCCGACGACCATCGCCACGGCGAGCGCGAGGTCCAGCCGCGCCAGGACCGTGAGCGAGCCGAGCACCCCGAGCTTGACGGCGTCGCGCGAGGTGAGGGGCAGCCTGGCGCGGGCGGCGAGGGCCAGGAACGCGGCAAAGAGCGGGATCGCCACGGCGATCTCCATGCCCATCGGGATGAGCGCGTTGGCCGCCGGAACGAGGAGCGCTGCGGCCGGGCCCGCGACCGCCGGGGATGCGCCGAGGGACACCGCGAAGGCGCGGAGGGCCTCGTAGGTCGCCAGCATCGCGCCGGTCAGGAGGACCGCCACGGCGGCGAAGAACGCCGTGCCGAGGCCACCGGCGAAGATCCGCACGACCAGGATGATCAAGAACCAGAGCGGGTGAAAACCGTTGGTGAGCGTCAGCCCGTCGAAGGTGAGCCTCCCCAGGCGCACGAGGTTGTCGGCGAGGACGACGTAGTAGAAGAAGTCGTCCGCGAAGAGGCCGAGGTACGCCTGCGAGTGGGTCGCCAGGTGATAGAAGAACGCGCCGCCCATCCCGAGGGCGGCGACGTACGCGGCGACGCGGCTCGCGGCGGGCGATAGGCGCGCAAGGGTATCGAGGGATCGCGCGCCGCGCACTCGGGGTAGCCTACACGTCGGCCGCGCGAAGATCCCGGGCAAGCGACGCCTTATCGCACCGGGAGCGCGTGAGCTGAGATACCGTCGATCCCATGCAACCGGCGGGGCCGCCCCCCATCACGGACGACGTCGACGGATTTTCGCGCGTACTCATCAACGCGATGACGAAGAGCATCCGGGCGAGCGGCGACGTCTATACGGAGACGCATCGTCGCCGGCGGTCGTGCTTCAAGGCGTATCCGGGCCTCGAGGTGGAAGGCTCGTTCGTCGCGCAGCGCGTGACGAAGATGAACGTTCGCATGTGCTTTTTCATGGCGCCGGATCGCGGCTTCGAGCTCAAATCGATCGTCCCCGCGTCGCACGAGATCGCCGAGCGGCCGCTCATCGAATCGATCCTCGAGGCGACCGAGGTGAAGTGAGGCGCGCGATTCGAGGCCGCGTGATCCCCATGCGCATTCTGTTCAAGAAGCTCACGGACGAACGGCACGAGCTGGCTGTCTCCCGGGCCCCCGAATCGTGGGAGACCTTCGACTGCGAGACGCGCAGCTATCTCACGCACGACCTTCTGCACTACGCGGTGGAGGTCGAGGCGGGCGTGCAGTCGGGCTTCTGGGGGCGTCTCGCGGCGGGTGCGACGCTCGCCGAGATGAACGATCGAACGCGGCCGATGGACGACGAGATGGCAGCGATCGAACAAGTGGTCGGCGCCCTCACGTCGAGCGTGAAGGGAATGCCGGCGGCCGAGGTCGTCGCGGGCATGAACCGGTTCGCGTCGTCTCTGGGCTCCACGATGCCGTCGTGGCTCACCGAGGCGTTCGTGCTCGCCGTCCAAGAGCGGATGCGCAACCTCCTCGGACGGTGGAAGGCCACCCCGCGTGGGTCGGCGCTCGACCTCACCTGGCCGGGGCCCTGAGCGGTCAGAGGGCCTCTGCGGGCTTCGGGCATCACCTGGCCAGGGGGGCTGCCCCCCCTCACGCAGTTGCTTCTCGCGTTGTCCGGCTCAAGCGACCTCGAAGGCAGGCTCGATGAGGGTAGACTTCGCGGGCTCGATTTGTGCGTCGAATCCAGCGCAGCGGCTGGCGCTCTCACCGCGGCGTCCCTCCTCGCGCCTTGTGGGAGCGGCGGCCGCGCTACCTCGGGCGATGATGACCGAAGCGCCGCTCGACGCGGCGGCAGGGGGCACGGAGGCAAGATGATCAAAGCATGTGGATGGGCGTTCGCGGCGTGTCTCGGAACCGTCTGGGCGTGCGGAAGCTCTGGCCAGACGGGTGGGAGCGGGGGTGGCGCCAACGACGCGGGACCGGACGTACCTTCCTTCTTCGGAGGGTCCGGTTCGTCGACCAGCAGCGGCTCGTCGAGCTCGGGAAGCCCGAGCTCATCGGGGAGCAGCAGCGGCGCTCTCGGTTGTCCGTGCGCGTCGGATGCGGATTGCCAGGCTCAGTGCGCGGTGGCTCCGAGCGGCGGCGCCAATTGCTGCAACCTCGTGACGGCCACTTGCTACGTGTCGAACTCCACCATCTGCACGATGGCGTCCTCCGGCACAAGCTCGGGCCGCGGCGGATCGGACGCAGGCTGCGGCAGTCCAGGCGACCAATGCAACCGGAACTCCGATTGTTGCAACGACAATTGCGACACCGGGAACAACGTCTGTCGCTCGGGAAGCGCAGGCTCGGGGAGCGGCTCCGGAAGGGCCTGCGACGCGGGCGCCCCCGGCGCCATGTGCATGCGCGGCTCCGACTGCTGCAGTGGCACGTGCCGGAACAGCGGCGTCTGCCGCTAAATTTGGCTGGAGCGCACGACGAGTCGGTTCACCACCATGGCAGCACCCACTCGACGGGCGCGAGTCACGCGTGAGCCGCGGTGGCGCGCCCGTGGGGCGTGCGCTCGGACGGCGGGTCGCCCGCTTCGGCTCGAGCCTCCAGGACGCCGCGGTACGACGCCCGGTAGGTCCACGCGAGGCCGATCTCGAGCGCGAGCACGACGAGCGGCAGCGCGATCCCCGACGGCGCGAGGAACGCGTGGAACGCGACGATGTTCACGATGACCGGCGCGAGCAGCGTGAGCGCGAGGGGTACGTAGCGACCCGAGAGCAGGAGCGCTCCGCTGATCACCTCCGTGCCCTTGAGGAGCGGGATCATGTACCCGGTTGCCAAGAGCGCGCCGAAGAACGCCGCGGGCGGGCCGCTCAGCGGCGGCTGCGGCAGAAAGTGCAGGAAGCCGTTGAGGCCGAAGACGAAGAAGATGAGCCCGAGCAGGAGACGGGCGGCGGCGACGACGGTACGGGATTTCATTGGGATTTCTCCTCTCTTCCCGTTTCGATGTTACTTACTCAAAGTTAGTTGCTGACCGGGACGCACTTTCCTTCCCTGGCGCAAGCTGCATACTTGAGGTCGTGACCGAAGATCCGCTCCTTTGCGCCACGTACCTCGCGGCCCTCGACATCCTCACCAAGTCCTGGAATGCAATGATCATTGCGGTCCTCGAAGACGGGCCCCTGCGCTTCAGCGAGGTCGCGGCGCGCGTGCCGGCGATCGCCGACCGGATGCTGGCGGCGCGTCTCAAGGAGCTCGAGGCTCGGTCGCTGGTCGTCCGCCGGGTCTATCCGGGGCCGCCCGTCCGGGTGAGCTACGAGCTCACCCCCGCGGGCCGCGGCTTCCGCGAGGTCGCGGAGGCGATCCGCCGCTGGGGAAAGATGCTGCTCGATGCCGAGAAGCCGCGGGCCCATCCGAGGCGCGCCGCGCGGGGGTAAGATTTGGGGAGGGTGAGGGTCACCGCCCCGGAGAACTTCAGAGCGCAGTCAAACCTTGAGCCGCGTCGAGGCGTCCACCACGGTGCCCGTCTCGATGGTGAGGTTGCCCGACGGGTCGGCGCTCACGGCAAAGTGGTCGAGCGCCGCCGACGCCGGCCCGCGGAGAACGGCGCCGTTCGCGTCGAACCTCGATCCGTGGCACGGGCAAATGATCTCCTCGGCGTCCACGCCCGCCAAGCATCCGGCGTGCGTGCACACGAGCGTCACGGCGTACACGCCGCCGGCGTCTCGGCCGATCGCGAGCGGCTCGGTTCCCACCGCGCGGAGCGAGCCTACCAAGAGCGCGGACGCGTTTCCGGCGAGAACATTGCCGATCGCGGGCGGCTGAACGGCGTTCGGACCGCAGCGTGCCGACGCCAGACCGAGCGCCGCCATCTGCAAGATGCGTCGTCGGCACATCATCGGAGGACCCATGACCCGGCCTTCTCCGGCCGCGAGCCGTTGGTTCACGTTGGACGAGATAGGGACGACTGCTTCACGAGCGACGGGGGTTCCGCGCGAGACGAGACCTCGCCCTGCGCCTCGCCACGGCTCCGACGAGCACCCCCAGCGCCCAGCGGTGGCCGCCCGCGTCGGAGGGAACGAGAGCGCAGCCCCCTCGTGCGCTTCGCGCCGCGTTGGCACCTACGCCCGCATCGCTGCCGTCGTCCGGCCCCGACGCGCTGCCGTCGGCCGCCCCGGATGCGCCGTCGTCCGGCGTACCCCCTTCGGCGTCGCCATGGCTACTCGAGGCTCCGAGCGCCACGTCCGGTCCGCTCCCGTCCGAGGCGACGGCGCCCGCATCGGCGTTCTGCCTCCCGCCGCTTGCCCCGGAATCGACGTCGCTCGACCCACCGTCCACGTCGTCGAGCGTGATCTTCGCAACGAAAGGGACCTCCTGGGAGATGGTCAAGTTCGAGGGCCCGACCGGTTCGAAGCTGCCGGCCGTCCCGGCGTCGGCGGCCCCTCCGATGCACAACTCGGCCAGGAGGTACACGCTTGCCGCATCGTCCCGGGCCATGCCTCCACCGCCGCAAGTGCCGGTCGCCAGGGGCAGCGAATACTCGAAGACCTTGCGCGATCCGTCGGCGCTCAGCTCACCCACGGTCGTGCCGCCCGCTGTGTACCAAACGTTATTTTGGCCATCCAGCGTGAGGTTCTGCCCCCCGACTCCGACCGCCAGAAACACGACCGCGGAGTCTTGCGGGTTGAACTTCGCGATGAACCAGTCGCCGGTGCCCTGATAGGCGCCCGCCGTCTCCGGCACCACGGACGCTCCGGCGCCGCCGACGTACGCGTTCCCCGCCGAATCCACGGCGATACTGGTCGGTCGTGCGCCGCCGTTATCGCCGAGATAGGTCGAGTACACGAGGTCGCCCGTGCTTCCGACGTGCGCGACGAACCCGTTCGACTCCCCCGCCACGGGGAGGGTCGGTCCCGCGTAGAGCGCGTTCTTGGTCGGAAAGTCCGTCGAATTCGTCGTACCGGTCACGAACGCATCGCCGCCGGGCGTCGTCGTCAAGGCCAGCACGGCGTCCGTGCCGGTGCCCCCGAGGTAGCTCGAATAAATGAGGCCCGCACCCGAAGGGGCCATCTCTGCCACGAAGCCATCCCACTGATTGCACGCGTAGTTGGGATTGGGGCCGGTCTGGCCCGCCAGCGTGGGGCACGCGCCGTTGTCGTACGCCGAATCGAAGGCGTTCTTCGTGGGCAGGCCGAACCCCGCTTGCCCGGCGACGTGGATGTTCTTGGCGGCGTCGAGGGCGAGGGCCGTAATCCCAGTGGTGCCGTTTCCTCCGAAATAGGTGGAGAACACGAGGGACGAACCCGAGGGCGCGAGCTCCGCCACGAAGCCGCTTTGGCCACTCGGCGCGGTCGGGTAGAGCGCATTCTGCGTCGGGAATCCCGGCACGTTGGCGGCTCCCGCGACGTACACGGCGCCGGACGCATGGTCGACGGCGAGCGCAGCCCCCTCCGCGGTCGGACCGAGGTAGGTTGCATAATCGAGCGCCGAGCCGGCGGGGTTGAGCTTGGCGACGAACACGTTCTCGCCGCAAAGAATGTTCGCCTTGGCCACAGCGGGCGAACTGCCGAAGCAAGTCGGAGACCCCGCGACGTAGGACGCGTAAGGGCCGCTGCCCGGCGGAAAATCGGCCGCGTAGACCGTCCCCGCGACGTAGACGCTCCCGGACGAATCCACGTCGATCGCCGCGCCTTTGTCGCCGCCGCTCTGACCGAGATACGTCCCGTACGCGATCACGGGATCGATCACGAGTGCTTGGCTGCGGTCGTAAGGAGCGATCTCGAATGCAATGCGAGCCCCTCCGTCGACGAGGCGATATCCGGCGGGCACGTCGACCTGTCTCCCGTCCTTCGTCTGGTAAGCGTGAGGCGGCGGCTGCACCACCC
>DATGJA010000022.1:0-2804 GCA_035295445.1 Polyangiaceae bacterium | reverse complement strand
GACCTTCCACCGAGAAGTCGCAGTCGATGTCAGGCATCGAAACACGGTCGATGTTGAGAAAGCGTTCGAAGATGAGGCCGTGGTGCAGCGGGTCCAGGTTCGTGATGCCGAGGCAGTACGAGACAAGACTTCCGGCGGCGCTCCCGCGGCCTGGCCCGACCACGATGCCCTGCTTGCGTGCGAAGTTGTAGAAGTCCCAGACGATCAGGAAGTACGACGCGTACCCCGTCTGGCTGATGACATAGAGCTCCTGGTCCGCACGCTCCTTCGCCAGCGCACTCGGCTCTCCGTAGCGCCAGCCCATTCCCTCGAGGACGAGCTTGCGGAGGTACTCGTCGGGCTTGAGCCCATCGGGAACGTCGAAAGGCGGCAGCAGCGAGACGCCGAGGTTGAGCTTGAGGTCGACCTGGTCCGCGACCTCGATGGTGCTCGCCAGCGCCTCCGGCATGTCGGCGAACGCCTCCAGCATCTCCGCCGGCGTCTTGAGGTAGTTCTCCTGCGTCGAGAACCGCCACCGGTTCGGGTCGTTGAAGCGGGCTCCGGTCTGGAGGCACAGAAGGACGTCGTGGGCCTCCGAGTCGTGGCGGTGCACGTAGTGCAGGTCGTTTGTGGCGCAGACGCGAAGTCCGAACTCCTTGCCATGCTTCGCGAGCATCGTGTTCACTTCGGCCTGCTTGTCGATGCCATGTCTCTGCACCTCGAGCAGGAAACGGTCCTTGCCGAAGATGTCGCGATACGTCGCCACCGACTCGCGGGCGCCCTCGAGGTCACCGTCCACGATCCGGCTCGCCGCCTCGCCCTGCAGGCAGCCTGAGAGCGCGATGAGGCCTCGCGAGTGCTCGGCCATGATCTCCTTGTCGATACGGGGCTTGTAGTACATCCCCTCCATCTGGCCGACGGTGCAGAGCTTCATGAGGTTCACGTAGCCCTCGTGGTCCGCGGCGAGCAGCGTGAGGTGGTTCGGGTCCCGGTCGACGCGGCCCTCGCGCAGCAGGCGGGATCGGGGCGCGACGTAGACCTCGCAACCGATGATCGGCTTGATGCCGGCATCGCGGCAGGCCTTGTAGAAGTGGATTGCGCCGTACATCACGCCGTGGTCGGTGAGCGCAAGGGCGGGCATCTCGAGCTCCGCGGCACGCTTGACCATGGCCGGTATCCGGCTCGCGCCGTCGAGCAGCGAGTACTCGGTGTGGTTGTGGAGATGGACGAAGGTATTCGGGGCGTGCGGCATCGTTTTGATTGGGTGTGGCGGACCCCGAGATAGTCTATCCACTGCAATGGCACGAATCGCCCTTCCCTCCCTCGCGCATCTCCCGTCCGAAGCCGCCCACTCCGGTATCCGGGAAATCTCGAACCAGGCCCTGCTGACCCCGGGCGCGATCCGGCTCGACGTCGGCCAGCCTGACTTCCCCACGCCCGAGCACGTCAAGGAAGCCGGCAAGCGCGCGATCGACGAGAACAAGACGTTCTACACCCACACGCAGGGGATCCTGTCCCTGCGCGAGAAGCTGGTCGCGAAGCTCGCGCGGGTAAACGGCATCACGACCTCCACCGATCGCATCGCGTGCGCAGCCGGTGGCGTGGGAGCGATCGCCGCAATCCTGGCCGCCGTAGTCGAGCCTGGCGATGAGGTGCTTCTGCCGGATCCGGGCTGGCCGAACTACCGGATGATGCTTTCCTGGACGAGCGCGCGGGGAGTGTTCTACCCCTGCCCGCCGGCCATGGGATTCGAGCCGGACCTCGACGCGCTCGCCAGCCTGATCACTCCTCGCTCGAAGGTCATGATCGTCAACAGCCCCAACAACCCTACGGGCGCCGTCTATCGCAGGCAGACGATCGAGGCGATGGTCGACCTCGCCCAGCGGCACAACCTCTGGCTCATCAGCGACGAGTGCTACGACCAGATCCTTCTCGACGGTTCGACCACGAGCGCCGCCACGCTCGCGCCCGACGATCCGCGCATCGCGACGGTTTTCACATTCTCCAAGACCTATTCGATGACGGGATGGCGCCTCGGCTACGTGACCGGCTCGGCTGAGCTGATCGACACGGCGACCAAGGTTCTGGAATCGAACTCGTCGTGCGTCTCGACGATCAGCCAGGTCGCCGGCGAGGCGGCGCTCGAGGGGCCCCAGGACTGCGTGGCCGAGATGGTCGGCGCATACCGGCGAAGGCGCGACCTCGTCGTCGGCATCCTCAAGGAGGCAGGGCTGTTCATAGCCGAGCCGGCCGGTGCCTTCTACTGCATGGCGGACGTGTCGCCATCAGGCCTGGCCTCTCGGGATTTCGCGTTCGCACTGCTCCGCGACACGGGCGTCTCCGTGGCGCCAGGAACGGCTTTCGGGCAGGTTGCGGCGGGTGCCGTCCGGATCAGCCTGGCAAGCTCGGACGCCGATCTCGAAGAGGGTGTCGGGCGGCTGACGAAATACGTCCACGGGGGTCGCTGAGCCCGGATCTTTCGTTTAAGCTCCCCCGGTTGAACCCGGGCGTAACCGTTCCACCCCACGTCCCGTTGAGCCCGATGTGCTGATCCTCAGGCCGATTCTCACGATGGTTGCGAGATCGCTCGGCCCGGGGCGCCTCCGGCTCGTGGTCGTCAAGCTCGCCCGGAGGCTGGACTAACTCTCCAGCTGTCCGCCGTCCCCACGCAGTGGGGAGGTGTATGGGCTTTCTCCTCCCCACGGAGTGGCGAGGTATCGGGCTTTCTCCTCCCCACGCAGTGGGGAGGTGTCGGGCGCAGCCCGACGGAGGGGCCGATTCGCCTCCTCATCCCCCGGCTTCGCCGGGTACTTCCCCGCCAGAGG
>DATGJA010000021.1:0-8384 GCA_035295445.1 Polyangiaceae bacterium | reverse complement strand
CGCCTCAAGAACCTCGTCTACGTCGCGACGGCGAGCACGCCCTTCGGCGACGGTAACGGGGACGATGTGTTCGTCGTGGTGTCACTCATGCAATCCGGCAACGTCGAAGTGCGCCTGCTGCGGGGGGCGCCCGGCGTGACGGCCGACGGCGGCCCGACCACCGCAGCCGGTGGAAACCTCTTTGCCGTGTTCGCGCTCTCGCGGCAGCACGGGCCATGCTTGTACTAGGCATCGAGTCGTCCTGCGACGAAACTGGGGCGGCGATCGTCGACGACACCGGACGGGTCCACGCCGACGTCGTGCACTCGCAGGTGGGCTTGCACGCCGAGTACGGCGGGGTCGTCCCGGAGCTGGCGTCGCGCGATCACCTTCGCAGCTTGGGCCCCGTCGTACGCGCCGCGCTGACCGCGGCTCGGCTCGGCCTCGATGAGATCGAGGGCGTCGCGGTGACGCACCGTCCGGGCCTGGTGGGCGCCCTGCTCGTCGGTGTCCAGGCCGCGAAGGGGATCGCGTGGGGGGCTCGAAAGCCGCTGGTCGGCGTGGATCACCTGGTCGGCCACCTTCTGGCGGCGTTCGTGCGGCGCGACGGACACGACCTCGCCGCTCCCCGCCTTCCGTTCGTGTGCCTATTGGCCTCGGGCGGGCATACGGCGCTCTACCGCGTCGAGGCACTGCGGTCCGACGCGATCGCCGAGCTCGGCGCGACCCGGGACGACGCCGCCGGCGAGGCGTTCGACAAAATCGGGAAGATCCTCGGCCTGGGTTACCCGGGAGGACCGCAGGTCGATCGCCTCGCCGCGAGCGGCGACGCTCGCCGCGTCCAGCTCAAGGCGCCCATGGCCGCGGAGGACTCGGCCGAGATGAGCTTCTCCGGCATTAAGACCCAAGTGGCCCGCCTCGTCGAGGCGAGAAGCGAGGCCCTCTCGGACCAAGAGGTGGCGGACGTGTGCGCCGCCTTCCAGGCGACGGTCACCGGAACGCTGGCCGCCAAAGTGGTCGCCGCAGCGCTCCGGGAGGGCGTAACGGACGTAGTCGTCGGGGGGGGGGTGGCGGCCAATCGCGAGCTACGACGACGCGTGACCGAGCTCGGAAGGGCCCACGGCCTTTCGGTCACGATCCCGCCGCCCGTGAACTGCACCGACAACGCGGCGATGATCGCGTTCGCCGGCGCGCTGCGCCTTGCCCGGGGCGAGCGCGACGGATGGGACCTCGTCGCCACCGGACGGACGGCCCTCGCGCGCACCACGCGTAAGGGACGCGGCCGACGGTAGCGGTGCGAGTCCGTCTCAACGCTCGTCGGCGTTGCCCCTTGCCTCGTGCTCGCGCTCGTGCCGAGCGTGCTTGGGCGCCTTCGTTCCCTTGTCATCCTTCTTCGCGGTCGTCTCCTCGAGGAGCCCGACCGGCGCCAGCGCGATAGAAAGCGTGTCGTTGTGCGCACTCACTTGGTAGTTCGGCACGCCGTCCTTGAAGTTGACCGTGAGCTCTGCGCCCGCAGAATCATTCGAAACCTTGATCGCCGCGATGCGCGAGTCGCGCGCCGCCAAGGGCGCCGCCGCCTCCAGCGACCGCCGGCCCGGGAGCTTCACGGTGAAGCCCGTCGGTTGCTGCGCCCCCTCGATCGACTCGATGGGAGCATCCATCTTCAAATGCAAGACGTTGCCGTGGTGCACGGGGCCATTACCGAACGGCGCCACGCGCGGGTGCTTCTTGTGCTTGGCTGCGGTGTCCGCGCCGTCGTCGCCGTAGGCGGTGGTGGCGAGAGCAGCGCCGGGTTCGGGGGCCGCGGGACCCGCGGTGATCGGCGGCGCAGCCAGCGGCGCGGCAGGTTCGCCCGCGGCGGCGACCACAGACGCAGCCGATTCGACCGCGGCGGCCCCGGGTGGCGGAGCGGCCGGCTCGTGATGCACTTTCTTCATGACGATGGCGCCCGCGATCGCCGCGGACATGACGCTCCCCGCGATCAGGGCGCGGCGCCGGGTGGACTTCGCCGACCTCGGAGTCGAGGACGCTTCCTCACCCTCCTGACTTTTGCGCGCGTCGCTCGCGGACGCGGTATCCCCGCGCACGACGCGACGCCCGCTCGTGTGCAGGCCCCCGCCCGGTGCAGGCGCCGTCGTGCGGCGCGGGCCTGCGTCGTCCCCGCGTCCCCGTCGCCGCGCGAGCAGAGTCGCCGTGGTCGCCGCACGCTTCGCGAGCTGCATGATGGCGGGACCCACACGGGCCGCGTTGCGCGCAAAGGCGCTCTTCATCTGCGCCGACGCCTGCTCGACGGCCGCCAGGTCGTCGCCCTGCCGTGGGGGGTCGACGGCGGACCGACCCATGCCGACCGGCGCGGAGGGCGCCTCCGCGGGCGCCACGTCCGCATAGCGCAACGTCACCACGAGTTGCGGCACGTGGGACGTCGGATCGACCGTGACGTCGACGCGATCGATGCACGCGGGACGCTTGTCGCCGCTGTGCGAGTCTTCGAGCTCGAGCTGGCGCCCGACCTGCAGGAAGCCGAGATCGCTCCCGACCGTGACTGCGCTCGTATGCGCGTCCCGGATCTTCGCGCGCATCGGCGAAGCCAGGCCCTCGATGTGGAGCCGCACCTTCGCCCCGGGCTGGACCGGCTTCGGGCGATCGACGCCGCAGATGCGCTTCAGCGAATCGACGCTCTCGGCGTCCATGTCGGTGAAGCGGACCGCGAACTCACCGCCACGGTCAGCCCCGTGGGCCCACACCACTTCGCCCGAGGCGAGGACGCTCTGGCCGGGGCCGCCATCGAACCGGCACGTCAGGGGCTGCCCAGTTTCCGGCAGGTAGGCCGTCCGCATCTGCATGCCGTCCTCGGAGATGTCGACCGCCTGCGCCTCGAAGGACGGCCCCAGGGCACCACCCACCTCGACCAGCGCTTCGAACGGAATGCGCGCTGCTCCCGGCGCGCGGCGATCCTCGGTGCTCATCTCATCCTCCGTGGTCCCGGCTCCGGCCAGGGATCGTGCTCGAGAACCTGTTAGAGAATGGGACACGGGAGGGCCAAGTTTTCATGTCCGCTCACCTGGTGCTCGACATCGAGACGATCCCGGATCCGGAACTCCAGATTCCGAAGTTGGACGACGACGCGCCCGCCGACGGACAGGCCCTGCGTCCGCAAGGTCCGGATCGCATTCCGCCGCCTCCGGCCAACCAGATCGTCACCCTCGGTTGCATGCTTCTCGAGGACCACGCGCCCAAGCGCCTCGGCGTAGCGGGAGAGCACAAGAGCGAGGGCGAGATGCTGGCGGACTTTGCCGAGTGGCTCGACTCGCGCAAACCCACCGTGGTGACCTGGAACGGTCGCGCGTTCGACATGCCCGTCATTACGAGCCGCGCCCTGCGCCACGGCGTCGCCATGCCCTGGTGGTTCACGGATCGCAACACCCGGTATCGCTACTCCACGGAGGGGCACTTTGATCTCATGGACTTCCTCGCCGACTTCGGGGCCGCCAAGAACGCACGCCTCGACGTCTACGCGCGGCTCGTCGGTTTCCCGGGCAAGGTCGGAATCGACGGCTCGCAGGTGCGTCCCATGGTGGAGGCGGGCCGGCTCGAGGAAGTCAAGGCGTACTGCCTCTGCGACGTGGCGCAAACGGCAGCCATCTTCTTGCGTGTCGAGCTCCTTCGCGGCACCTTCGACCGCGATCGCTACCGCGAGCTTGCCCGGACCATGCTTTCGTTCATCGACGAGCAGCCGCGGCTGCACCCCATCGCCGACAAGATCGACCGCCCCCGCTTCCTTCTCGCTCCGACCGCGAGCTGACTGAATTCGTCAAAGAGCCTCAGCCTTTTCGGGTTTTTCGAAGTCGAACTGGACGCACAGCGTGGCGAAGACGCTCGCCGGGGGCGCCACAAGCACACGTGCGGCGGGCGGGGGTAGCGACGCACTCGGCGCGAAGTTGGACCTATAGAAGTACTCGACGTCGTCGTAACGCTGGTTGAAGACGTTCATCGCGTTGAGGCCGAGCTCGAACTCGCGCCACGAGGCGCTTGCGAGGGCGTCGACGTACATCACGTTGGCCGCCGCTCCTCCGCCCGGAAGCACGGCGCCCCCCGCTTCTTGAAGGCCGACGCCGAAGCGCCCGACCACGGGACGATCCGAGAGTCGGCCAAGGGGCACGATCGCGAACACGTCGTCCCGAAGGACGAAGCTCGGCGCGTACGGGACGCCGTTGCCGTCGTGGAAGCGATCGTCGGACCCCGTGAAGACCGCGCGTACGTACGTGACGCTGACGTTGGTGCCGAAGATGCCCAGGCGGAACGCGAGCGCCGCCGCCGCGCCGAGCCGCGACGACGACGGGGTCGGCGTGCTCTCGCGCACGAGGGGATCGAAGACTCGGTCCTGGCTCAGCCAAGAAGCGAAGCCGACGAGTGAACCTTGCCACTTCTTGCCGGTCTTCATTCGCGCGCCCGCTTCGACGCTCTGGATTGTGGCGAACGGCACGCGCTGGCCCTCCACGAGGTCGCGCGCCTGGGGCGAGCGGAAGCCCTCGCCGTAGCTCGCCACGACGTGCACGCCGTGCCCGGCGGCGTAGTCGGCCATGGCCTTGCCGCCGAGGTTCACCCCCGCGGTCGTCCGATCGAGCCCCTCGTCGCCGAGGTGGTTGGTCACGGAGTAGGCGACCGAGTCGACGCGCGCCCCGCCCCGAACGACGACGCGCTGGAATGGGTACACGGCGGTGTCGACGTATCCGGCGATGTTCGTTGCGTCGATCGTCGCGTCGATCGTCCGCGCGTCGATCGTCCCGTCCGAGTGAAGGCGCGTGTCGGTCTGGTCGATCGTGTCGATGCGAGCGTACGATCCCACCTCGATTCGATCGCGGTCGGACAGGAGCTTGACCGGGTGCCGGTACGCGATGTTCAGGCCATACGTGGTGGCCTCATTGACCTGCTCCGCGTCATCCGAGTTCGCAGGAGGCAGCCCGGCAAGCACGTCGAGCACGAAGCCCGTCAGGTCCTCGTGGATCTGCATCTTGGTCATCGAGAGGAACGCGCCGAGCGTCAGGGTGCCCCGCTTGATCACCCACTCGAACTCGTTGCCGACGTGCGTCTGCGAGGTCAGATCCCGCCCGAGCGGCGAGAGGGCCGAGTAGGGGTATTCTCCGTCCCGCACGTCCCGCGCGGAGAGGAGCCCGGGGAAATCGAACCGCGCCGTTCCAGCGAGCACGAACAGGCGCCACGACATGTCGGAGTGCATGTACGAGAGTTGTCCGACGAACGACGTGCGCTGCCCGGCGCGTCCCGAGCCCGGCCCGTCCATGGCGTAGGTCTCGATGGCGGCGAACGAGTCGCTCCACCCGTGGTCGTCCACCGGGGGCGAGAAGGCGAGGACCGCACGGCGAGATCCGAAGGACCCAACGGACGCCTTTCCGAGAAAGCCGGGGTTCTCGAGGCCCAGATCCATGTGGGTCGAGCCCGCGATCGAGAAGTCCCCTTGATGCGGGTCGTAGGGTCCGTGCGTGATGCTGACCGAGCGGATGGTCTCGGGAATGACGAGGCGCATGTCGGCGTACCCGGGGGTTCGCACGTTGGAGACCTGGTTCATCGGGACGTTGCCGACGAAGATCTCCATGTCTTGACCGCTGGTCCCCTCGAACCCCCGCACGGAAAGGCGGGGGGCTTGGCCCAGAAGGCTGCGGTTGCTGACGTATACGCCCGGCAGCGTCCCGAGAACGTCTGCGCCCGTCTCGTGCGGAACGGAGGAAATCACGTCGGGATCGACCTGCCAGTCCGACGCGCTCCGCGGGGGCGCAGGCGCACGCACTTGGACCTGCGTCACGGGCTCCTCCCCTTTCTCGTCGGTCTTGGAGTGGCCCGACCCGAGCCCTTGCTCGAGGTTGTTCAGCATGATGCTCCGCTGCCTCGCTTGGCACTGCGGTGCCTCGGGCGTCACTTGGCAGATGTCGACCGCCGCGGGCGGGTCCGGCGGTGGGGAGGCGGGCGACGGCGCGGGAGCTACCCAGGTGACGACCGCCTGCGCCAGGATCAACGCACGCATGCGGCTTGGACGGACCAAAGGCAACCGCGATACACGCGGGTGACGCCGGGGGACCGGGGAGAGCAGAACTCCCTCCAAACCTTGGGTCGGGAGCGAAGGGTCTCCCTGGTCCGCTCTCTTCGCTTCACTCGAGCGTGCGGACTTTAGAGCGGTATGTTCGTGTGCTTCCGCGGCGGGTTCGAGTCGCGCTTGTCCTTGAGGACCTCGAGGCTCTGATGGAGCCGTGTTCGAAGAGCGCACGGGTAAATCACCTCGTCGATGAAACCCAGCTCCGCCGCTTTGTATGGGTTGGCGAACTTTTCTCGATACTCGAGGACGAACGCCGCGCGCGCCTTGTCCGGGTCGGCGGACTGCGCGATCTCCGCGCGACGAACGATGTTTACGGCGCCCTCGGGGCCCATCACCGCGATCTCGGCGGTCGGGAACGCCAGGTTGACGTCGGCGCGAATGTGCTTGCTCGCCATGACATCGTAGGCCCCACCGTACGCCTTGCGCAGGATCACGGTCACCTTGGGCACGGTCGCCTCCGCGAAGGCGAAGAGCAGCTTGGCGCCGTGCTTGATGATGCCCCCGTATTCCTGGTCCGTTCCGGGCATGAACCCGGGCACGTCGACGAACGTCACGAGGGGGATGTTGAAGCAATCGCAGAAACGCACGAACCTGGCCGCCTTCATCGACGAGTGGATGTCGAGCACCCCCGCGAGGATGGCCGGCTGATTGGCCACGACGCCGACCGCGCGCCCGCCGACTCGCGCGAATCCGACGACGATGTTGGGCGCGTAGGCTTCGGCGATCTCGAAAAGGCGGGCGTCGTCGACGACCGCCCTCACGACGTCCTTCACGTCGTAGGGCTTGGCGGGGTCGAGCGGGATCATCGAATCGAGCGCGGGCACCTCGCGCGTCGGGGGATCTTGCGTCGGGCAGAACGGCGGATCCTCCCGATTGTTGGCCGGAAGGAACGACAGGAGCTCGCGCGTCTGGGCCAGGCAGGTCTTGTCGTCCGGCGAGGTCAAGTGGCAGACGCCGCTCTTCGACGCGTGCGTGAACGCGCCGCCGAGGTCCTCTTTGCTGACCTCTTCGTGCGTGACGGCCTTGATTACGTCCGGGCCGGTGATGAACATGTAGCTGGTCCCCTCGACCATGAGGACGAAGTCCGTGATGGCGGGCGAATACACCGCGCCGCCCGCGCACGGGCCAAGGACGCAGCTGATTTGCGGGATGACGCCGCTGGCCAAGGTGTTGCGGAGGAAGATGTCCGCGTAGCCGGCAAGGGACTCGACACCTTCTTGGATGCGCGCTCCGCCGGAGTCGTTCAGGCCGATTACCGGCGCGCCCACCTTCGTGGCGAGATCCATCACCTTGCAGATCTTCTGGGCGTAGGCGCCGCTCAAGCTCCCGCCGAACACGGTGAAATCTTGTGCGAACACGAAGACTTTGCGGCCGTCGATCAGTCCGTGTCCCGTGACGACGCCGTCGCCCAGGACCTTCTGCTCGTCCATCCCGAAGTCGGCGCACCGATGGACGACGAAGCGGCCGATCTCGACGAAGCTCCCCGGGTCGAGAAGAAGGTCGATGCGCTCGCGCGCGGTGAGCTTGCTGCCCTCGTGTTGTTTTTTGATGCGATCGGCCCCGCCGCCGACGAGCGCTCGAGCGTTCATGTCGTCGAGACGCGCGACGTGAGGCGCGGACTGCGCGGGATGGGCCGAATGGCCCGAGAGTGGTGTGGACTTCGGTACCGACATGGGCCCCTGCCTAACACGTCCTGAGAACGTGACGAGAAATCGAAGTTGGGGGGGCTCGGGGGGAGAGAATCTCCGCCCGAATGCCGGGCTTTGTGGTGCTAGGCCGGGCTCGACTTCCCCGCTATCCTGACTGCAGCGTGGTGGCTCGCCAGCCGCCCGCGACGCGCCCCCAATGCAGTCGTACGGTCCTGCCAATCCCTATCCGCAGCCGGGCGAGGTGCTCGAGGGCAAGTACCGCGTCGAGCGCCTTCTGGGCGAGGGGGGCATGGGCGCCGTCGCGCGCGCCACCCACCTCCTGCGGCGAGCGCCGGTGGCGCTCAAGTTCATGAGCCCCGCCGTCCTGTCGCTCCAAGGTGCGGTCGAGCGGTTCGTCAACGAGGGTGTCGCCGCGTCTCAGATCGACAGCGATCACGTGGTGAAGGTGTACGACGTCGGTCGACTCCCGAACGGGGCGCCGTACCTCGTGATGGAGTACCTCGACGGACTCGACCTCGGCCAGGTCATCGCGCGCGACGGTCCCCTCATCGAGCCCGCGCGCGCCGTCCATTTCACGATCCAGGCGCTCCGGGCGCTCCAGACTGCCCACACGGCCGGCATCATTCACCGCGACATGAAGCCGGAGAACG
>DATGJA010000020.1:0-3271 GCA_035295445.1 Polyangiaceae bacterium | reverse complement strand
CCAAATAGGCTCGGGTGAGCTGCGTCGGTCCGTCGTCGAACGTGAGCGCCACACGCCGAAGAGAGGCGGGGCCTCGCCATACGACGAGCGACGGGGGCAGAATCGCCTGAACGAGCGCCTTCGCGAGACGGCGACTCCCGCCCGCGACAACTGCGCCCGCGCCGGTCAGATGCTGCCCAAACATGGTTTGGCTCGCCCTTCTCCACGCCGGTCGAAGGCGGCGCGCTGCAGGGTGCGATGGAGGAGCCGAGCGCTGCTTTCCCAGCCAGGAATCCCTGCGGCCGCGGCAACGGACGCCGGATCGTAGGGCGTCCGTGCTGCTCGTGCGAGCGCCGCCGCAAGCGCTGGAGGGTCCCGGGGGGGAACCAACACGCCGAGCCGATCTGAATCGATGACATCGGGAATGCCACCGACCCGAGTCGCAACGACGCGCCGTCCGCACGCGATGGCCTCGAGCACCGCGTTCGGCATGCCCTCGTGCCAGCTCGGTAACGCGAGCACGTCACAGGCCGCCAGCCACCGCGGCACTTCCTCGTGCGGCCGAGCCCCTTTGAATGTCACGGGAGCGCCATGGTCGGTCGCAAGACGTCGGCACTCCGGGAGGGCGGACCCGTCGCCGATCACCACGAGCTCTGTCCCCCCAAGTTTCGATGCACCGAGCCCGAACGCTCGGACCAGATCGACGGCGCCTTTCTCTCGTTCGACGCGCCCGACGTACAGCACGACGCGCGCGTCCGAAGGCAGCCCGAGCTCCCTTCGCGCCTCGGCGCGGTCGGCTGGCCTGAACGTAGCCACGTCTACGCCGTTGGGCACGATGTCGACCCGATCGGGCGCGGCGCCGAGCGCCACGGCGTGGTCCCTCAACGGCCGGCTCACGGCGACGACGCGCTCGGCCCGAGGAAGGGCCCATTGCAGGTAGCGCCGCGGTCCAGGCAGGCGCGCGACGACGTCCATGTCCGAACCGTGGATCTTGATCACCGAGGGAACCCGGAGAAGCCTTCCGAGCATCACGGCCGCGAAACCGTCGGGGTAGGCCCACGAGCCAAGGAGGACGTCCATTCGCCGTCGATACGGCCAAAGGCGCGCAGCCAGCGATGCTGCATAGAGCGGCCCCGCCGTAGAGCCGCCCACCTTGGGAACGAAGAGAAAGCGCGGGTGACGAACGGTCAGTCCATCGATGCGGTCTCGCGAAGGGACCCCGAACAGCTGCCCGGCGCGAGACCAACGTCGGAAGGTGCGCGCTCCCGGGAACCATGGAATCGTGGCGAAGACTTCGACATCGCAGAGCCGCCCGAGGGCCGCGAACTGCTCACGATTGAATGGCGACGACAGCGGCTCGACGCGGTTGGGGAATATCTTGGTCATGATGAGGACCCGCATCGTCAGCTCGTCGACCCCAGGTGCAACCCGCGTACCGCGCGCACGACGCTGCCGTCCGAGACGTCGAACGCCCGGCGGCGCGCGCGCGAACGCCGCTCCATTCGCGACGAATGCAGAAGCTGCACCGAGATGCAACCGTGCGTCCGGGGGGGCGCGCCGTCGGCCGCAGGTGAAGCCTCACGGCTGAATCGGGCGGGAAAAGGCGGGCGGCGCGAAGGGCCGGCTCACGGCATATGGGTTGCAGAACCGAGGTGACACTTCGTGTTCGCCCTGCCAGCCATCTGCGCCCTCATCATCCTGATTTACGCGCGCCCCCAGGAGTTCTTCGAGGCCCTTCAGGCCGCCCCGCTGCTGTACGTGTTCTTCGCCCTGGCGCTGTTCGGCATCGCTCTCGATCTGAGGGTCGGCAATACGCGGCTACGCGCTACGCCGCAGCTACCTTGGGTAGGCTGCTTGGCGCTCTGGAGCTTCGCCGGCGTCCTGGTCCGATCGCCTCGCGCGGCGCTCAAGCCGATGACCGAGCTCGCCATCTGTATCGCCTTGTACCTGGTCATCGCGCACGGCCTACAAACGCTTCGCGGACTTCACGCGGTCGCCGCCGTCGTCCTGGCCATGGTCGTCTTCGTGTCGGGCGTCGGCGCGCAGCAAGGGTTCGCCGCGACGGGCTGCATCCTCGTCGACGAGTCGACTCCTGGTGACGCGACGACGGGCAAGCGCGACGGAAGGCCATGCACCACCGAGCGAGACTGCTACCTCGGCGATCCCGAGCCCGGCGCACAGTACTTGTGGAACGCCTTGGCCTTTGGGGCACGACGTCGGTCGGCCAGGGGCGCGTGCGGTACCGGGGCGTGCTTCAGGACCCGAACGAGCTCGCTCTCGCCGGCGGAATCGGTCTGCCGCTGGCGCTGGCGTTCCGACAGACGCGGCGTAGAGCTTTTTGGCACCTCGTCGTGGCGGCCGTCGCGTTCGCCGTCGTGCTGACGTGCGCCGTGCTGACCCGCTCTCGGGGGGGGCAGCTCGTGTGTGTGACCGTGCTGGCCGCATACTTCGTGAGGCGCTTCGGCGCTCGCGGTCTGCTCGCCGGAGGAGTGTTCGCGCTTCCCCTTCTGCTCCTCGGTGGGCGCGACGGCGCGGAGGCGTCGCGCTCGACGATCGAGCGAATCGAGTGTTGGTCGGAGGCGCTGGCCATGTGGCGCGCGCATCCGGTGCTCGGCGTCGGGCTGGGTCAGTTCGGGGAGTACCACTACTTGACGGCGCACAACTCCTATCTGTTGTCGCTCGCCGAGCTCGGCCTACCGGGCATGTTCCTCTTCGGCATCGTCGTCTACCTGTCATCGAAGATACCCATCATGGCGCTTCGCCATGTGGCCTCCGCCGGAGGGGGCATGGTCGCGCCGGCGGGTGGTCAGGACGCGCGTCCGCTGGCGATGGGCCTGGGGGCGGCGTTCGCCGGTCTGTCCGTCGGGATGTTCTTCTTGTCCTTTGCCTATCACTACGTCCTCTGGATCTACGTCGGTCTTTCCGGCTCGCTCTACTCGTCGATTCGGACGCACGATCCGAGCTTCCGCGTGCGGTTCGGTTGGCGCGACCTGTTGCTCGTCGCAGCCGCCAACGCCTCGATCATCGCGCTCGTGTTTCTCTACACGCACTACAAGCTCCGATGATCGCCGTCGGCATGCACCGTGCAATTCCGCGGGTGAGGTCCGACATGCGCGCCCTCATCGTCTCGTACTCGTTCCCTCCGGTCGGCGGCGCCGGCGTGCAGCGCGTGCTCAAGCTGGCGAAGTACCTCCCCGCATACGGCATCACGCCCGCGTTGCTCACGGTCGAGAACCCGTCCGTGCCGGTCCGGGACGCCTCGCTCGAGCGCGACGTCCCGCTCGGTCTGGAG
>DATGJA010000019.1:0-11581 GCA_035295445.1 Polyangiaceae bacterium | reverse complement strand
GACCCAACGCTGTCGACGGTCCCACGCGCGGCGCGAGCGGGTGACGAGGCCGAGCTCCTCGAGGGAGCGCAGCATGCGGCTGACGACGGGTGCGCTGACGCCGAGGTAGTCGCGCAGCGTTCGTTGCGCGACGGGCCGCGGTGAAGGCTGGAGATTTTGGCGCAGCACGAACATGAGGTCGGCTGACCACCTCGCTTTCTACCTACGCGCAGACCGGTTGCTCCCGAAGCGGGCGGCCGTCAGACTGCGGCACGCGCGGTGCTCAGGCTGCCCGCCATGAACGCCATTTCCTTCGGCACCAAGCGTTCCCGGCGAGAACAAAGGGGAGCACCCGCTCCGCGTGTTCGTGACCATCACACCCTGTCCCGCGCCGTCTCGCGCCGGCCGCGGTCCCTACCCTACCGAGCGAGGGTCGCGAGCGCCTCGCGCAAGAGCTCGGGCATCGGGGCGCTGCGCGCGCGCTCACCGATCGCCGAGACGGCGCGCTCTGCCTCGCTCGGCTTGAAGCCCATCCCGGTGAGCGCGCTCCGCAGGCGTTCTTCGGCGTCGGCGCCGCCCCCCGGTGTGGCCTGGCCGGCGGCGGGTGCCAACGGGCGCGTCGGAACGGAGGGGAGTTTATCGCGAAGCTCGAGCAGCAGTCGCTCGGCGATCTTCTTGCCTACCCCCGACACCGCCGTGAGCGCGGCGAGGTCGCGGCGCGCGACCGTCAGGGCCAGCTCCTCGGCAGGGAGCGCCCCGAGGACGGCGACCGCGATCTTTGGGCCCACGTTCGAAACGGCGAGCAGCGCGCGGAAGGCCGCTCGCTCCGTCTCGTCCGCGAAGCCAAAGAGCGAGAGGGCGTCCTCTCGCACGTGCGTGTGAACCCACAGGGTGATGCGGCCGCCCTCGTCGCCGCGAGCCCGCCCGAGGGTCCCCATCGGTACGGCGAGCTCGTAGCCCACGCCTCCCACGTCGAGGACGACCGCGTCGGCCTCTTGCGCGGCGACCCGGCCGGTCAGGCGACCGATCATGCCTCGGACGCTACCACGACTATTGGGTGGCCTCAGTCCGCTCTCTCGCTTCGCTCGAGCATGCGGACTAAGCGAACCTCAGCGTTGGGCCATGCGGCCGGGGGCCGCCCACGGGCAGGCGACCGGCGCCGTCACGCCGGGGGCATGCGGTTGAGTAATGGCTCGGCGCAAGGCCGCGAGGGGCGCATCGTCCACCAAGATCACGTCATCGCCGTCGAGCATCACGCCGAGGTCCTGGAAGATGCGATCCATGTCGACGCTCCAAGGCTCGAGCCCGAACTCGTGGTGCATCGGCCGCAGAACCGACGCGCCCACCGATGCGTCTGCCGTTTGGAGCAAACGGTCGAAGTCCCAGATCTGCGCGATGCTCCCGCCCGACATGAGAAGGCCGCGGAGGGCGTCCTCGAAGCCCAGGCGGTTGCCCGTTCGCCTCCGGATTTCGAGATCGGCGAGCAGACAGAAGGTGGCGCCGCCCCAATAAGTGCGCGCCCAGCTCGAGGAACCGTCTAGCCCCGCGCCCCCCTTCGCCGCCGCGCCGATGGGCATTCCGCGCGCGAACTGTCCCCACACCTCCTCGGCCGTCAACTCGCCCGCGCGCGCCCGCGCGATCGGCTGAATATAGACGGCCACACCTTCTTCCATCCAGTGGTAGCGCCTCGAAACGCTCGGAACCGCGAGGTGGGCCAGCTCGTGGGGAAGCACCCAGTCCCGGTCGAGCGCCGAAGCCCCGGCGTGCTCGCCGACCTCGACGACAATCGACGCGCCGCCGTCTCCCATCGTCTCGCCGTGCCGGACCTCGCTCCCCGCAGCCGGCACGACCAGAACCATCACCCGCTCGAGCGGGAAGCAACCGAGAAAGCGCGCCATCGTATTCGCGTTCCGCGCGACCCAGGCGACCAGCGCGTCGTCGCTGACCGAGTAGCCCGCCGGCGCGATGGCGAGATCCACGGTCGCTCCCTCGACGGCCTCCACGTGACGAACCCGCACCGGCCCGAAGACGGCGTAAGGAGCCACGCCGATGCTCGATGCTTCGGCCTCGTACGTCCCAGGCCGGCCCTCCCCCGCCTCGAAGACCCCGGTGGCGAACGACGAGCCGGCTGGCGTGCGCACGTGGAAGCGGTATCGCGTGCCGGAGGGCGAGAGCGTCGGGTGAAGCAACCACACCGACGGCGAGGCCTCGACGACATCTCCCCAGGCGATCGCCATGTCCGCGTCGTGGAGCGACGTCGCGGCCTCGGCCAGCCGGAAGCGGTAGCGCACGTGGCAACCTTGCGAGCACTGCGGTGCGTGCACCCCCGCGCCGGATCGGGGGACGTCCTCCCAGCCGTCGTCGTGCTCGATCTGGACGTCGCGCAGGAACGCCTCGGCGCCGTGGCGGACCACCAGATCGGCGAGCGACCCGCGCGGGAGCCAAGCGTCGATCGACAAGGCACGCGACCCGCTCTCGAGCGCGACCTCGTAGCGCCAGCTGGCAGCGTTGCCCGAAGAAGGAGCCGAGGCGTGGAGCGAGTCCGAACCGCAGGAGACCTCCGCCAGCGCCGCCGCCAGCGCCCAGGCCGCTCCATGTCGACTCGAACTGCTGCGCACTTCTCTCGTTCAGTGTGTCACGAAGCGGCCGCGTGTCCCGTCGCCCCGCGTCGCGCGACGCGTCATGCGCTGCGACGGAGCGCGCCGGCGGCGAGGATCGCGAAGACCGGCGTGACTACGAGGTGGTAGCGGTCCTCTCCGAAGAACACCGCATGCGTGAGGATCGTCGTGCCGAGGAGCGCAACGAGCAGCAGCAGGGCGTGGGACAGCGGAGGATGACCCGGCAGCGGCAGGCACGGCGTCACCGCGGCGAACACGGCGAGGGGCCAGAACACCGGCCCGTGCCCCGAGAAGGCGAGCATGCCGAGGCAGCCCGCCACCGCCAGGGCCGCGCCCTGGACCGCGGCTCGCCGTCCACGGCCCAGCGGGAACGCGATCCCCCCGAGCGCGGCGGCCGCCAAGAGCAGCCGGTGGGCGAATGTCGTCGCGTCGCGAACGCCTTCGCGGCGGTCTTCCGGCCACGCCTCGGGCCGCGCCTCGTGGAGGTATTCGACGGCGAAGGACTCGTGGTCGAACATGTAACCGAGCTTGGCCGGGACGAGCGCCAGCCATCGCCACGGGTGCTGGCGGATCTGGTCCAGACCGTACTCGAGCCAGCAGCGGTCCTGCTGCACCTGCCCGGTGACGTCGCGACAGCCGTCGCTCGAGCGAAGCGTCTCGAAGCGGCCGGTGGCGCGGGGGAACGCGCCGATGGCCAGGTTCCAGCCCGCGTTCGTGCTGACGAGCGCGCACCCGTCCATCACCCGGCAGTTGCGGGCCGTCCACGGCAGGACCGGAAGGAGCGCGAGCGCGCACGCGGCGGCCACGGCTCGGGCCCGGCCCCACCGTTCGCGGACCGCGCGGCCCGCGAGGAAGGGCGCGCAGAGCAGCGTTTGCGGCCGAACCAGGGCTGCGACCCCGAGCCCGGCGGCCCCCGCCGCGAGCCCGCGAGCCGGCCGTGGGTCGCGGACCGCGAGCCAGAACGCCACGAGCGTCAGCATGGCGGCGAGGGGCTCGGCCATGACTAACGCCGAGTAAAGGACCAGGCCGGGGTGGAGCGCGACGACGAGCCCCGCGGCCCGGGCGCGCGGCCCCGAGAGCGCGTGTCGAGCTACGGCCCACGTTGCGACCGCCAGGGCCGCCCCCACGAGGGCATTGGCCACCCCGCAGACCGCGTGGCTCGCCCCGAGCGCGCGATAGAAGAGCGAGAGAAAGGCGCTGTACCCGACCGGATAGTGGCACCAGGGGTGCCAGACGACGTGACCGTCGATGCTCCGGTCGTCCGAGTAGCCGAAGCCTTCGGCGATGCGGCGGGCCCCGAAATCGTAGTAGTGGCCGTCCCAGACGGGCTCGCCCGAGAGCGCCAGCGCCGCCCACACGCGGGGAGCGAGGGCGACGACGAAAAGGAGCGCGCCGAACCCGGCGCCGTCGGGCTCCTTTGCCTTCACGCCGGGTCCTTCAACGCGCGCCCTCGCCCTGTGTACGCGTGGCGGTCGCCGCGCGCGCCGAGCTCCTCGCGCAGACGACGAAGATACGTCTTTTGCACTTGCGCCGGGTCGAGGCGAAGCTGCTTCGCGAACTCGACGAGGAAGCCGCGGGTGTAGACGAGCGCGGGCAACTCATCGAAGCGGTCGTCCTCGAGCGCCTGCAGGTGGGAGCGCGCGATCTTGGTCTTGGCGCCGATCTCGGCCAGCTCGAGCCCCTGCGATTCGCGCACCTTGCGCAGCAGCGCACCCGTGAATTCGGTGTCGGGCCCGATCTCGCGCTGCAGCTCTGCCTGAAGCATGAGCTGTTCGGCCGCCAGGGCTGGGCGCGTGCTTCGCGCCGACAGGACCTGAGGCTCGTGCTCGGGGAACGTCGAGAGATCGTACGCCCTACGGCGGACCGGATCGAGCAAGGTGTCGTACGCCTCGTCGAGCTTGCGCTGCGCCGCGGTGAGCTGTTCGCCGTCGAGGAGCGACGCCGTCGCCAACCCCCCCGTCGCGTAGATCTCGCGCTGCCTCTTGTAAGCCCGTCGGATGTCCTCGTCACTGGCCGACCGCGAGACGCCCAGCACCGCGTAGAGCGTGGGTTCGTCCGCCACGACGGGAGCCGCCGCCTGCGCCTCGACGGCGCGCGACGTGGCCAAGGCGAGCACCCGGCGTGCGAGGCGCTCGACGTTGCGGGCGCTTTTGCTCGTGGGACTGTCGACGAGCAGCGGCTTATTGCGGCGCACCGTCAGCCACACCGTGTCGTCCTGCTCGATGTGCCCCAGCTCGTCGAGAATGACCCCATAGTGGCGGGAGACGAGGCCGCTCATCCAGGCGCCGAGCTCGGTGTCGGAGCGGACGCGCGTCTGGTTGACGACGAGCTGCACGCGCAGCGCCTGCGCCTCCGCCCAGGCGACCTCGGCGAGAGGGCGGTCCATCTTTGCGAGGCGTCGAACGAGCTCGATCGGCGCCGGAAGCGTCCCGAGATCCGCAAGAGCGCGCTCCACGATGGCCGAGCGAAGCTTGTCGCGCGCGAGGACCCGGCGTAGCCGGCGTCGAAACGCGGCGCGGAGGAAGCGATAGGTCGTCTCGATGGCGGGGGGCTCGGGGACCGTCACCGCGATGGCGATGTCGGCGGCGAGCATCAGGTCGAGCGCGAGGTCGCCCTGGCCCGGGCCGACGTCGACGACCAGATAGTCCGACGGCAGCGACCGGAGCGCCCCGAGCCACCGACCCTTGCGTCCCCCGCGGAGCGTGGCGCTGGGGGTCGTTGCATCGTGCGCCGCCGGGAGCAGGGCGAGCCCCGGGACGCTCGTCGCGACCAGCGCGCCGCGCAGCGCGTCGGCGCCTTTCTCGGCGAGATCGGGCTCGCGCCGGCCGGCCTTGAGGGCGAAGTGGGCGTGTAGGTTCGAGCCCGCCGCGTCGGCGTCGACGAGAACCACACGCTTTCCGAGTTGAGCGAGATAAACGGCTAGGTTGACCGCGACCAGGCTCTTGCCGACCCCGCCGCGACCGGCGCCGACTGCGATGAATCGTCCCGCAGCCTTCGCCCCGGCCTCTCGCGCGTCGTGGGTCATACGGGGCCGGGGAGGGCAGGCGCAGTCCGCGCTCGTCGGAGCAGGCTGAAGATCCTGGCGCCGAGCTCGGGGGCGCGGAAGGGCTTCACCACGAAGTCGTCCGCCCCGCTGCCGATGGCCTCTCCCAGATCGGCAGACGACGCGTGCGCGGTCAGAAAGAGCACGGGCAGCGCGCGCATCGAAGGGTGCCGGCGGACCTGACGGCAGACGTCGAGCCCCGTCATCCCCGGCAGGTTCCAGTCGAGGACGAGCAGATCGTAGGGGTGCAGGCGCACGCGATCGAGGGCCTCTTCCCCGCTGCCCACCGATTCGACCGCCAGGCCCACCGTGGTCAGCATCGCGCCCACGACGTCGCAGATGTCGCGGTCGTCGTCGACCAGAAGGACGCGGGTGCCGGTCGCCGGCTGCGCTCGCGCCGCTCGTCGGATCGGTCGTACGACGGTCGCCTCGGCGAACCCGACGAGGCGCTCCCAATCGCGCCCTTCGAATGCGAGGACGGGACCCGCGCTCGGCCCGCCGTGGAGGCCGCGCGCCGCGGCGGCGGTCGACCGGCGGCTCCGCCCCACCTGGAAGAGGGCGAGCACCCATTCGCCGTCCTTGACGGCGTTGCCGTGGGGCAAAGGAAGCTCGTGGTCGTTCTCCTCCAGCGCACGCGAAAAGTCCGGCGAGTCGTCGAACTTGTGGACGATGTTGCGCACGGCGCGAGACCGTAGCCCCGCGCCGGAGCGTGCGCAAAGGCCATGCCCTCGGGCGGCGCCGCGTTTCTTTTTGTGTTCTATTCTAGGGCCGCCATGCGCGTGACGGTCCTCGGAGCCGGTTACATGGGGAGCGCGATGGCCTGCGTGGCGCGCCGTCGGGGGCACGACGTGCGCCTGTGGGGGACGTGGCTCGACGACGCGCTCGTCGACGCGTGCCTTCGCGGCGAACCTCACCCCCGCCTCGGCCTGCGGCTGGAAGGCATCGCGCTCGTGCGCTCGACCGGGCTACGCGAGGTGCTCGCCGGCGCCGAAGTCGTCGTCCACGCCGTCAACTCCGACGGGGCGGTGCCCGTGATGACGCGTGCGGGACCCGATCTGCCGGACGTCCCCGTGCTCAGCGTGACCAAGGGCCTCCTCGAGTCGCCGCGGAAGGGGCATATGGATCGGATCGACGTCGTCGTCTCGGAGCACCTGCGGCGCCCGGTCCGCTTCGTCCACGCCGGCGGCCCGGCGAAGGCCATGGAGGTCGCGCGCGGCGTGCTGACTTGGATGGAGTTCGCCGGACCGCGCGCCGACGTGGCCGCGTGTGCGAACGCGCTCCGAGGCGACGGTTTGGTCGTCAGCGAGAGCGACGACACCGCCGGCGGCGAGCTTTGCTCGGCGCTCAAGAACGCCTACGCGACCGGCCTCGGCCTATGGGACGGCTTCGTCGGCGCCGGCGCGCACAACGCGCGGGCCGCGTGCTTCACCCAGGCGATCGTGGAGATGCGCTTGCTCGTGTGCGCCGGGGGCGGACGCGCGGAGACCGTCCACGGAGCGGCCGGGGTCGGGGACCTCCACGTGACGGCCGCGGGGGGGAGAAACCGGGCGTTCGGCGAGCGCGTGGGACGCGGCACCCCGGCCACGCAGGTCGCGTCCGAGATGCTCGCTGCCGGCGAGCTCACCGAGGGGTACCCCGCCATTGCGACGGCGTGGCGCTTCGCGCGCGAGCGGGGCGTCGAGGGCCTGCCGCTGCTCGCCGCGCTCCACGCGATCGTGTGGGAGGGCGCCGACGTGGGCGCGACGTTGGGGGCGCTCCGGCTGAGCGTGTAGACAGCATGCCACCAGGTATCGTTGCTCGGTGGCGTCGGCGACACGATCGCGGGCGAGTGAGCGACGCTCGGGTCCTTGTGAACGAAAGAACGTGCGCCCGCGCCCGCCTAGAACCCGCAGATCCTCGCGAACCGATCCCGGTGGTACGCCCCGTCGCCGAACGTCATCTCGGCGACCCTCGCTCGCTTCATGAAAAAGCCGATGTCGTGCTCGTCCGTCATCCCGATTCCGCCGTGCATTTGCACGGCCTCGTTCGCCGCGAGGACGTACGCGTCAGAACAGCGCGCCTTCGCCGCGGAGACGAACGCGGCAGCGTGGGGCGCCCGCTCGTCGACCGCCCGGGCCGCGGCCATGACGGCGGACCGGGCAAGCTCGATCTCGACGAAGACCCGCGCGGCCCGGTGCTTCAGCGCCTGGAACGAGCCGATGGCCACGCCGAACTGCACCCGCTCCTTGAGGTACGCGAGCGTCCGCTCGAAGGCCTCGCTCATCCCCCCGAGCGTCTCGCCGCAGAGCGCCACCGTCGCGCGGTCGACGACCGAATCCACGACGGCCGCGCCCTTGCCGAGCTCCCCGATCAACGACGCGGCGGGGACCTCGACCCCCTCGAGGCCGACGAGGGCGCAGCCGCGTCCGTCCAGCCGGTGCTGCCCTTCGACCCGAAGGCCCGCCGCTCCCGTGGGGACATAAAACAGCGAGATCCCCTCGACGTCCGCTGCGGCGCCCGACGTCCGCGCCACCACCACGAAGCCGTCGGCGCCCGCCCCATCCATGACCTGGATCTTGGTGCCGACGAGGCGATAGCCGCCGGGCGCCCCTTCGGCACGCGTCGAGACCCGGTGCAGGTCGAAGCGCGCGCCGCGCTCCTGGAAGGCGAGGGCGAGCACTATCTTTCCCGCAATCAGGGGCGGGAGCAGCTCCGCGCGCTGCCGATCGGTGCCGGCCGCCGCGAGCGCCTGCCCCGCGAGCATCACGGACGACAAGAGCGGCTCGGGGGTCAGCGTTCGGCCGAGGGCCTCGGCGAGGACGACGACTTCCGCCAGCCCCAGCCCGGCCCCTCCGTCCGCCTCGGCGAAGCAGACGCCGGTCCACCCGAGGTCCGCCATCTGGCGCCACACGTCGCGCGAATAGCCCAACCGATCGCCCGCGTCGCGCAGCTTGCGCACGCGAGACAGCGGGGACCGGTCCGCGGCGAAGGCGCTCGCCGTCTTGCGCAGTTCTCTCTGATCTTCGGTGAGTACGAGGCGCATGGTTCTTTCTGGTGTGTCGTCCGAACTCTCGCCTTGCTCGAGCGTGCGGACGACTTGTCTAATCCGGTAGGCCGAGGACTTGCTTGGCGATGACGTTGAGCTGCACTTCCGACGTGCCCCCCTCGATCGAGTTGCCGCGCGATCGCAGCCAGTCGCGCGCCTGTTGCAGGTCATCGGCGCTGAAGCCCGCGCCCTCCCAACCGAGCGCCTGAGGCCCGCGGATCGCCAGCATGAGCTCCTGACGGCGCTGGTTGAGCTCTGTCCCGTAGAGCTTGAACATCGACGACTCGGGCCCCGGCCGCTGACCCGCGGCGGCGCCGTCGGCGGCGCGCTGAACCGTGAGCTGGAAGCAGAGCTCGTCCATTGAGAGCTGCGCGATGCGATCCCTCAAGAGCGGATCGTCTGCTGCCCCCTGCTCGCGCGCCAGCGCGGCGAGCCGGTTGCTCGCGAGATCCCACGCGCCCGGGACGTCGCGCCGCCCGCCGCTGCCCATGACGCTCGCGATCATCGACCGCTCGTGGCCGAGCAGCGCCTTGGCCACCGTCCAGCCGGCGTTGACCTCCCCGACCACGTTGACGACTGGCACGCGCACGTCCGCGAAGAACGTCTCGCAAAACGGGGACGCGCCGCTGATGAGCCGGATGGGCCGGACCTCGACCCCGCGCGTCGCGAGGTCGACCAGGAGGAACGTGATGCCGACCTGCTTCTTCTTCGCGGCGGGGTCGGTCCGGACCAGCATGAACATCCAGTCCGAGAGGTCGCCGTAGCTCGTCCAGATCTTCTGCCCGTTGACGACGTACTCGTCGCCGTCCCGGACGGCCGTCGTCTGGAGGGACGCGAGGTCCGACCCAGCGTTCGGCTCGGAGTAGCCCTGGCACCATCGGATCTCGCCGCGCGTGATTCGCGGCAGGTGCTCGCGCTTGAGGGCCTCGCTCCCGAACTGCAGGAGCGTGGGCCCGATCATCGTCAGCCCGAACCCCACGAGCGGTGGAGGGAGGTCGAGCCTGGCGATTTCCCCCTCGAGCACCTTCGCCTCTTCGCGCGTCCAGGCGGCGCCCCCGTACTCCTTGGGCCAGGTCGGCGCGGTCCAGCCACGTTTCGCGGCGAGGGCGAGCCACTCGAGGGCCTCGGGGTACACGGCAGCGGGCCTTCGCCCGCCCCAGACGTGAGCCTTCGGGTCGGCCGCCTTGCCGCGAAGGTTGGCCGAAACCTCCTTCTCGAGGACGGCCCGTATCTGGGCTGCCAGCGCCTCGAGATCGGCCATCACGCCACCTCGAACAGGCCCGCGGCGCCCATGCCTCCGCCGATGCACATGGTGATGACGACGTACCGGACGTCCCTGCGCTTGCCTTCGATGAGCGCGTGGCCGACCATCCGCGCGCCGCTCATGCCGTATGGGTGGCCGATCGCGACCGCGCCGCCGTTCACGTTGAGGCGGTCGTTGGGGATGCCGAGCCGGTCGCGGCAGTAGATGACCTGCACCGCGAACGCCTCGTTGAGCTCCCACAGGCCGACGTCCTCCATCTTGAGGCCGTGCCGCTCGAGCAGGCGCGGGACGGCGAAGACCGGGCCGATGCCCATCTCGTCCGGCTCGCATCCGGCGACCGCGATCCCGCGGTAGATGCCGAGGATGGGCGCGCCACAACGCTTCGCGGTGCCGGCCTCCATCAGCACGCAGGCGCTCGCTCCGTCGGAGAGCTGACTCGCGTTGCCCGCCGTGATCGTCCCCCCCTCGCGCACCGGCTTGAGCTTGGCCAGCCCCTCGAGAGTCGTGTCCGCGCGGTTGCCCTCGTCCTTCGCCAGAGTGGTCTGCTCGTAGGTGACCTGGCCGGTGTCCTTGTGGGTGATGGCCTTGGTGGCGGTGACCGGGACGATTTCGTCCCTGAGCTTGCCGCTCTCCTGGGCGGCGGCCGTGCGACGCTGGCTCTCGAGCGAGTAGACGTCCTGCGCTTCCCGTCCGATCTTGTAGCGCTTCGCCACGACCTCGGCCGTGTCCAGCATCGCCATGTAGTACTCCGGCTTGACCTTCATCACCGTTGGGTCGCCCGTGCGGTGAGAGTTGCGATGCTCGTTCTGGACGAGGCTGATCGACTCGAGGCCGCCGGCGACGACGATAGGCATCCCGTCGACCATGACCTGCTTGGCCGCCGTCGCGATGGCCATCAGGCCGGAGGAGCACTGCCGATCGACCGTCATTCCTGCCGTGGTCACGGGGAGGCCGGCGGCGATCGCGCACTGCCGCCCGACGTTGTAGCCCTGTGTCCCCTGCTGGACGGCGGCCCCCATGACGACCTCTTCGACCTCCGCCGGCTCGACCCCGGCGCGGCGCACGGCCTCCCGGATGGCGTGGGAGGCCAGCGTCGGGGCCTCCAGGTTGTTGAACGCGCCCCGATAGGCCTTGCCGATGGGCGTGCGCGCGGTGGAGACAATGACTGCTTCCTTCACGACTAACCTCCGCTTTCAACCGGCGGCGCGCTTTGCGTCGAACGACGCGAACGTGCCGCTCTCTTTCGAGAGCTTTTCGAGCAGCGCGGACGGCTCCCAGACCTTGCCGTGCTGCGCCAAGAAGGCGCGTATCCGTGCATCGATCTTCCCCAGGCCGACCGTGTCCGCGTGGAACATGGGGCCGCCGCGGTGCGCGGGGAAGCCGTAGCCGTTGATCCAGACGGTGTCGATGTCGGATGCCCGCAGGGCGATCCCCTCGTCGAGGATCTTCGCCCCCTCGTTGATCATCGAGTAGAGGCACCGCTCGAAGATCTCGTCGTCCTCGATCTTGCGCCGCTCGATGCCGAGCTCTTTGGACACCTGCACGATGATCGCCTCGACCTCCGGGTCCGGGATGGGCGTGCGGTTGCCCGGCTCGTACTTGTAGAAGCCGGCGTTCGTCTTCTGGCCGTGGCGGCCCATCTCGGCGAGCCG
>DATGJA010000018.1:0-9055 GCA_035295445.1 Polyangiaceae bacterium | reverse complement strand
GGCTGCTCGCGCTCGCAACGTTTCGTCCGGCGACGTGTCCCCATGACCGCGCCGTGTGTCAAACCGAACACGGACCCTGACGTCTCGACGCGAGGTCGGTCGCGCGCCCATGCGGCCTTTCCCCGCCGCTTGCCCGCGCTTCACGCCTTGAGCACAAGGCGTGGTCGTACACGTGACCACTTGGAACGGGGCGTGCTCACGAGCTCTAGCGGTTTCGCTTGCCATCCTCGGTTGCGCATCTGTAGAAGTTTGGCTCGCCGCTCGCGGATGTCGTAACGTCGCTTACATGTAGTTTCGACCGAATCAGGACGTCCACTCGCGGAGACCCATCACGAATGAAGCTCACGCCCTGGTGCCTCGTAGCCATCGCGCCGATTGCCGTCGCCGGCTGCTCGGGGGCCTTCCTCGGCCACTGCGCCGTTCTCGCCGTGACGCTGTGCATCTTCGTGGGGACGTTGACGCTCGGCCGACACACGGGCCCGGGCGTGGGGGCGAGCGAGACGAGCGACGTACACGACATCCGGTAGAAGCGCTAAGGTCGGTCGCGGACCCGAACCGCTCATGGAGGACGCCACCCGCGACGGCGTCGGGCGGCTCACGCCGCTCGAAGAGTTCACGCTCTCCGATCTGGAGTCGATTCGACTGATCCTCCGCGGCGACTCGGTCATCGACTGGCGTCGCCTGGACTTCGTCAACGAGGACGAGGCCGTCGAGTTCCTGCGATCGCAGGAGCTTCACCCGAGCGATCCGGCGGACCGCCGCCGTATGGACCACATCAAGGCCGAGGCCATCGCCTACCTGCGCCGCCAGTTCGAGTATCCCATCCCTCGGCCGGTCGAGCGGGCCACGGTGCCCGAGCTCTTGCTCCTCGCGACGGGGCACGGCCACCGGGCGATGTGCGCGTGCACGATCCTCAAGTGCATGCACATCACCCATCACGTCGACGGCCGGGAGCTCCTGTTCGTCCTGCCGATGTCCGACCAGGACGTCTTTCACATGGTCGAGGAGAAGGTGTATCGGGTGATCGGCGGGATGCTCGCGGGCGGCTTTCCGATCGTCGAGTTCGTCGGGGGTCGAAAGAACAAGGACTCGCTCGTCACCAAACTCCTGTCCAAGCAAGAGACGATCGCCGCGCAGATTTTCGACAAGCTGCGCTTTCGCGTCGTTACCCGGACGCGCGAGGACATCTTCCCCGTCCTGCAGTACCTGACCAAGCGCCTCTTCCCCTTCAACTACGTGGTGCCCGGGCAGAGCATCAACTCGGTCCTCGCGTTCAAGTCGCACGTCGAAAAGACGTCGTTGCGGTCGATGCTCGAGCAGATGCCCGTCCAGGGGAGGGTCGACGACGGCCTGACCCAGAACGACAACCAGTTCTCGGCGCAGTCGTACCGAATCATCCACTTCGTGGTGGATATCCCCATCCGCGTGCCGGCCCGGATCCTCGACCGCGCGCCGCCGGCCGCGGCGTCCCTGGGGAACGTGATCTTCGTCATCTGCGAATTTCAGATCGTCGATCGCGACACCGAAACGCAGAACGAGATCGGCGATGCGTCGCACGCCAAGTACAAGGAACGACAAAAGAAGGCCGTGATGCGCCGGCTACAGCTCGGCAGCGATCACGAGCCGCCCGCCGCCCCGCCGGCCCCCGAGAGCATCGCGCGTCCGCCTGCGTCATCGGACGTGCGAAAGAAGAGATAAAGGGCTAGAAGGGAGCCGACCCATGCGGCTCTACAGCGGAAAGGTGCCGACCATCGCCACCGAGGTTGTCCGCACGCTGCTGGCGGCCAAGGACATCGAGGCCGAGCACCCTCGGGAGGTCGAGGCGGACGTCGCGGCCGTCCTCGGGCAATACCTCGCCGACGAGAAGGACGTGAACGACCGCGCCAAGGACGTCCTCGAGCGCACGGGAAAGCCGCAGACCGAGTATCAGCGCGTCCGCGCCCTCGTGGCCGACGAGAAGGGCATCAAGGTCGGGGACGAGACGCTCGACTATCTGCTCGATCAGGTGGTCGAAATGCTCATGCACTCGGGCAATGTCGACGAGGTCTACGTCGAGGACATCGAGCTTCGGCGCAAGATGGCGCCCGTTTTCAAGAAGCATATGGCCGTGGACGCGACGGTCGACGCGGAGGTGCGCGCGCAGCTCCGTCACATGCGCGAGGGCACGCGCGAGTGGGAGGTCGAGTACACGCGCTTGCTCGAGCAGGTCCGGCGACGAAAGGGAATTTAGAAAAACGGTCACCCGCTCGGGCAATTGGCGTAGCGTCGAATAGCCCACCATGCGCAGCATGACCGGTTTTGGCCTTGGCGAGGTCCCCCTCGCCACGGGAAGGCTCGGGGTCGAAGTGCGCGGGGTCAACCACCGGTTCCTCGACGTGCGCGTCCGCCTGCCGCGCGAGCTCGGGGACCTATCGGGCTTCGTCGAGCAGATCGCCCGCGACCGTCTCACGCGCGGCCGCTACGAGGTGGCCGTCCGCATCGAGGGGATCGCGCTCGGCGCTCCCGTTCTCGACCGGGACCGGGCGCGCGCGGCCTACAAGGCGCTTTGCGACCTGAGAGACGAACTCGCCCCCGGCGCCGACGTGCCTCTCTCGCTCTTGGCGTCCATTCCGGAGCTCTTCGTGTCTTCCGCAGACCGTGAGCTCGACCTGGTTCGCACGGCGGCGCGCGCGGCGTTCGAGGCGGCCGCGGCGTCGCTCGACGCCATGCGAGTCCGCGAGGGCGAGGCGCTCAAGGGCGACCTGGTGCGACGCCTCGACCGCGTCCGGGCGCTCGCGCGAGACATCCAGCGTCGCTCGCCGGAGGTGCTCGAGGCCCACAGGCGGCGCCTGCGCGAGCGGGCCGAGCGGCTCCGCATCGCGGCCGAGGTGGAGGCCGACGCGACCCGGCTCGAGCAGGAGATCGCCGTCTTCGCCGAGCGGTGCGACATCACCGAGGAGCTCACGCGTCTCGACAGCCACTGCGCCCAGCTGGCCGCGCTCGTGGCGAGCGACGAGGCCGTCGGCAGACGGCTCGATTTCTTGCTACAGGAGATGGCGCGAGAGGCGAACACCGTGGGCGCCAAGAGCCCGGACGCTCAGATCGCGCACGCCGTGGTCGAGGTGAAGGCGGAGATCGAGCGAATGCGCGAGCAAGTCCAGAACGTCGAATGAACTCCCGCGACGACTTCCTGCTCCTCATCCTCTCATCCCCGAGCGGGGCCGGCAAAACGACGCTCACCCGCATGCTGCTCGAGAAGTGTCCGGAGCTACGCTTCAGCGTTTCGCACACGACACGCCAGCCGCGCGCCGGGGAGGTGGACGGTCGGGACTACCACTTCGTCGATCGGGTCCGCTTCCTCGAGCTCGTCGCCGCGGGAGCCTTCCTCGAGTGGGCGGAGGTGCACGGCAACCTCTACGGGACGTCCACGGCGGAGATCGACCGCGCCCGGGGCGTCTCCGGTTGCACGGGCATGATCTTCGACATCGACTACCAGGGCGCCCGTCAGATCCGGTCGAAGGTGGCGGACGTCGTCGCCGCGTTCATCCTGCCGCCCACGATGGAGGAGCTCGAGCAGCGCTTGCGTCGTCGCGCCAGCGACGGCGAGCAGGCCGTCCGGCAGCGCTTCGCCGTCGCGCACCGCGAGATCGAGCACTACGCGCTCTTCGACTACCTCATAGTGAACGCGGACGTCGCTCGGGCCTTCGACGAACTGTGGGCCGTCGTCGTGGCCGAGCGCGCGCGAAGGCAACGGCGCGCCCCGCTCGCCGAGACCCTCCTGCGCACGGGCCAGCTGACGTAGAAGTCGTACATGCCCCCCGACGCCACGCTCGCAGTCTTCGGCGGCAGCGGTCTTTACGAGATCGACGGTCTTTCGCACGTCGAGGAGCTGCGCGTCGAGACCCCCTTCGGACCTCCGAGCGACGTCGTCGTCCGCGGCCGCCTGGGGGCGACCACCCTGCTCTTTCTCCCGCGGCACGGCAGGGGCCACCGGCTCGCCCCCCACGAGATAAACTTCCGGGCGAACGTCTGCGCCGTGAAGATGCTCGGCGCGACGCACCTCGTGAGCATGAGCGCCGTCGGGTCGATGCGCGAAGCGATCGTGCCCGGCGACTTCGTCGTCGTCGACCAGTTCATCGACCTGACGCGCCGGCGCGTGTCGACGTTCTTCGACCAGGGCCTGGTGGCGCACGTCGGCTTCGCCGACCCGGTGTGCGATCGCCTGTCGGCCGCCGCGGCCGACGCCGCCGTCAAAGCCGGCGCGCGCGTTCACGAGGGCGGCACGTACGTGTGCATCGACGGGCCCCAGTTCTCGACCCGAGCCGAGAGCTCGCTCTATCGCTCGTGGGGCGCGTCGGTCATCGGGATGACCGCGATGCCGGAGGCCAAGCTCGCGCGCGAGGCCGAGCTGCCCTACGCATTGGTGGCGCTCGCGACCGACTACGACTGCTGGCACGCCAGTGAGGCCGACGTCACCGTGCAGGCCGTGCTCGCGGTCCTGCAAGCGAACGTTCGGGCCGCCCGGCGCACCGTCGTCGAGCTGGCCGCCGCGCTCCCCGACGTCGCCGAGAGCCGCGCGTCGAGGGCGCTCGAGAGCGCCCTCATCACGTCGCGCGAGGCCATCCCGCCCTCCGCGCTCGCGCGACTCGACTGGCTCGTCGGCAAGTATCTTTGTTAGGCTCGACCCCGCCCCCCAGGGACGGATTACCGACGGAGTCCGCACGCTCGAGCCAAGCGAGAGTTCGGACGTCACACCAAGAAAGAGGATTCCTTGAGAATTGCCCCGGACCCGCTCCTCATCGTCGGCTCGATCGCCTTCGACGACCTTGACATGCCCTCGGGTCCCCACCGCGACGTCGTCGGCGGGGCGGCCATGTACGCGTCCATCGCGGCCTCCACTCTGGCCCGCAACGCCGTTCGCGTCGTCGGGGTCGTGGGAGCGGACTTCCCCGAGGCATTTCTCGCCGACATGGCGGCCCGCGGCATCGACACGCAGGGCGTCGAGAGGGCCGACGGGCGGACGTTCCGTTGGCACGGCCGGTACTCGGAAGACCTGGGGAGCCGGACGACGCTCGACACGCAGCTGAACGTGTTCGCGGACTTCGCGCCGAAGGTCCTCCCCGCCCACCGAAGCAGCCCGCTCGTCTTGCTCGGAAACATCCATCCGGCGCTCCAGGGGGCGGTCCTCGAGCAGGTTGCGCGACCCAAGCTCGTCGCGGCCGACACGATGAACTTCTGGATCGAGCGGGAGCCGGCCGCTCTATCGGAGGTGCTCCGGCGGATCGACCTCTTGATCATCAACGACGAGGAGGCACGGCAGCTCTCGGGCGTTCACAACCTCGTCCGTGCCGCGGCCGAGGTTCGACGGCGTGGTCCGAAGATGCTCGTCATCAAGCGCGGCGAGTTCGGGGCCCTGCTCTTCGACGACCAGGGCACCTTCTTCGTGCCTGCGTATCCGCTCGAGGACGTCCGCGACCCGACCGGCGCGGGCGACTCGTTCGCCGGGGGCCTGATGGGCTACCTCGCCTCGCACGGGGAGCCGTCGCCGGCGGCGCTCCGGAGGGCCATGTTCTTCGCGTCGGCGCTCGGGAGCTTCTGCGTCGAGGGGATAGGGCCGGCGCGCCTGCTCTCGATCGGAAGGGCCGAGCTCTCCGCGCGAATCGCGTCGTTCGCGAAGCTCGTCGACTACGGGGGTGGCCTGACGCTTTCGTCGTAGCGCGTTTGTCGTCCGAACTCTGGCTTCGCTCGAGCCTGCGCACGAGGTGAGTCAGGCCGCAGCGACGCCGTCGTCGGCCGAGGGGTCGGTCACGCGCAGGGCCGGGCCCGCGACGCGCTCTCGCTCTCGAGCCACGACCTCGAGGAGCTCGCTCCGGGTCACGAAGTCGAGGTCCATCAGGGCGCGCATGTAGCCGTCCACGTAGCCGTGCGCTCGGGCAATCCGGGTGCGGATCCCACCCACGGAGTCGGCGTTGACGACGTCGCGCAGCATCGTACGAAGGTCGGCCATTACCTCTGCCTTGGTTCGCATCCCATCCTGCCTAGACCAGCCGGTGAGGCCGGGCCAAGTTTCGGCTTTCGACGGAGCCCGGCTTCCGGTACACGCAAGAGGAACTCGGGCCGGCCGGGCTTCCAGCACGAGCGCCACGCCATGGAAATCGCCGCGGACGTCCGAGCCTTCGACACCCTCTCGGGGCATGCCCGCGCGGCGGACCTGGCGGCGGTCGCGCTGGCGACGCTCACGCAGATCGCGCGGTCGCGCCGGGTCGACGGGCAGGCCGAGAGCGTGGCCAAGCTGGCGGCCGAGCGGGGCCTCGGTCCCGACGAGCCGCGCTCGGGGCTCGCCGACGCGCTCGACGTCCTGGCTCGCGGCCCCAAAGACGATTCGGAGCAAGCGCTCGCCCGAGCCCTCGCGGCGCTGGCCGCGGCCGCGCATTCGACCGACTCGACGTCCGGCGGTCTGGCTGCCGACGCGGAGGGCCTCCTGTGGCTCGCCGCGTGTACGCCGTTCGACGCGACGGCGCTCCTCGATCGCGCGCTCGGCGAGCGGGCCGCCCGCACATGGACCGAGATCGCCGAGGTCGTCCGGCGCTTCGACCGAGGCGGGGCGCCCGCGCCGGGGCGCGGCGAAGCCCTCGTCGCCGCGGCGGCCCTCGCTTCGTCGCGCTCTCTCGCCGCCCGGGACGAGGTCGCATCCTTGCGAGCGTCGGTGCAAGACGCAGCGGTGGTGCGCGCCCTCGGTGCGACGCAGGACACGGCCGCCCCCGTCGCGGGACGCATGACGGCCGCCCCGCGGCACGCGGCGACCACGGCCGTCCTGGCCATCTTCGGGGTCCTGCTGCTCGCGCGGTTGGCGCGGCTCGTCGGTGATCTGGCGCTCGCGTACCGGCGGCCCGCGCAGGTCGAGCTCACGGCCGACGGCGACCTGCGGATCAAGTGGCGCGTCGAGCTGCTCGGGCGCACGCTGCGCGACCACGACGTGGTGGTCCCGCGCACCGCGCTCGTGCGCGCCGCGCGAGAGGTGCGCTATCAGGGCATCGCTTTCTACGCGGGCATCCTCTCGCTGGCGCTCGGCAGCTACGTCGGCGTGGCGACGTTCGTCGACGGAGTCCGGGCGGCGTCGCCCTCGATGCTCGTGGTCGGCATCGCCATCGTGGCCCTGGGCGTGGGCCTCGACTTCGCGCTCTCCATCGCGGTGCCCTCGGCGCGCGGTCGGTGCCGCCTCGTCTTCGTCCCCCGCACCGGGGCCAAGCTCTGCGTCGGCGAGGTCGACATCGCCGCGGCCGACGCGATCCTCGCGCGGCTGGCGCGTGCGTCGCCGTGAAGTACGGTCCAAACGGGGGGTAACACCTAGCGAGGGGCGCTCACTTCGATCCGCTCCCCGATCACGGCGTCCATCTGCCCAGCCGAGCCGCGCACCTCGAAGCGCACCGCTCGGGGCGCGTCGGGCGGCGCGCACGCCCGCACGCTCGCGGCGTGGGCGGCCTCGGACCGGTCGATCTCGTTGTCCGCAGAGTCGAAGACGCGCGCCTCGATCCCGGCGCCGCTTCCCTCCGCCCCGACGGTAACGCGAATGCACCGCCCCGCCGCCACGCTCTCGCTCCAGGTGACCTCGTGCTGGGAATCCAGCGTCAGGTCGCGGGCCGCCCCGTCCTTGCCGGCGAGCAGCATGTCGGGACCCACCGTCGCGCGCGCGAGCATCCGTGAGGCCGCCAGGGGGTGGACCGCGAACGCGGGATCTTTCCACCGCTCGGGCCGGACGGTGACGGCGTAGGGGCCCGGCCGCCCGCGCGCCTCCAAGTCGAGTCGCACGCGATCGCGCACGCACGCGAAGAGCGCCAGCGACGACGAAGCCTCCCCCGAAGACAGCAGCGCGCCTGCGTCGTCCCAGACCCGCGCCTCGACGAGCGCGAGCGGCGCCCCCGCGACGACGTCGACCCGCGCGCACGGCACCCCGAGCGGCTTGAAATCGAGCGGTACGCTCGTGCGGCGGCCGAGCGCGAGCGACCCGGCCGCGAACGCCACGGGCCCGTCGTACCCTCCCTTGGCCAACAGGGCGTTGCGATCCCCCGTGGCGCGAGCGAGGGGAGCGGTCGTCGCGACCCACGCGACGTCGGGCCGCGTCGAGAGATCCTTCGCGGCGTCCGCGGAGATGCGCGCCAGCACCACAGCGGCCAGGCCTCGGCCGACGTGCGGCCGCACCGAGAGGGTCCCCGTCATGGCGATGGGAGAACAGATCGTGAGCGACCGCGGTCCTGGCCCGTCTTTGGCCCGCGCGACCGTCCGACCGTCGCCGTCGGTCGCCTCGACCTCCAGGAGCGCGACGTCGTCGTCGGGTATGATCAGCGCGTCGACGCACCGATCCGCCTCGATCGGCAGGGACGCGTAGGTCGGCACGTGAGCGTCGACCGAGAGGGCCACCCGGCGGGTCTCCTCCCAGACGCCGCCGATCTCGCGGCGGTGAACGCGGATGGTGTCCTCGAGTCCGGGCCACGCGTCCGCCGGACGGGGACCTAGCGCGGCGCCGCCGCGGGCCCCGAGCGTCCTCGCGACGATCGTCCCGCGCTCCCGCGGCACGAGCTGAGCGCCCACCGCGACGAGCCCCTCTCCATCGACGACGTGGGCGGCGACATAGACCCGCGCGGGGTGCGGGGGACACATGAGAACCGTGGGATGCACGTCGCGCCCTTCGTCGACCGCGAGGGACGTCCCCTCTTCGGAGTAGATCGCCACGTCGATGTCTTGGATGGAGGCGGCGCCGCGGGCATAGCCCAGCAGGCAGTCCTCGCGCGGGACGTCGACGAACCCTCCGATCCACTCGTTGTCGAGCGCCTCCGCCGACACCACGAGCGCCGGCGGACTCGCCCCCAGGCGCGAAGCGCGAGCGGGGAGCTCGGCGAGCAGGGCGCGTCCGTTGAGCTCCCCGGCGACCGCGTGGGGCGCCGCGAGCGAGGTTCGAGGAGCTTGCTTGGCGGACGAACGAGAGAACGTGGCGCATCCCCCCAGGGCGATCGCCAACGCGGCCGCGCGCAGCAGCCGCCTCACCGAGGGACCTCCCAGTCTCCCGACTGCACGCGAA
>DATGJA010000017.1:0-15058 GCA_035295445.1 Polyangiaceae bacterium | reverse complement strand
ACGAGGCCGATCGCGGGCTTGTCGCTCAACGACGGCGGGACCGTGAAATGCTCGAGCGACAGACACGACCCGCCGTCGCAGGGCGTCGAGAGGAGGAGGTTGACCACGCCACCGGCGCCGGTGGTGCTCCGCGTACCGATGAGCCCAATGGGCTGCTGATCGAGAGGTTGGCTGTCGTAGACGGAGGGGTTGGTCGGATCCGTCGTGTCGATGGTGACGATCTGAGAGCCCAGCGCGCCGTCCTGCCCTGTCGCGTAAGCGACGTAGGTCAGGCGCTCGCGGAGCACGGTGACCAGCGTGAACGCGACGAGGGGCGGCACCTTGAAGGAGCGAAGCTCGGTCCAGTGACCCGTGCCGGGGTTCAACTGGCGCACGTGCAGATAGACGTTGTCCGTGGGCGTCGGGAAGAAGCCCGCGCCGCCCGACTCGAACACGTACCAGAGGTCGCGCAGGCCGTCGTAGTGGATGCTCGCGACGTTGAGCTTCTCGCGCGCCTCGGGCAGCTCTGCGCCGTTCTCGGGCGCGAGCGCCGTGAGGATCGACACGAGCCCGGCGTCTGCGCCGGCGTCGGTGCTGTCGCTCCCGGCCCCGCCGACGACGATAACCCCCTTGTTGGGCGGCGGACCGGCGTCGACGACGTCCGAGACGGCGACGTCGGATGCATCCGCGTCGGGCGCCGATGTCACCACGTCCGCTGGGGCGGCCTCGGGCATCCCCGATTCGACGTCCGGTCCGGCTTCCACCATCGCGCTCGCTTCCATCGCGCCGCCCGCCTCGGGCTCGACGTGGGGCTTCACGGGGTCGAACGTGTTGATCAGGGTACACGCCATCATCGCCGCCGTGACCACGCCCGCGAGGACGATCCGTAGCGAGAGGTTTCTGCCGTGCCCCGACGTCATGAGCGCCTTCTCGCCTCGCGTCCGCGCCTCGAGTGCGCGGGCGGCGCGGTCAATTGTTTACCGCTCCCTGAAGTATCCATCGGCGTACCACGTCTTTCTCCGCGGCGGTGAGGACGCTGCCGGTGGCGGGCGCCGGCATCTGCCAACCGTAGGGCGGCGGGTTGAGGGAGACCTTCTGGTAGAGAAAGCTCGTCGACGGGTCGCCCGGATTCACGCGAAGCTCGCTCGGATATTCGGTGGATCTGTTGCCGACGAGGCCCCCGTACGCGAATCCCGGAGCGAGAATGAGTCCCGCGACCGGGTTGCCCGGCACGTGACAGCCCGTCACCGCACAGTACTGCGAGAAGGTCACCTGCACCTGTTCGCTGAAGCTGACGGAGATCGCCCCGCTCTGCTCCACGGTATTCGAGTCATGATTGCCGGCCTGGTCTCTCGCTCGCACCACCCAGTAGAGCGTCGTGTCCGGCGCGAGGTTCGTCACGAGCAGGGCGGTGGCCCCGGGGGTGGAAGAGGCGAGGGGCGCCGCCGTGTAGTTCTCGGTGTCGGGAGCCTGCGCCTGGTAGACGTCGTACACGATCTCGTTCTGCGCCGTCTTGTCGTCCATGCCGGCCGCCCAGGTCAGGTTCACGGTCCGGGCGAGGCTGTCGACGACGGCGCCCGTGACGCCGGCGAAAGTCGGCGGCGTGTCGTCGGCGAGGGTCTTGGTGACCCGCTCGACGACGTTTGCGTCCTCGTTCCCGGCGAAGTCGCGGGCCCGGCAGACGAAGTACCAGGTCGTGTTCGACGTCAGGTCGACCACTTGCCCGCTGTCGGCCCCCTTCACGCTGAGTGCGCGCTTCGTGTAATCGAAATGTCCCTCGGTCGTCGAAGCGTAGACGTCGTAAGTGATGAGGGACGCTGGCGTCGTGTCGTCCTGCGCCTGGGTCCAGGAGACGACGGCGGAGCCGGCGCTGTCGGCGATGGCGGTCTGACAGCCCGCGAAGGTCGGCGGCGTCGTGTCGGGTCCGGGTCCTGCGGTGACGACCGTCGTGTTGTCGTCGAGGTTGTCCGCAGCGTCGCGGGCGCGAACGACGAATTGATACGTCTGTGAGCCGTCGTAGAGATCGCTCATCGTGGCGGAGGTCACGCCGGGAGCGGTCACCATCGACGGCAGCGAGTAGTCGAAGACGCCCGACGCCGAAGCGACGTAGACGTAGTAAACCATCGCCGCGGTCGGGGTCTGGTCGTCCTGCGCCGCGTCCCAGGCGAGGAGAACCTTGCCACTGCCCCCGGGCGCCGCCGTCTTGGCGCCGCCGAACGTCGGCGATGACGTGTCGGCCGCCGGCTGGCCGGTCAAAACGGCGGTGTTGCGGTCCGTGTTCCCGGCCTCGTCCACGGCCCGCACGGCAAAGCGGTAGGTCTGCGCGGAAACGAGCTGCTCGGCATAAAAGGACGTTGCGCCGGGGATCGTCGTCGCAACCGGCTTCGTGTAGTCGACGGCCGTCGACGAGGGCTCGACGAAGACCTGATACGTCATTCGTTCCGGCGGCGTGAGGGGACTGTCGGCGGCGGCCCACGCGACGAAGATCGCGGACTGGGACGCTGGCGCCACCCCCGCGACCCCCTTGAACGAGGGCCCGACGTTGACCGTCGTCGCGTCGGCCGGGGGCTGCGCTTCCGGTACCGCGTCGAGAGCGCCCGCGCCGGAGTCGGGCGTGCGGCCCGCCGCGCCGACGTCGGCCGCGGCGTCGGGCGGATCGGCGATGCACGAGTGCCCCGAGAGCATCGTCCCCTGACCGCACGTCGTCGAGCTCCCGCTCGAACCGCAGGATAGGACGCCCGCGGAGAGGGCGAACTCCGCCATCGATGTCAGCCGCCTGCCGCGCATCGGGAACTGCCAACTCTAGACCGGACAAGCGAGCCCGGTCCAGGCGCCTGGGCGCTTTCGCCGCGCGGAGCGCGGAAATGGATCGCGCCCGGCAAGCGACAAAGTGATATCGTGTCCTTTTGATGAGTGGCAAACGTCCCACCGCGGCTCTCGCTCTTGCCGCGACGACCGTAATCGCCGCGGTGTTCCTCCCGTCCATCGCGGCGGGCGCGCCGGCGACCTCGCCCAACTCGCCTCCTGCAACGGCTCCGACCACGCCGACCCCCGCTCCGCCGGGCTCGTCCAATCCGAAGGACGAGGCCCGAATGCACTTCGCCGCCGGCGTGAACCTGCTCGAGGATCCGGAGAAGCCTCGATACGAAGAGGCCTACGCCGAGTTCAAGCGCGCGTACGAGATTGCCAAGTCACCCAACATTCTCGGCAACATGGGCCTTTGCGCGATGAAGCTCGAACGGGACGCCGAGGCCATCGACGCCTACTCGCGGTACCTCGCGGAGGTACAGGGGCTCACGCCGGCCGAACGAGCCCAGATCGAGCGCGACGTCCTCACGCTGCGCGCCGGTCTCGCGCGCGTCACCGTCGAAACCCACCCGGACGGGGCCCTCATTTACGACACTCGCGTCGCCGTCCGCGGAGGGTCGGTCACCAACGTATACGGGCCGATCCAGGGCAAGACCGAGCTAGGGCTCCGGCAAGGTCACCATATCCTTAAAGCCCGGTACGGAGACGGGGTCGAGGTCTCCTGGGAATCGGACATGGCGGGCGGCGAGTCGCACGTCTTCGAAAAGCCCGCAGAGAAATCCGTGCAAGGCGCCGCGGCCATCACCGTTCGGCCCGTCCCCACGGGGTTTTACATCGGAGTCATCGCGACAGGCGCCCTGGCCGCGGGCGCCGCCGTCACGGGGGTGGCCGCGCTTGCCACTCACTCCCGGTACGATACCGAGAACGATGGAAGCAACCCGACGCACGCGACCGACCTCCGCTCCACCGGACAGACACTGAACATCGCGTCCGATGCGCTCCTCGGCGCGGCGCTGATCGGCACGCTCGTGACGACGTACCTCTACGTGTCTCGAGGGAGCGTCCAGGTTGTACGGAGCTCACCGACAATGGGTACCCTCTTTACGCCGGGCGGTTTCGCAGGGCGATTCTGACTTCAAAAAAAACGGCAAAAACAGAGGTTGGCTCTCGCCAGGCAGGCGCGGCCGGCAGTAAACTTCCACTGTGGCCAACGTGTCGAGTCCCCCCGGCATCCTCTCCGAGGGCGATTTCGTCGACGGCAAGTACCGCATCATCCGGTTCCTCGGCCGGGGCGCCTGGGCGACCGTCTACGAAGGCGTCAACGCGCGCATCGGACGTCGGGTCGCAATCAAAGTCCTGAGTGAAGAGGCCATTCACAAGCCGGGCGTCGTCGAGCGCTTCGAGCGCGAGGCGCAGGCGGCCACGCGGATCGATTCCGAGCACGTCGTGCACGTCTTCGATCTCGGCGTGCTGCCGGACGGCCGTCCCTACATCGTGATGGAGCTCCTCGAAGGGGAGGATCTCGCGCATCAGATCGCGAGCCGGGCGCCGCTTCCCGAACGTCGCGTGGTCTTCTACGCCATCCAGGCGCTGCGCGGCCTTGCGGACGCGCATGCCGCGGGCGTCATGCACCGGGACATCAAACCGGACAACATCGTCCTCGTCCGTACCAAGCAAGGCGACGAGGTGGTCAAGATCGTCGACTTCGGCATATCGAAGCTTCACTCGGGCGCGCAAGTCACGAACATGACGCAGACGAACGCGGTGCTCGGAAGCCCCGTGTACATGTCGCCCGAACAGTGCCGCAGCGCGCGGCACATGGACCACCGCTCGGACATCTACTCGCTGGGGGTCGTCCTGTTCGAGCTCCTCACGGGCCAGCTCCCCCACAGCGCGGATACGTTCAATGAGCTGATGTTCAAGATCGCGCTCGAGGACGCCAAGAGCCCGTCGTCGTTCCGCCCCGACCTCGACCCGGAGCTCGCCTCGATCGTCGTCAAGGCGCTGGCTCGCGACGTCAACGCTCGTTTCCAGAGCGCCGTCGAGTTCGAGGACGCGCTGGTCGCCTGGTCGAAGAAGCACGGCCTTCTGGCCGAGTCTTGGGACGCGCGGCGCGGCAAGGTCCGCATCAGCATCGACACAGACGCGCCCCCTAACGCGGGGTTCCGGGCGACCGCGGTCAGCAGCGGGGCCATCCAGGTGCCGCGCGATCCGAGTCGAGACACGAACCGCGGGACGAGTCGCGACACCAACCGGGGGAGCGGGGAGCCCACGGTCGGTCCGCCGGCGAAGCGCGCGGTCGCCGGGCTGTTCTTGGGGGGGGTCGCACTTCTCGCGGTGCTGGGCGGGGCGGGTGTCTTCGTCATCAAGACACGCGCCCCGGCGCGACCATCGGCCTCCGCGGCCGTCGCGATGACCGCCGTTCCGGCGGCGTCCGAGCTCCTCGTGGAGCCGGCGCGGCTCGCGCCCGTCCCCGAGACGCCGGCCAGCGTGGTAGGCTCGCCGCCGCCCTCGGCATCGGCGCCGAACGACGATCTTGCTGCGCGCGCCGCCGCGGCGGCCAGCCAAAGCGCGGCGCACTCCGCCCCGGCGAGGCGCTCGTCGTCTCCGGTGGCGCCGCCGCCGAAAGCCCCCGTGTCCGTCGCCGCGACGCCGGCTTCCCCTCCGGCGGCGGTCGAACCCGCGCCGGCCCCTGCGCCGGCAGCGGCTCCCACTGCGAGCTCCAAGTCCGTCGTCGACGGCCGGATGATCCGCACCGAGTTCTGAGGCTGGAAACTTGGCAGTCGGGGTGGGTGGGGGGAGAAGATCTCCCCCCAAAACTTGGATCGTTCGTCGTGTACGCTCTGGGACTCCTAAGCACTAAACCTCATATCTGAACTTGCGACCAACTTGGCAATCTGCTGTTGCCCTGCCCGATTGGTTCGGGCGACAATGCGCCGGGGAGTTTAATGAACATGAGATCGAGCCCGCTCGTCTTTGCAGGACCCATATCGATGTTCACCGCGCTGGCTCTCGCCGCCGCCTGCTCCGGGAGCGACGGCGCTCAGGGTCCCGCCGGGCCTGCGGGCGAGGCCGGCGCCGCCGGTCCTGCGGGTCCTGCGGGCCCCGCGGGTCCGGCTGGCACCGCTGGACCGTCGGGCCCTCAAGGTCCAGCGGGCGAGGCCGGAGCCTCGGCGGACGGCGGTAGCGGCGGCGGCATGGACAGCACGGCGCCGGTCGAGGCGTCCTCGATGCCCGATTCCGGCACGTCGATGGGCGATGCGACGGTCTCGATCCTCGCGCTCAGCGAGCGCGCCCAGCAGGGTCTCAAGATCGCGCCCGTGCTCCTCGCGCTCTCCGGCAAGACCCCGGAGGAGATCGAGCAGATCGCCGAGGGGAGCTATCTCGTGAACGCGGTGTCGGCGTGTGCGGACTGCCATAGCCCGTCGCCGACGCAATACCTCGCCGGGGGCGTCACGATCCCCATCGGTGGCCCGTACTCGGTCGTTTCGCGCAACCTCACCTCGGACCCCGCCACCGGGCTGAAGGACACGCTGGCGCAGTACCTCCAAGCGTCGCGCAACGGTACCGACATTCTGAATACCGGTCAGGCGCTCCTTGCGCACCCGTGGCAGTACGAGCGGTGGATGGGGACTTCCGATCTCGAGGCGATCTACGCGTTCTTGAAGGTCATCCCCCCCGTCTCGAACATGTACGGGGCGGACAACAAACCGACGACGCCGGCCGTACCGTTCCCCGGTGTGTACAACGAGGGAGCCGTCGTTCGGCAGCTGCCCCCCGATACCGACTTCATGGACGCACAGGTGCCGGACCCGGACTTCACCATGCGCGGTCTCGCGGTCGTCCCTCTCGACGTCGCTCCCCCGACGGATCCCGTGCAGCAAGCGCTCTATGGGCGCGGTTCGTACCTCGTGAACGCGGCGGTCGGATGCCCCGAGTGTCACTCGAATCCCGATCGCAACTACATGAGCGCGAACCAGCAGGTCCTCACGGCCAACTACATGACGGGTGGCCGTGTGTTCGTTGCGGGGCCGCTCGCGCCGACGGTTCGCGTGACCCGGTCGATGACCGCGAACTTGACGGGCGCGCAGCACGGCTTCTTCAACGAGCCGGGCATCTCCTTCGAGCTCTTCGTCGAGACGATCACGCAAGGCGCGCACGTGGACGAGTCGGTCGACGGCAGCCCCGCTCCGCCGCTCTCGTACCCGATGCCGTACACCACGTTCCGGCAAATGACGCTCACCGATCTGCAGGCGCTCTACACGTACCTGCGATACGTCGCGGTGAACGCCCCCGTGAGCGGGGCGAACGACAAGGTCACGCAGAGGGCCGCGCGCTACTGCGCCTCCACCGCGGATTGCTTCCCCGGGGAGACGTGCGACATGGCGAACACCGAGTGCGTCGGAAGCCCGTGCGCCGCCGACACCGACTGCGGCGCGTGCCAGACGTGCTCGAACATGAAGTGCGTCGCGCCGGATTCGATGTCGGTGTGCGTACAGGCCGGCATCTAAGCCAGGACTCGAGGTCTTCCCCTACCGCCATCCGCGTTACGTCGGCGCGGGGACGAGCGAATGCATCGCCGCCTCGAGGAGCGCCCGTGCGCGGGCGACGCGACGATCGGCCAGCTTGCGTGCCGCCGTGCACCCGCCGCTCAACGGAGCGGCCGGACTGGCGGGGCAGATGTGCAAACCCTCCCGCAGCATCCGAAACCAGGCCTTGGCCTGGGTGAGCACGTCGCCGCGGCCGGACGACGTGGACTCTTGCCACACGCCGAAGCTTCGTCCTCCGTCGCCGACAGCGCGCTTGCGGAGCCCGCTCTCTTTGAACGCGTAGTAGGCCATGACGGCGGCGTCCTCTTCGCGGGTACCGAAAACCGGAGGGTCCTCATCGTGCGTCACGACGTTCTCGATGGCATCCGCGATCTCCGACGCGTCGGCGATCCGTGGCGCAGCCGGGTGCATGGCCGCCCAGATTGCGAGGATGATCGTCTTCAGGGGCATCGTTGCCTCGTCTCCAGGCCCCCCTGGGTCGAAAAAAGAAACGAGCTTTAGCGCTTGCCCCGGCGCGTTCAAGTGTATTCAGCCGCTTTTTTCTCCGGGCACGTTGTCAGCGCCCGCCTAGAGTCCCATCGCGTAGCCGAGCTGTGCAGCCGGTACCGTCGCGGGAGTCGGAAACATTTCCATGACTTTGAGCTCGAGGAGCAAACCGGAACCTTCAGTGAACGCGTACATCGCCCCCCCGCCCAGAGCCGCAAACCCCAACCCCGCCTTGTGCCACGCCTGATAGTGCTGGGCCTGCCCCGACTTGTACGCGTCGAGGCTGTCGTACACGTTGACGGGGAGGGAAGCGTCGACCTGCGCGACGCCCCCCGCGGCGAGCCCGAACACGCGGAACCCGGCGTGCGCGATGGGATTGGATCCGATCCAATACGTCGCGCGCGCCTCCGCGTGCACCGGAAGGAACGACGCGGCCGTCGGTCGTGTGGGCCCGCCGCCGAACGCGTAGCCCACCCGCGCCCCGAGCTGGATATTTCGCGTCATCGTCCGGTCGTAGCCGACGAGGACGCGCATCGTGGCGGGTGCGAGACCTCCGTTGACCGCGTCACCGGCGTGGGGATACGGAGTCGCCGCGTAGAACGTCCCCGACGAGTTGAAACACGTATACCCGGTTCCACCCGCGCACGCGTCCGTCCTTCCATCGAGGAGCAAGAGGTCTTCTTCGAAGGAGATATTCAGCCAATTCGTCTTGGCTTCAGCCTTGTCTTCTTCGGATTGTGCCTTGTCCTTGTCGGAAGGAGCTTCGTTGGTTTTGCACCCCGGAAAGCCCGGCGGGCAGTCGCTCGGAGCGGTCGTCTCCGTGTCCGAGGAAGAGTCGGCCGTCTCCGGTGCTTCGGGCGCCTCCTTCACCGGGGCGGGGGCGGGAGTCTGCGCAGATGCAGCCGGCGGTGGAACGCTCGGCGCGCCGTGGCCCCGCCCGCCCTTCAGCTCCGCGAACGCAAGCGCGACCTCGGGCGTCGACACGTCGGGGTCGAGCGCGACGCTTTCGTCCGTGTCGATCGCGGTCGTGAGCTCGGCACGGCCCTGGATCTTGCGGTTGAGGGCGAAGTCCACGACGCCCAGGTCGCAGTGAAGGCGCGCGCGCACCTTGGGCCCGCAGGCCCCGCCGCACTGGGAAATCGCTTGCGAGAGTTTCCTCTCCGCGTCGGCGAAGTTGGTCGCGAGGTAGTCCTCGTAGATGGCAGCCTTGCGGAGCTTCTCCGCCTCTGCCTCGGCCTCTGCGGGCGAGGCAGCCCGCGCGCCATGTGGGCTCAGCGACAACGCGAGAACGGCGCCCGCGAAGGCCAGACGCGACAGCGGGTCGGCGGAGTGCATGTCAGGGCTCCATTCCCCACGCGGGCATCGCGAGTCCGTCCCGCAAGACGACGATCGTCGTCGAGTCGGTGAACGCGCTGTCGGCCGGCGCGAACGAATAATCGTTCGCTTGGTTGTAGCTCGCGTAGGTCCCGTCGTGGACTCGGTTCTGCACGAGGGCGTAGCCGCCGCTCGCCGGGATGGCGTCGGCGCCGGTGAACGAGACTTCGAGGTACGTGTCCGCGGTGGTCGTCGCCATCGCGACGGCCGCGAACGCTCCGTGGACCGAGCCCGTGCGGTCGACGGCGTGATAGTTCTGGTCGTTGGCGGTGTTGGTCGCCGCGTTGTCGCAGTCGTAGGCCGGCGCGCTCGTCCCGTCGTTCGTGTAGTAGTACCGGACTTTCAGCGACGACATCGGCTGGTCGGCGGTGCCATGGTTGATGATTTTGACGTTGAACTGGATCTGCTGCGACGAGGCCATGGCGCTGCCGACCTCGTACTGGAGCTCGAGCGGGCACGTCGGACATGTCACGATCTCGGGTGCCATCATCGCGTCGTCGACTCCCGCGTCGGCGATCGCTTCGGCCGCCGCGTCGGCCGCGGGGCTCGTGTCGACGGGGGTCGTCGCCTCCGGCTGCGGCGGCGGCACGCTGGACGAAGCGTCGAAGGTGTTCTGGACGGCTCCCCCGGCGTCGACGACGGCCTGGACGCCCTCGGATCCGACCGGCGTGCCGCCGTCAGCCGCCGATTTGAGCGCGTCGCCCGGGTCGGCAGCGCACGCGGGGGCGAGGGTCAGCAGCAGTGCGGCCAGGGTGGGGGGGCGAGAGAGCATCCAACGCGACGTCCCTTCGGGTAGTCGGGCCTGTGGAGCCAAGCGGCTCAAATTTCCAAGGGCCCGTGGCATACTCGCGCCGACATGGCAGCTGCGCCCTCATCGCAGCCCCTCGTGCTGGCCCCCGTGCCTGCTGTCGGGCGGTTCCTCACGTTCGATCTTCGACCTTCTGGGGCGTGCGCCGAGGTGCGGGCTCTCTTGGCGAGGCTGCGTGAGACGCTGAATCCCTCGCGTGGCGTCGTCGGCATCGGGCACCCCCTCGCCCGATTCCTCGGCGCGACCATCCCCGGGCTGCGCCCGTTTCCGGCGATCTCGGGCCCCGGCTGCGCCTTTCCCTCGACGCAGGGGGCGCTCTGGCTCTTCGTCGGCGGCGACGACGCGACCGGCGTCCACGACGCGGCGCGCCCGCTCCTGGCCGTGCTCGCGGCCGGCTTCACCTTGCGCGAAGAGACGGCCACCTTCACGTACCGGGGCGGGCGCGACCTCTCGGGGTACGAAGACGGCACCGAGAATCCAAAGGGGGACGCCGAGGTGGAGGCGGCGATCGTCGCCGGCGCGGGGCACGGATTCGACGGCGGAAGCTTCGTCGCGGCGCAGCGCTGGGTTCACGACCTCGACGTGCTCGCCGTCCTCTCGGGGGCCGCGCGCGACGCACTGGTGGGGAGGCGCCTGGAAGACAACGAAGAGATGGCCGACGCGCCGCCTTCCGCCCACGTCAAGCGCTCGGCCCAGGAGAGCTTCGCACCGCCCGCGTTCGTCGTGCGGCGATCCATGCCGTGGGGGGGGGTGGCGGACCACGGTCTTTACTTCGTCGCGTACGGTCGGTCGCTCGACGCGTTCGAGCGAATTCTCACCCGGATGGCAGGAGTCGACGATGGCGTCGTGGACGGGCTACTGACGTTCAGCCGCGCCGTGAGCGGCGGATACTACTTTTGCCCGCCGCTGCGCGACGCCAAGGTCGATCTCGCGGCCATCGGCGTGGGTCGGTGAACCAGCCTGCGCCTCACGCGTGAGCGGCTGCCTCGCGCGCGGCCTTCGCGCGCAGGTGGCTGGCGAACGTCGCCCGCTGGGCCGGGGACAGGACCGGCACCATCGCCGCGGCGAGCTTCTCCATGTGCTGGCCGGGACCGCGGCCCGCCACGTACGTGGTCGCGTCGAACGAGTCCGCGCGGAAGGCGTCGAGCAGGGCTCGCGGCTTCGAGGCCTGCGCAGCCCCCGCGCCCTGCTCTGCGCGCAGGTTCGCCGCGATGGCCGACCGCTGCTCCTGGGTCAGGTCCAGCCCGTGGCCGAACCGGTGCTCGCCCTCGGCGTGCGAGCCGGCGCCCTTCGTCTCGGGGCGGCGCATCGACTCGAGCCGGTCGGCGAGCTGGTTGCGCTGAGCTGTCGTGAGAATGGAGTGAAGCTTGTTGAGGGTGTCGCGATCGACGGTCGTCTCGGCGTTCACCGCGGTCTGTTCGGCGGCGAGGCCCTGCGTCAAGCCCTGCGGATCGATCTTCGCCTGTTCGACCTGCTGGGCCAGGACCGTCAGCACCTGGGCATCGGCCTGACGCACCGGAACCGCCGCCGTCTTGCGCTGCGTGACGAGGGCCTCGATCGCCGAGCGTTGGTCCGCGCTGAGCGAGTCCAGCCGGAGGGCGGCGCCGGGGAGCCCGGCTCGGCGACCGTGGCCATGGCGGTGCCCCTCGTCGCCGGTCGTCGAACCTCCGTCGTGGGCGTATGCGGCGTAAGCGGGCAGGACGGCGAGGGCGCCGGCGAGAGAAGCAAATGCAAGGGTCCTACGAAAGGAGCGGTTCATGGGTTCTTCGACCTCCGCCCGGATCGACGTACGAAGACCGAAATCCTGCCCGCCGTCCCCGGTAAAGAAGGGTAAAGCGCTTCCGCGCACACTCGCCGCCGTTCAGCGACGCAGGTCGAGCGTGAAAGGAAACCGCGGGTTGGGCGCCGGCTCGGCCATGGCCGCGGCGGCGGCGGCGCCCGGCGAGTGACCGAAGGGCTGGAAGCGCGCGACACGCCGGCTCTCGGCCTCGAAGCTGTTGCGCGGGAAGACGTCGAACGAGCGACCGCCGGGGTGCGCGACCTGGTAGGTCATGCCGCCGACCGATCGCGCGTTCCAGCGGTCGACGACGTCGAACACCAGCGGGGAGTGCACCGGGATCGACGGATGGAGCGCGGAGGGCGGCGCCCACGCGCGAAAGCGCACACCCGCCACGAACTCGCCCGGCGTGCCCGTCGGGTGGAGCGGAACGCGCCGCCCGTTGCATGCGACACAGTGCCGCTCGTCGGTCATCCCGCGGACCTTGACCTGCACACGCTCCACCGAAGAGTCGACGTAGCGCGCGGTGCCTCCGAGGGCCGCCTCCTCGCCGAGGACGTGCCACGGCTCGATCGCCTGTCTCAGCTCGAGCACCAGCCCGTCGCGCGTCACCACCTCGCCGAGGTGGGGGAAACGGAACTCGTGGTGCGGCGCGAACGCACCGGGCGGGAAGGCGAAGCCCGCCGCGGACAGGTCCTCGAGGACGTCCGCGAAGTCCTGCTCCACGAAGTGCGGCAGCATGAATCGGTCGTGCAAGGTCGTCCCCCAGTACACGGCTGGCACGCGGTACGGCCGTCGCCAGAAGGCCGCGACCAGCGCGCGCACCAGGAGTTGCTGCGCGAGGCTCATCCGCGCGTGCGGCGGCATCTCGAATGAACGAAGCTCGACGAGTCCCTGGCGGTCCGCGGGCCCCTCGGGCGCGTAGAGCTTGTCGATGCAAAACTCGGTGCGATGGGTGTTCCCGGTGACGTCGATGAGCAGGTTCCGCAGCGTCCGATCCAAGAACCAGGGAGGCCGCGCGCCGCCTGCTTTCTCTATCTCGCGGCGCGCGATCTCGAGCTCGTAAAGGCTGTCGTTTCGCGCCTCGTCGGCCCGCGGCGACTGGCTCGTTGGGCCGACGAAGAGGCCGGAGAAGAGATACGAGAGCGAAGGGTGGTTGAGCCAGTACCCGATCAGGCTCGAGAGCAGCTCTGGGCGGCGCAACACGGGGCTGTCCGCCGCGGTCGGCCCGCCGAGGACGATATGGTTGCCGCCGCCCGTGCCGGAGTGCCGGCCGTCGAGCATGAACTTGTCGGCGCGAAGTCCCACCGCCCGCGCTTCGTCGTAGAAGGCGCAGGTATTGGTGACGAGGTCGTCCCAAGTCGCCGCGGGGTGGACGTTGACCTCGATGACGCCCGGATCCGGCGTCACCTGCAGACGGCCGAGGCGGTGGTCCGTGGGCGGGTGGTACCCTTCGAGTCGCACCTTCTTGCCCGTCGACGCCGCGGTCGCCTCGACCGCCGCGCAAAGATCGAGATAGTCCTCCACGAGCGCGATGGGCGGCATGAAGACGTGCAGAACGCCCCGGCGCGGCTCGACGCAAAGCGCGGTCCGGACCACGTCAGCCGACGACTCGAGCCGGGCGGGGGCTTGGGGGGCGCCCTCACCCTGGGTCCCAGTGTCCGTCCGCTCTCTCGCTTCGCTCGAGCGTGCGGACTGCGTCGCTCGCGATCCGCGGTCCTGGACGACCGGTGCGACGGCGCGGCCCTGGCGTCCATCGAAGGCGACGCGCGCGGGGAGGCGGCCGCGATCCGCGAAGGGGTCTCGCTCGAACGCCTGCGCCACGTCCTCGGGCAAGGCCCACGGCAGTCCGTCGAGCGGCAGCCTGTAACCCATCGGCGAGTCGCCCGGCAACAGGTAGAGCCGCTCTGGCCGCAGGAACCAAGGGCCGCTGCGCCAGAGGCCGTCCTCCCGGCGGCCCTCGGGGGCCGACGCGCCTCCCGACGCCGCGGGGGCGAGCGGGAGCGCGTAGCCGACCACCCTGTCCAGGCCCTGTTCGAAGACGCGTGCCAGGCGCGCGCGCTCGAGCTCGTCGATGAGCTTCGAGTCGAACGGGTCCACGTTGAGCGGCAGCCGGCGCTCTCGCCAGAGGTAGTAGAACGCGTCCTCGTAAGCCGGGATCGCGAATGTCGTCTCGACGCCGAGGCGTCGCGCCAGGTCCTCCACGAAGCGCTGCGCGTCGGCCGCCGTGTCTTCGCCCGTCTCGGCTCGGGCGAAGAGCGTCGCGTCGTTCCAGACCGGAAGCCCGTCCTTGCGGAAGTAACAGGAAAGGGCCCATCGCGGCAGGGGCTCGCCCGGGTACCACTTGCCCTGCCCCTCGTGCAGGAGACCACCGGGCGTGAAACGGTCGTACAACCGGTGTACGAGCCGCGTCGCGTACGCGCGCTTGCGCGGCCCGAGCGCGTCCGTGTTCCACTCGGCCGCGTCGGGCTCCGACGCGGAGACGAACGTCGGCTCGCCGCCCATGGTGAGGCGGACGTCGCCGGCGACGAGCTCGCGATCGACCTCGCGGCCGAGCGCGTGAATCTTCTCCCACGTCTCCTCGGAGTACGGCAGCGTCACGCGCGGCGACTCGCGCAGCCGCGACACGTTCATCGAGAAGTCGAAGCCCTCCTTCACCCGGTCGTCGTCGTCTCGCTTGGCGAAGGTGAAGCTCCCGCTCACGGCGGCGGCCGTGTCGGGCTCGGGGGTGCACGCGAGAGGGATGTGACCCTCGCCGGCGAGCAGCCCGCTCGTCGCGTCGAGCCCCACCCAGCCTGCGCCCGGCAGGAACGCCTCGGCCCACGCGTGCAGGTCCGTCACGTCGCTGTCGACCCCCGCGGGGCCGTCGAGCGGTCGCTCGTCGGCTCGCAGCTGGATCGAGTACCCGGACACGAATCGGGCGGCGATCCCGACGCACCGGAGCATCCGGACGAGCAGCCACGCGAAGTCGCGACAGGACCCGTGCCCCCGGACGAGCGTCTCCTCCGGCTCGAAGACGCCGGGCTCCATGCGGACGTCGTATCGGAGGGCGCGGTGTACCCGGCGGTTCAGATCCACCAGCACGTCGACGGTGCGGCGTTCCGGGCGGGCGTCCTCGGATCGCGCGCGCTCGACGAACTCCGCGAACCTCGGGCCGTCCGGCGTCGCCGCGAGGTACGGCGCGAGGCTCCGGCGCAGCGACGGCGTGTAGGCGAACGGGAAGCGCTCCGCGTCGGCCTCGACGAAGAAGTCGAACGGATTGGTCACCGTCATGTC
>DATGJA010000016.1:0-3543 GCA_035295445.1 Polyangiaceae bacterium | reverse complement strand
GGGCTCAAGAGGCTCGACCGTCTCGACTTGTCGCACACGCTCATCGGCGACGACGAGCTCAAGTCGGTCGCCTCGCTCGTGAACGTGACGGAGCTCATGATGGACGAGGACTCGATCTCGGACCTGACTCCGCTGTCCAACCTGAAGAAGCTCATGCGCCTCAGCATCAAGAAGACGCAGGTGCGAAACCTCGCCCCGCTGGCGGGCATCAAGACGCTCAAGTTCATCTACATCGCCGACACCCCCATCACCGACATCACGCCGGTGCAGCCGCTCGTCTCGGGCGGCATGAAGCTCATCACCACGAACAACTGAGCAACTCGATGCGGACGCTCTATCACATTCGAAATTCGCCCTACTCGCGCCGCGCTCGGCTGGCGCTGGCGCACAAGGGCCTTGCCTGTGAGCTGAAAGAGGTCCGCGAAACGCCGTCCTTCGCGGACGAGGCGCGAGGCCTCGTGGCCCTCAAGACGTTCCCGGTGCTCAAGGACGGGGAACACGCGATGGCCGACTCCACGGCCATCATGCGCTGGCTCGACGCGGCCTATCCGTCGGCGCCGCGTCTCTGGCCGGAGGGCGACGACGCGTTCCTCGCGCTCGAGGTGACGTCGCTCGTCGACGCCGCGCTTACGGGCATCGTCAACAGCGGCGTCTGGTACTACCCGCTGCGCGAGCACGCGGCGTGGGGCACCGTCACCGGCGAGATCCTCGGCAGGGTCCAGCGATCGCTCGACGCGGTCGCCGCCCGCCTGGGGTCGCTCCGGCGGCCGACGATCGCGGCGAGCGGGTGGTCGGCGGCCGACATGTGCCTGTACACCGCCGTGACCTGGTTCGAGGGGATGCCCGAACGAGCGAAGGTGAGCCCGAACATCGCGCAAATTCTGGCCGTCGGCGGCTGGACGGCGCCCGCACCGCTGCGGATCTGGGCGGACGCGCACCGCCACCGGCCGGACGTCGTCGCCCTCGGTTGAGCCGCCGTCGTCTCACGGTGGCGACGGGTAGTGCCTCTGCACGAAGCAAAGGCCATCGGCGCCGTTCCAGTGCCCCTGCGTGCTCTGGTTGTATTTCGAGAAATCGTAGTAGTCGCAGAGTCCCGTCGAGTGATCCCCGTTCGTGCAGTGGGGCACATGCACCGGGTCGAAGTTCATCGGACCGACGCGGCTGCCTCCGTTCGGGTTCTGGTAGTTCGGGTCGCACGTGCGCCACGGCAGCGCGTTGCTCTGCTTGTCCTTGAAGCCCGTGTAGTCGACGCCCGTCACGTCGGTGAGGTGGACCGTCGGGAGACCTCCGTCGGCGGGAACCCCGACGAGCTGCGCTGCGAACTGGTCGAAGCGCGCGGGGGTATCGTGCTTCGTGCTCTCCCAGAACGGGTGGTCGGTGTGGAAGGTGACCTCGCCGATCGTGTATTGGCCCGAAAGGAACGCGATCCCGCGCTCGTGCGGCTCGCCGTTCAAGCCAGGCGCCGGGTCGTTGTCCTGGTTGTCGCAGTTGATCCAGGTCGTCTCCGGGTCGCCGGGCTTGAGCGAACCGCTGTCGGCCGGCTTGAAGCACAGGTCGAAGTTCACCGTCTTCGGCAGGAGGGCAAACTCGGGCTCTTGCCCCACGCCGCCCGCCCCGGCTTCGCCGAGTCCGCCCGCATCGCTCGCCTGCCCCGGAGTGGCGCAGAGGCCCGGCTTCACATCGCCCTTCCAGACCGCCTGGCCGACGTAGAGGACCGTGCAGCCGTTGTCGACCATGTACTTGTAGTCGGTGAGCGCGTCGGCATCGAGGTTCACGTTGAGCGCCTGGGGGGTCGGCACCACCGCGCTGAAACCGACGGCGAGTCGCGTGCCGTCCGTCGGGAACGCCTTGCCGCCGTTCTTGTTCTCGTTTGGCAGGACGGCGAAGGCGACCGCGCGCTCCCCCTGCTCCTTGCCGTCGATGTACGGAAACGACGCGCCGCTGATGTGCATGTCGACGGCCCACGGTCCGTCGAGCTCGGCGACGAGCGACCCCACCTGCGACTGATCGGTCGGCGACGTGTCCGGGTTCGTCCAGAGCGAGACCTTGTCGAACGTCGCGATGTAGTGCGAAAAGCGCACCTCCCACCCGTCGGCGAAGACGCTGTCGCCGGAGTTGACCGCCGGGAAGTTGTATCCGTCGAGCGCGAGAACCTCGCCCGACGCCGTGAGCAGCAGCGCGCCGTTCGGAATGTGGTTCGGGTCGACCGGCGGCGCGCTCGGGAGCGTGAACGCGGTCGAACCAGCGTCGCCTGACGGGGCATCGGACGACACACCGGTGTCGGGGCCACCCCCTCCGGCGTCGGAGCCCGACCCCGAGCTCGATCCCGACCCCCCGCCGGATTCGATTCCCGAGTCGACGACGAGGTTGGGCGGGCCGCCGTTGTTGTCGCTGCTGCTGCACGCCGCCACTGCGGTGGCGACAGCAGCCGACACCATGCGGACGAAGATTCGATGCTTCATGGATCCTCCGAAAGCGCGGAATGTCCGCGCGCTACTGCGCCGCGGCCTGCCACGCGAACGAGTAGACAAGACCGGCCGCGGTGAGGTTGTCGAAGAGGTTGATGCTGGGGGGGTTCGTCGTGTCGTTCGTGAAGACGTAGGTGGTGGAGCCGTCGTCGTTCGTGACCTGGCACGCCCCGCAGTCGAGCAGCTCCGAGAAGTCGACGTTGACGAAGAGCGCCGCCGGATTCAGGCGCAAGAGCAGCGTGCCGGACTGGCCGAGCGTCACGTCGACCGGGATCGGCGTGACGATCCGCTTGAGGCAAATCGGATTCTCTCCAGGCAGCGCCGTGTTCTTCGCGGACACGAGCCGGTTCTGGTTGATCGTGATGCCGGCCTGAAAGTGGATGTCGGGCATGCCCGCGCGGGTGGCGACGCCGTCGAGCGTGAGGATGGGCAACGCGTCGCTCGTCGCGAAGACGTCCCCGTGCGTCAGCCAGACCTCGCCGATCTGCGCCGGGATGGTCGAACCGTCGCCGGCGACGGGAAAGAGCTGGGGCTGGGGCGAGAGCATGTCGAGGTCGCGCCCGGCGCGCACTTCGCCGACGTAGAAGCCCGGTTGGACGCAAGGCTCCTGCTGCTGCCCCGACGTCGCCTGACCCTGGACCAGATACACCGCGCCGACGTGCAGCACCGCATGGTTCAGCGTGACGGAAAAGCCGGCGCCGCTCGTGATGCTGTTGGTGAACCGATAGGGCTTCCCCGCCGTGGCATCCGCCGGACCCGTCGCGGCGGCGTAGAAGCTCACGAGGTCGTAACCCGTCGTGCCGACGCACGACGTGGCGACAAGCGCGAGGACGGCCGCGAGGTGGACGCCGTGCATCACGCGCCCCCGAAGTTGACGGTGAAATCAGCGAAGACCGCGCGGGGCGGGCCGGCCGTGAACAACCGCGACGGAACGTAGGAAGGTGGAACGCCCTGTTGGAAGTTCGCCGCGTAGTTGTATTCGCCGAGGCGATATCGCGTGTCGAGCAGGTTCGTGGCCGAGACGCCGACCTGGTAGTGGCTCCACGCGAACGTCGCGTTGGCGTCGATGGTGAAG
>DATGJA010000015.1:0-8012 GCA_035295445.1 Polyangiaceae bacterium | reverse complement strand
TGGGCGCCGAGGCGTTCAGCGCGCTCTCCGCCCTCCACGCCATGAACGACGGCGGCGTGCGCCTCTACGGCCTGAACGGCCACGTGAAGAAGCCGGGCATCGTGGAGCTCGCCGTCGGCCCGACCCTCAACGAGCTCATCTTCGACGTCGGCGGCGGAGTCAGCGGCGACCGCGGGATCCTGTGCGTCATCCCCGGCGGCTCCTCGACGCCCGTCCTGCGCCCGTCCGAGAAGGTGAACGCGCCGGATCCCAAGTCGCCCATGCACGAGTGGCACGGCCGAAGCGTCTTCGACGTCCCGCTCGGCGTCGACACCATGCGCGCCGTGGGCAGCATGCTCGGGACGTGCTGCGTGACCGTGGTGGCCGAGGGGACCGACCCGGTGATGTGCATGCACAACCTCATGCAGTTTTATCGCCACGAGTCGTGCGGCCAGTGCACACCTTGCCGCGAGGGGAGCGCCTGGCTCGAGCGCTTCTGCGACAAGATCCTCGACGGCAAGGCGACGCTCGCCGACCTCGACAGCCTGCACGATATCGCCAACGGGATCATGGGCAACACGATCTGCGCCTTCGGCGAGGGGACGGCGATGCCCGCGCTCGCGTTCATCCAGAAGTTTCGCCCGGAGTTCGAGGCCTACGTGCGCGGCGATCGGGCGAGGGCCGGCGCCCGGCTGACCGTGGAAGGATGGAGCTGACGATGGGGGCGCTCGGGCTCGTCTACTTCTACGCGTGCGCTGCGCTCGCGGTCGCGGGCGCGCTCGCGGTGGTCATCGCGAAGAACCCGATCCGGGGGGCCATGGGGCTCCTGCTCCTCATCCTCAGCGTGGCCGGCCTCTTTCTGGCCCTGCACGCGCAGTTCCTGGCCGCGATCCAGCTCATCGTGTACGCCGGCGCCATCGTCGTCCTCTTCCTCTTCGTCATCATGCTCCTCGGCCCGAGCTCGTCGACGCCGTCGGACGGGCGGGGCTTCGCGACGCGCGCATTCGGCGGAGGGCTCTTCGCGATCGCGGGCCTCGGCGCGCTGGGCGCCACGTGGCGCGCGATGGGCGCGTGGCGGCACTTGCCGATGGCCTCGGTGGAGCCCGGCTTCGGCGGCATCGACGCGTTCGGGGGCGTGCTCTTCGCCGACGCGCTCGTCCCGTTCGAGCTCTCGAGCGCGCTGCTCATGGTCGCCGTGCTCGGCGCCATCGCCATCGCGCGCGGACGGCAAGGGCTCGCGTCGCTCTCGCGGGCCGAGCTCGAAGTGGCGCGTACGGCCACCGCGGGCGGCGACCCGACGGGGCCCGAGGCGGGCGTCTTCAGCCACGAGATCGATCTCAAGGAGCAGCCTCGATGATCACGGTCGAGCACTACGTCGCGGTCAGCGCGCTGCTCTTCGTCATCGGCGGCGTCGGCTTCCTCGTTCGGCGCAACGTCCTCGTGACGCTCATGAGCATCGAGGTCATGCTCAACGCCGCGAACCTGGCCCTCGTCGCGTTCAACCGGTCGCGCATGGCCCACGCGGCGTCGCAGACCTATCCGGGCCCGAGCCACACCGGCCAGGTGTTCGTCTTCTTCATCATCGCCGCCGAGGCGGCCGAGGTCGCGGTCGGCCTCGCCATCGTCTTGGCGATGTTCCGCCTGCGGCAGACGGTCCGCACGGACGACGCGGACCTCCTCAAGAACTGAAAGCGCCGCAGGCATGCTCTCGCTCTTCCCGGTCAAAGACTACGCCCTCATCGCCGTCATCCTCGGGATGCCGCTGCTCGGCGCATTCGTCAACGGGATCTGGGGACGTCGCCTCGGCAAGCCCGCGGTCAAGATGATGGCGCTCGCCGCCGTCGGAGTGAGCTTCCTCGCGGCCGTGTGCACGTTCATCGCGCTCGCGCAGGCCGTCTCGGACGACCGCGACGCGCGCCTGTCCTGGACCGCGTGGGAGTGGATGCACACGACGGGGCGAGACGCCACGAACGTGCCGGTCGAGCTCAAGTTCAGCATCGACCAGCTGAGCGGCGTGATGATGCTGATCGTCACGGGCGTCGGCTTCCTCATCCACCTCTACGCCACGTCGTACATGGCCGAGGACAAGGGGTACGCGCGGTTCTTTGCGTACATGAACCTCTTCATCTTCTCGATGCTCGTGCTCATCCTGGGCGACAACCTCGTCGTCCTCTTCGTGGGGTGGGAGGGCGTCGGCCTCTGCTCGTACCTGCTCATCGGCTTCTGGTACGACAAGACCGCGAACGCCGCCGCGGGCAAGAAGGCGTTCATCGCGAACCGGGTCGGCGACTTCGGCCTCATCTGCGCGATGTTCCTGCTCGTCCAGTACACGGGCGCGCTCGACTGGCACGGGATCGCCAACGGCGCCGCCAGCCTGGTCGACCCGAGCGACTTCGCGCGGGTGCACGTCTGGCCGCTCAGCCGGGGCGAGTACACGGGCATTCTCTCTTTCCTGCAGCCGGGCTACTTCCAAGCGCACCACGTCCCCTTCCTCCAGGACCACACGCCGTCGGCGCCCGTGACGATCAGCGCCGCGACGGCGGTCGGCCTCGCGTTGCTCCTCGGCTGCACGGGCAAGAGCGCGCAGATTCCCCTCTACGTGTGGCTGCCGGACGCGATGGCCGGCCCGACGCCCGTCTCGGCGCTCATCCACGCCGCGACGATGGTCACCGCGGGCGTCTACCTCATCTGCCGGCTCTGCTTCGTCTTCGTGCTCTCGCCGTTCGTCATGAACGTCGTCGCGGTCGTGGGCGTCGCGACCGCCGTCCTCGCGGCGACGATCGCGCTCGTGCAGAACGACATCAAGAAGGTCCTCGCCTATTCGACCGTGAGCCAGCTCGGGTTCATGTTCCTCGGCGTGGGCGTCGGGGCGTTCGCCGCCGGCTTCTTCCACGTGTTCACGCACGCCTTCTTCAAGGCCTGCCTCTTCCTTGGCGCCGGCTCGGTCATCCACGCGATGCACGCGCGCGTGCACGACGACGACCAGGCCCAAGACATTCGCAACATGGGCGGCCTGCGCAAGTGGCTCCCGCTGACGCACTGGACATTTTTCGCCGCGACCCTGGCGATCATCGGGTTCCCCTTCACGAGCGGCTTCTTCTCGAAGGACGAGATCCTCTACCGCGCGTTCGTCGACGGCACGGTCAACCCCCTCGCCGGCTCGTCCATGCTGCGGCACGTGGGCGTTTACGCGCCGCCGCCGTCGCTCGGCGTCTGGCTGTACGGCGCGGCGGTCTTCGCGGCGACGATGACCGCGTTCTACATGTGCCGCCTTTACTTCCTGACGTTCTGGGGAGACTTCCGCGGCTGGACGGTCGGCCGCCCGTCGCTCCTCGCCAAGCAGGAGGCCGCGCACGAGCCCGCGCACGCCGAGGACCACGGCGACGAAGACGACGAGGCGGTGCACGAGCACCACGAGGACCTCGCCACGCCGGGGTACCCGCCGCACGAGTCACCGTGGCAGATGACCGTCCCGCTCGTGTTCCTGGGGGCGTTCTCGATCTTCACAGGCTTCCTCAACCCGGGACTCGGGGTCATGACGGAGAAGCCGATGGAGCACTGGCTCGAGCCGGTCTTCAAGGCGGCGAGCGACGGTGCCGTGGTCTTCCGGCACGGCAACGACAAGGTGTGGGCGGAGCACCTGGAGTGGCCGCTCACGGTGGGCGGCATCATGGCGTTCCTGCTGGGGACGCTCCTCGCCTACTGGATGTACATCGCCCGCAAGGGGGAGCCGGCGGAGCGGCTGGCGAAGGCGTTCCCCGGCCTGCACCAGCTCGTGCTCGACAAGTGGCGCGTGGACGAGCTCTACGAGGCGCTGCCGATCGGCGCCGTCGACTCGCTGGCGGAGGCGAGCGCCGCGGTGGACGTGGCGCTGGTCGACGGATTCTTCGCCCGCCTGACGTCCCTGGTCGTCGCGGCGAGCGGCACGATCTTGCGCGCGTTCCAGACCGGCGTCGTCCACACCTACGGCGCGATGATGGCGCTCGGGCTGGCCGCGGTCGTCTGGTTTTTGGGCATGCCGCACCCCAAGGCGACGATCGTCGACGCGGGCGGTGGGGACTACGTCATCCACGCGGCGCCGGGGGTCGGCTACGGGTACCGCTGGGACGGCGACGGCGACGGCAAGCCCGACACCACGGACTTCGGCGGCGAGACCAAGCTCAAAGTCCACCTCGATCCGGGCAAGAGCACCACCGTCCACCTCGAGGTCAAGAACGCCTTCGGCCTCGTCAAGTCGGCCGAACTGCACGTGGAGCGCCCCGCCGCGCCCATCTCGTCGCTCTAAGGGAATCGGGGAGAACGCACGGCCATGAGCACAGCCCACACCCCCCCCGCCCCGGCGCAGCCCGACGCGCCGGCGCGCTTCGGCACCGACCACCTGGTCTACGTCTTCCTCGTCGCGATCTTCGCTTGGGTCGCGGCGCGCTTCTTCGACGGCGGCGTGCCCGTCGTGGCGGCCGGCCTCGTGGCGGCGCTCGTCCCCCGCCAGCATGGCCGCGGCGTGCGCATCCCGCTCGCGATCATCGCCGGTCTCCTCGCGCTCTTCGTCGTGCGCATGTGGCCCGAGGCGGAGGACGCTCCCTTCCACCCCGGCGGCGCCGAGTCGCGGCACCTCCTTTCGTGGATCGTGGGGCTGCCCATCGGCGGCGCGGCGGTGGTCCTCCTTCTGCCCCGCGAGGCCACCGGCGCGCTCAAGGGGTTCACCCTGACGCTGATGCTCGCCACGCTCGCGCTGACGATCCCCTTGCTCGCCGTGCCGATGGGCCGCGGCTACCACTTCGATCAGGACGTGGTCTGGCTCGCGCGGTTCGGCATCCACTATCACGTCGCCGTCGACGGGATCTCGCTCTGGCTCGTGCTCCTGACCGTCTTCATCACGCCGATCGCGGCGTACGCGTCCTTCGGTTCGATCGAGGCGCGAATGAAGGACTGGTGCTTCTCGCTGCTCTTGCTCGAGGCAGGGATGCTCGGGTCCTTCGTCGCGCTCGACCTCTTCCTCTTCTACGTCTTCTGGGAGCTGATGCTCATCCCGATGTACGTGATGATCGGGGTATGGGGAGGCACCAACCGTATCCGCAGCGCGATCAAGTTCTTCCTCTATACGATGTTCGGCTCGGTGCTGATGCTCGCGGCGATCCTGTACATCGCCTACCAGTACGCGCAGGCGAGCGGCGGGCAGCCGAGCTTCGACTACTTCGAGCTCCAGCGGCTGATGATCCCCAGGCACGTGCAGGTGTGGCTGTGGGCGGCGTTCACCCTCGCGTTCATCATCAAGGTCCCGATGTTCCCGGTGCACACGTGGCTGCCGGACGCGCACACGGAGGCGCCGACGGCCGGGTCGGTGATCCTCGCCGCGGTGATGCTGAAGATGGGCACGTACGGGTACCTGCGCTACTCGCTCGGGCTCTTCCCGGAGGCGGCGACGGAGTTCGGCACCAACCTCGCCGGCGTCGCGGTCCTCGGAGGCATCGTGTACGCGGCGCTCTGCGCCTGGCGGCAAGAGGACGTGAAGCGCCTCATCGCGTACTCGTCCGTGGCCCACCTGGGGTACGTGATGCTGGGGATCTTCGCCCTCACGCAGGCGTCGCTCGAGGGAAGCGTCCTGCAGATGGTAAACCACGGGATCTCGACCGGGATGCTCTTCCTCCTCTTCGGCGTCATCTACGATCGCCGCCACACCCGGCACATCGACGCGTTCGGCGGCCTCGCGAAGCCGATGCCGGTCTACGCGACGCTCTTCGTCGTGGCGACGCTCGCGAGCGTGGGCCTGCCCGGCACGAACGGCTTCGTGGGCGAGTTCATGGTCATCACCGGGACGTTCGCGTCGAACAAGCTCGGCCACTTCAACGGGCTGCAGGCGGTGGGCGCCGCCGTCGGCGTCATCCTCGGCGCCGTGTACATGCTCATGGTCGTCCAGAAGATGTTCTTCGGTCCCGTGGTCAAGAAGGAGAACCGCCGGCTGCCGGATCTGACGGGGCGCGAGCTCCTCTCGCTGGCGCCGCTGGCGATGATGGTCTTCGTCATCGGGCTCTTCCCGAACGTGCTCCTCTCCCAGGTGAAGGGCGCCGTGACGCGCGTGCGGAACGACTACGACGCGCGCCTCGATAAGAACCCCGCGCCCCGGTACTACGAGGGCCCCATCAAGCTCACGCCCCTTCGCCCCGAGGCCCCCGCGGCCGTCGCGGCGGCGGCGCTCCAGGCGCAGGCGGCGCAGGCGCCCGGGGAGGGCCACTGAAAATGGACCAGACCATCTCGATCGCGCTCGGCCTGTCGCCCCTGGTCGTCGTGGGCGTCGGGGCGCTGCTGCTCATGCTCGTCGAGGCCTTCTCGAAGCAGCGCACGGGCATGGCGATGGGCGCGGCCGTCGTCCTCTTCACGGCGGCCGTGTTCGCGACGAGCCTCTGGCTGCTCGGGATGGAGAACGTCGAGGGGGTCCAGTCGGTCGCGCCGTGGCTCATCCTCGATCGTTTCACGCTGTTCTTCGACGTCCTCTTGTGTCTCGGCGGCGGGATCTCCGCGCTTCTCGCGGGCGGGTATCTCGCCGAGCATCACATCGAGCGCGGGGAGTTCTACGCGCTCCTGCTCTTCGCGACGTTCGGCGCCATGATGCTGGCGGCGGCGGGGGACGCGCTGACGCTGTTCCTCGGGCTCGAGACGATGAGCATCGGCGCCTACGCGCTCACGGCGTTCCGCCGCGCGAGCCCGCGGGCCGCCGAGGGGGCGCTCAAGTACTTCCTGCTCGGATCGTTCGCCGCGGCCATCCTCATCTACGGGTTCGCGCTGCTGTACGGCGCGACGGGACACACCGATCTCGCGGGGATCGGCGCCGCCGCTCGCGGCGCGCACGCGCGGACGCCGCTGCTCATCGTCGGGGCCAGCCTGGTCCTGGTCGGCCTCGCGTTCAAGGTGAGCGCCGTTCCCTTCCACATGTGGACGCCCGACGCTTACGAGGGGGCCCCGACCCCGGCGACGACCTTCATGGCGGTCGCCGTCAAGGCGGGCGCCTTCGCGATGCTCCTCCGGGTCCTCGTCCTGTCGCTCGGCGACGACGCGTGGCGATCGTGGGCGGCCGGCTGGCCGCCCGTCGTGGCCACGCTGGCCGCTCTGACGATGACCGTCGCGAACCTCGTCGCCGGTCGGCAGGAGTCGGTCAAGCGAATGCTCGCGTACTCGAGCATCGCGCACGCCGGCTACGCCCTCGTGGGCGTCACGGCGATCATGCGCGAGCCGACGGAGGCCACGGCCAGCGTCCTTTATTACCTCCTCGCGTACACCGTCTCGACCGCGGGCGCCTTCGGGTCGCTGATCCTTTGCGGCAGTCACGGACGCGAGGCGGTGAGCTACGACGACCTGTCCGGCATCGGCAAGCGCCACCCGGCCGTGGCGCTGGCCTTCTCGCTCTTTCTCGTGTCGCTCGCGGGCGTGCCGCCGACCGCGGGCTTCTTCGGCAAGTGGTACGTGTTCAAGTCGGCCATCGACGCGGGGTTATACTGGCTGGCCATCCTCGGCTTCGTCAACAGCGTGATCGGCGCGTATTACTATCTGCGCGTCCTCGTCTACATGTACATGCGCGAGCCGGCCGCCGGCGCGCCCGTGGCAGTACCCATGAGGTCGACCTACGTGACCACGGCCCTCGTCGTCAGCGCCGTGCTCGTCCTCGCGCTGGGCCTCGCGCCGACGAGGTCCCTCGACGCGGCGTCGACCGCGGCGATCTTCGGGTCGGCGGGGTGACCTCGACGGTAGTTTGCCGAGCGCGCTCGGCACTTGCATATTTCGAGTTCATGCCCTCCCCTGCTCGTGCGGGTGCGCGGCCCACGGCCTGCGCGGTCACCGTAGTTGGCGCCCTGGCCTTCGCAGTTGGCTGCCGAAGCGCCAAGCCCGAGCCGGCGCCTGGCCCGACGGCCTCCGCCGCCAAGGCCGCACCGAACGCGTCGGCCCCGGCGAACGCGCTGCCCATCGCCGCCGCGAGCGTCAACGCCGTCGTGAATCCGGGGAGCCTGCCCGCGTACGACGGCCCCACCGGGAGCGTCGAG
>DATGJA010000014.1:0-4279 GCA_035295445.1 Polyangiaceae bacterium | reverse complement strand
CGCGTTCTCGCGCTTCGGCGTGATGTTCTTCGAGAGCGCCGTCCGTGCGCTGCGCAACGTGCACGGCGCGCTCGTGTCTGGTGGCAAGGTCTGCCTCATCGTCTGGAGGAACCTCGCCGACAACCCGGCGTGGGGGTCGGCCAAGACGGTGGTGCGCGAGTTTCTTCCGCCCCCGGGGCCGAGCGCGCAGACCTGCGGCCCCGGCCCGTTCTCGTGGGCGGATGAGCAGACCGACCGCGAGATGCTCGCCGCCGCCGGCTTCCGCCAGGTGGAGCTGTTCGAGCGCCTGGACCTCGACGTGTGCATGGGACGGACGGTCGAAGAAGCCGTCGACTACCAGCTCCTCGTGGGACCCTCGGGCGAGATCGTTCGCGAGGCGGGCGAGGAGGGCAAGCGGCGACTGCCCGAGGTCCGTGCGAGCCTCGGCGAGATGCTCCGGCGGCACGCGCGAGAGGACGGGGTCTACATGGCCACGAGCACTTGGATCATCATGGCGCGCAAGGACTGATGATCCTTCGCCGGTTACTCTTCACCGCCGCGCCGGCGGGCCCTATTAACCCCTCATGATTCGCGGAAGCTGCCTATGCGGCGGGGTGCGGTACGAGGCCGAGGGACCGCTCACGTTCATGACGCGCTGCCATTGTGTGCAGTGTCGCAAGGCGTCGGGCGCCGAGTTCGCGACGAACGCGAACGTCTCGAAGGCCACGTTTCGCGTCGTGTCGGGCGAGAGGCTGCTGGGGCGCTTCGAGTGGTCGCCCGGCAATCGGCGTGCGTTCTGCAGCCGGTGCGGTTCGCCGCTGTTCAAAGAGTACGCCGACCGGTCCGACGTCGTGCGACTGCGCTTGGGCTGCCTCGACACCGACGTCCCCGAGCGTCCGATGGCCCACCTCTTCGTCGGCGAGAAGCCGGCTTGGTCGGAGATCACCGATACGCTGCCCCAGTTCGAGAAGCGCCCAGCCTAGCATCTTCGCACTGACGGCGCTTCATGCAACCGCCTCTCGACGCCTCCCCGACCCCGTCCCCCCCGTCCGACGAGGTACGGCGCATCGCCGCGACGCTGCTCGAGCTCCTCGCGGCGCCGGCGCTCGCGCCGATACCGGCCGCGTCGGTGGTCCGCGCGGCTTGCGAGGGGATCGAGGGCAGGCTGCTCGAACAGAGGCTGACGCTCGCGCTCGCAGGGGACGCGGGGGCCGGCCGGCGCACCTTGCTCAACGCCCTTCTCGGCGAACGTGTCGTCTCGACCGGCGGGAGGCGCCGGGGATCGACCTTCACGCTCGTCCGGTGGGCTCCGGCGGTGAACTTCTCCGCGCGCTCGCTCGAGGGCCGTCCGATCGCCGAGCTCTCGGCGAAGGTGCCCGATCGCCGCGCGCTGTTCGAGAAGTCGCTCGCGCAGCTCGAGCGCGACCGGGCCGTGACCGAGGAGGTCTCGGCCCGCCTTCGCTCGGCCAAGGCGCGCGACGCGACGGGACGGACCGCGAACGCCGAACGACGACGCGACGAGCAGAACGACGGTCCCGAGCGGTCCGCTCCTGCCGGTGCGGCGCGCAAGGTGATGCTCGTCCTCATCGCGTGGTGGTTGTCGATCGTGCGCCTCGTCCTGTCGCTCTCGCGGCAGCGGTTGCCGCGGGCGCCTGCGCCTGCGTCCGCGAAAGAGGACGAACACGCGCTCGCGCAGCAGCTCGCCGGCATGCAAACGCTGGAGCAGATCGACGCGCACGCCCGCCGCCTGCGCGAGGAGTGGGCCAAGTACGACTCCGAGCGGCGCGCGGCGTTCCTCTCGCTGGTTCAGCTCTTCGACGGGACCGACGTCGGCGAGCGCGTCATCGAGTACCCGGCCAAGCACCTCCCCGAGGGCGTGACGTGGATGGACCTGCCGAGTCCGCAGGCCGCAAACGCCTCGGCCCTCGGACGGCTCACGGCGCGCGTGGCCAAGGAGGCCGACGCGCTCGTCGTCGTCGCGGACGTGACTCAGCGACCGCTCCAGGTGCCGGAGGCGGTGCGCGATCTGAGCGACGTCGTGCCCGTGGCGCTCGTCGTCCTCACGAAGGCCGACGGGCTGCTCCCGGTCCGGCCCGAGAGCACCCGCGACGAGGTCTCGTCCCGGATGCTAGACCTGCGCTCCGAAGCCATCGAGGACGCTGGCCCAGCGTTCCACGCGAAGCTTCGCCGCGCGCCGTGCGTCGTCGTGGCGGCGGAGAGCGCCTTCGCCGCGCGGCCCAACGCGCTGGCCGAGCAATTCGTCGGCGCGATGGGAGCCTGGTGGGAGCGGCTCGATCGCGAGCGCCCCGCGCTCCTCGCGCTGCGGGAGGGGATGCGCTTGCGCGCCGGGATCGCGGAGCTCGCCGAGGCCGTGGCCAAGGAGCGACGGTCCTCCCAGAGGCGCCTCGCGACGCTCGAGGAGAAGCGCTTCCCGGAGCCGGCCGAGTTCCGCAGGCGACTCCTCGACCGCGTCGACGGCGCAATCGAGAAGGGCGCCGACGACGTGCTCGCCGCGGCGGTCGCGCGGCTCGAGGAGACCATGAAGCACCTCCGTTCGGAGTTCGTGCAGCAGATCGAGTCGTGCACGAGCCGGAGCGAGCTCGACACGCGCATCGCGGCGCTCAACGAGACCGCGGGCCGCCGAATCGCAGACGCCCTCGAACAGACCGCCGAGATCGTCGCGCGCGAGCTGTACGACGTCACCGAGACCCTCGAGGTCTGGGCCTTCGAGGAGATCCGAACGCACTACCGATTGTTCCAGCGGCTCGGCGCCGAGGCGCTCGCCCCGATCGCGAGCGAGCTGACGCGCGAGGACCTCGAGCTCGGGTCGATGCAGCCGTTCGAGGCGGCGCTCGAGACCTTCGAGAAGCAGCGCGTGGGCTACGGCCTCGGGGGCGTCGCCGGCGGAGCCCTCATCGGAACGCTGATCGCCCCCGGGATCGGCACGGCCGTCGGCGCGGTCATCGGCGTGCTCGCGGGCCTCCTCAAGGGGACCGACTCGCTCAAGCAGGAGTGCGTCGCGAAGATCGACGCGTGCCTGACCCACGCCGAGGGCCACGCGCGCGCGCAACTGAAGAGCAAGCGCCCGGAGCTGGCGAGGACCATCCTCGTAACCCTCGACGAGGCGCTGGCCGAGGCCTTCCGGCGTTTGAACGACGCGATCGAGCGGCTGCGGGCGGTCGAGCGGCGGGCCATGGACGGCGAACGGGCGAAGATCGCGGAGGCTTCGGCCGCACGCGACAAGCTCGCCGAGTGCGACGAGCGGCTGGCGCGGCTGCTGTCCGCGGGGTTCGCGGCTATACTTTCTTGATGAACCTTAATGCACGGTCGGGCCTCTTGCTTGGCGTTTCGGCAATCGTCGCATCGGTCGTTCCGTGGGCCTGCGGGGGCGCGTTCACCGTCGTTTCCGACGGGGACGCCGGCTCGAGGCCGGACGCGACGAGCGGTTCGAGCGGAAGCTCGACGTCCGGAGGCGGGGCGGGCGCGGGCGCAAGCGCGGGCGCGGGCGCGGGCGCGGGCGCGGGCGCAGGCGCGGGCGCAGGCGCGGGCGCGGGCGCAGGCGCGGGCTCCGGTGGGGGCACAGGGACGAGCAGCGGCGGTGGATCGGGGACGAGCGCGGGCTCTTCCTCGGGGAGCGCGAGCGGCGCCGGCTCGGGGACGAGCAGCGGCGCGAGCAGCGGCGGCAGCAACGGCACGCCGGGCTGCGGGCAAGCGTCCGATTGCCATGGACCTTTGCCGCAGCTGTGCCGGGTATGCCCGAACGGCGGGAACGGATGCGCCCACTGGGAATGCCTGGGCGGGACGTGCACGATCGCGTATTGCACGACGGGCGGACCGCAGGACGGCGGATCCGGCGACGGCGCGGCGGCCGGGGACGCGGGCGGCTGCACGAGCGACACCCAGTGCACCAACGGGCTGAAGTGCTGCTACCCCTGCGGGACCCCCGGGTGCGTCAACCGGTGCATCATGCCCGCGTCGAACGGCATGTGCCCGCTCTTCCCGTAGTACCGTTAGCCGCGTTCAGCAGGGACGATGACGGGGAACGTGGGTCCGTTCAAGGCGACGGAGAAGAAGGCGCCGTAGTCTGTCGCGCGTCACCCTCATGGGGTCCTTCGGTCGCTCTCTCGCTCCCTCAGGATGACGGGACTCTTCGAGAGCCTCTCGATCGCGGTCGTCAGCGGGATGGCGACGGGTACAGACCGGGGGCCCTGGTAACAGGTCAGACCGGGACCATGGGTGACAGATCAGACCGGGAGCCTGGGTAACAGGTGCCGGTTTCCGATAGGGCCAGCGCGGAGGT
>DATGJA010000013.1:0-12765 GCA_035295445.1 Polyangiaceae bacterium | reverse complement strand
TCGCGCTCATCCCCTTGGACGACGCGAGCGTCTACAAGATGATCTCGGCGGCCGACGTCACGGGCGTGTTCCAGCTGGAGTCCAGCGGCTTCAGAGAGCTGCTCAAGAAGCTCAAGCCCGACTGCTTCGAGGACATCGTCGCCGCGGGCGCGCTCTACCGCCCGGGGCCGCTCGAGGGCGGCATGGTCGACGACTTCATCGAGCGCAAGCACGGCCGCAAGCAGGCCGACTACATGTACCCGACGCTCGAGCCGGTGCTGAAGGACACCTACGGCGTCATCGTCTACCAGGAGCAGGTGATGCAGATCGCGCAGGTGCTGAGCGGCTACACGCTCGGCGGCGCCGATCTGCTGCGCCGCGCGATGGGCAAGAAGAAGCCCGAGGAGATGGCCAAGCAGAAGAACGTGTTCGTCGACGGTGCCAAGGGCCAGGGCGTCGATCCGTCGGAGGCGGAGCGGATCTTCGGCCTCCTCGAGTACTTCGCCGGATACGGCTTCAACAAGAGCCACTCGGCCGCGTACGCGCTTGTGACGTACCAGACGGCCTGGTTCAAGGCGCACTACCCGGTCGAGCTATTGTGCGCGATCCTGACGAGCGACAAGGACCGCATCGAGAAGGTGGTCCGCACGATCGCCGATGCTCGGGCGATGGGCGTGACGGTGCTCCCGCCGGACGTCAACGAGAGCGACACGGACTTCAAGGTCGTCTACACGCGTCCGGCGGGCGATCTTCGGCCCCGGCGCGGCGACAAGATCAAGGACCCGTATGGACCGCAGATCCGCTTCGGCCTCGGCGCGGTGCGCGGCCTGGGCGGCGCGGCGCTCGAGGCCATCTTCGAGGCGCGCCAGAGCGGCTCCTTCCGCGACCTCTTCGATCTGTCCTCGCGCGTGGACGCGAAGCGCGTGAACAAGGCCGTGTTCGAGGCCCTCGTGCAGTGCGGGGCGTTCGACACGACGCTCGAGCCTCGCGCGGTCTCGCGCGCGCGGGCGTTCGCGTCGGTGGACGTGGCCCTCGAGCGATCGCGGGCCGCGAGCCGGGACCGGGAGGCGGGGCAGACGACGCTCTTCGGCCTCTTCGACGCGGCTCCGGCCGACGCGTCGCGCGCTCCCTCCGCGGGCGACTACGTCGAGAGCCCCCCGTGGGACCGTCGCGAGCTCCTCGTCCGCGAACGGCAAGCGCTCGGGTTCTACGTGTCCGGCCACCCCCTCGAGCGCTACCTCGGGCGCCGCGGTGAGCGGTCCGATCCGGCGGGCCCGGGGCGCGGCGCGGGAGACGCGGCGCTCGGCAAGCTCGGCGCGGCCCCGATCGCCGAGTGCGCCGCGATGGACGACTGGGCGCAAGTGCGCCTGGTGGGGATGGTGGAAGGGTACCGCGAGCGGATCTTCAAGGACGGCGGCGGCAAGGTCGGGTTCTTCGATCTCGAAGACCTCACCGGGCGCGTGGCGGTCAAGCTGCGGGCGCGCGAGATCGAGCAGTTCGCGCACCTCTTGGCCGCCGGCGAGCCGGTGCTCGTCAACGGCAAGGTGAGCTTTCCGCAGCGTGCCGACGACGCCGACGACGACGCCGAGGGTCCGCGCGAGCCGACGATCTTGCTGACCGAGGTGCGCGCCCTGGCGGACGCGGTGCGCGCCGACACACGCTCGATCGCCATCAAAGTCCGGGCCGAGCGCACACGCGCCGCCGATCTGGCGAGCCTGGCTGCCGTCCTTGCGGGCGCCCGCGGCACCTGTCCCGTGGCGCTCCACGTGAGCTTCGAGGGGGGGGCCGAGGCCGTGCTCTCGCTCTCGGACGAGTGGCGCGTGGATGTGGGAGATGTGCTCCTTTCGGGGATCGAGCGAGTCTTCGGCGCGCAGGTCGCCGAGTTGCGGTGAAAAATGGCGTTTATACTGGGACGACCATGCACCCCGTCCCGATCGTCGGCGCAAGCGGCGACGATCCCATCATCGTCACGCACGCGATCGCGCCGGTCGCGGCAGGAGCCACCGACATCGGGAGGCGCGAGCACAACGAGGACCATGTCCTCTTGCGGCCGGAGCTCGGCCTCTTTCTCTTGGCCGACGGCGCCGGTGGCCACAACGCGGGCAACGTGGCGAGCGCGCTTGCGACGACCACGGTGGCCAACGTGTTCGAATCGAGCGCCGCCTCGCTCTCCGACCGGCCCGAGGTGGACGATCTCGGGCTCTGGACCGCCGCGCGCCGGCTGTCGGCGGCCATCCATCGCGCGAACGCCGAGATCATCGACATCGCGAAGCGCTCCGAGAAGTACCAGGGGATGGGCACTACCATCGTCGCGCTGGCGTTCTCCCCCGACGGTGACGTCGCGCACATCGCCCACGTTGGCGACAGCCGCTGCTACCGGCTGCGCGGTGGAATGCTCGAGCCCCTGACGGTCGACCACTCGCTCATCATCGATGTCCTCGAAGTCCACCCCGACGCCGACGACCAGCTGCTCGCGCGGATGCCGCAGCACGCGGTCACGCGCGCGCTCGGGATGGAGGAGACGCTGCGCGTGCCGGTCCGCACGCTCCGGACGCACGCCGGCGACGTGTACCTCCTGTGCTCGGATGGGATCACGGGCGTCTTGGACGAGATCGCGCTCGAGACGCTCCTCGGGGAAGGGCGCACGCCCCACGACCGCGTGCGCGCGCTGATCGACGCCGCGCTGGCCGCGGGCGCGCAGGACAACGTCGCCGCGGTGGTGGTCGAGTGCCAGCAGACGGTCGTGGCGCCAAAGCGGCGGCCTTCGGGTCGGCCGCCCGAGGTGGCAAGGGTGCCGGCGCAGATGCGGGCGCCCGTGGGGTCGGCGCCGGAGATCATCATCGTCGGCGTCGAGTCGCACGTCGTGCCGATGGAGAGCGCGAACGCCAGCCTGCTCGACGCCCTCGGCACGTTCGCGCGCCTGCGCCAGCCGAGCGCCCCGGAGCTCGCGCAGGTCAAGCCGGCGCGCTGCGCGGAGTGCGGTCAGCCCCTCGAACGCGACGCCGCCAAGTGCCCCACGTGCGGCGCCGCCGTGCGCAAGGGGTAGTCCGCACGCTCGAGCGAAGCGAAAGAGCGGACTAAGACATAAGACCAAGTCCGCACGCTTGAGCGAAGGCTCCCCGGCCTTCGGCATGAGCCGTGCGTCCTCGCATGAAAGAGATTCCGGGACGCGCGTGTCCCGCAATTCCCACCGCACCGGCTCCTCCGGCCACGAGGGAAAAATTTCCGGGACACCGCTGTCCTGCAATTGCCATCGACGTGGCTCGCCGGGCCCTCGAGGCAGCCATTGCGGGACACGCGTGTCGCGCGAATTCCCCGCGGCCGGCTCGCCTCGCCTGGGTCGTGGGATTTGCGGGACGCGCGTGTCCTCGGAGCTCCGGCGCGCCAGGAATCTTGGGACGCGACTGTCCTGCGATTCCTTCCCGCCCTCTACCCCACCCGCTTGCACTTGTTCATGAAGTCCTTCGCATAGCCGACGTAGCTCGCCGCGGCGCCCATGATCCAGGCGAGGTCCTTGTCTTCCACCTCGCGCATCACGCGGCACGGTCGGCCCATCACGAAGCTGCGCGGGGGGATGACCTTGCCCGGCGGGACGAGCGCTCCAGCAGCCACGAACGAGTCCTCTCCGATGACCGCGTTGTCGAGCACGGTGCTCCCCATCCCGATGAGGCATCGGTCGCCGATGGTGCAGCCGTGCACGATCGCGCTATGTCCGATCGTCACGTCCGCCCCGATCGTCGTCGCGCTCAGGCCCGTCGAGATGTGGACGACGGCGTTGTCCTGGACGTTGGTGCGCGCCCCGACCTTGATGAACGAGTAGTCGCCACGCAGGACGGCGCCGAACCAGACGCTCGCGTCGTCGGCCAGATGGACGTCGCCGATGACCGCGCTCGTTTCCGCGACGAATACGCGGGCGCCGATCGTCGGCCGCACGCCGTTCAGCTCGAAGATCGCCATGAAAGCTCCTTGGATGCGCCCGGCGCAAGGGGCAGGCGTACGGTCCCCGTCCGGCGCCGCGGGACGGACACGTCGTGGGTGAGCTCTCCGGCGAGCGAATGTCGGTGGGCCCGGGTGACCTCGACCTCGACGATCTCGCCCACGAGCGACGCCGCGCCCGGCGCCTGGATGTGGACGATCTCGCTGCGCTCGGTGCGTCCTTGGACGCGGTCGCGCGACAGATCGCCCCGTTCGCTCTTGCTGGGTCCCTCGACGAGGACGCTCTGGCGCGTGCCGACGAGGCCCCCGAGATGCGTCGCGGCGATCTGCTCCGCCGTCGCGAACAGTCGCGCGAGGCGCTCGGCCTTGGTCTCCTCGGGGACGTCGTCCCCCAGACGGAGCGCCGGGGTGAAGGGCCGAGGCGAGTACTTGAAGCCGAAGAGCGACACGAACCCGACCTCGCGCACGAGCGAGAGTGTCGCCTCGAAGTCGCCTTCGGTCTCGCCGGGGAAGCCCACGATGACGTCCGTCGAAAGCGTGAGCCCCGGGCGGGCGCGCCGCAGGCGATCGGCCCGGGCGACGTACTCCGCGCGCGTGTATCGGCGCAGCATCCGGCGAAGGACCCGGTCGCTGCCGGATTGGACCGGCAAGTGCACGTGCCGGGCGAGGACGTCGAGCTCCGCGTGCGCCCGCGCGAGCGACGCCGTCGCGTGGCGGGGGTGCGGGCTCGTGTAGCGCAGGCGGCGAAGCGACGGCACCTCGCGCGCAATGGCTCGCAAGAGGTGAGGGAACTGCGTCGCGTCCTCGGCCTCGCCCTCGTCGCGCTCGGGCGGCGGAAGGGCGGCGTCCCGGAAGCTATCCACCGTCTGCCCGAGCAGGAGCACCTCGCGCGAGCCGCCCTGGACGACGCGACGGATCTCTTCGACGACCTCGCGCGCCGGACGGTAGCGCTCGGGGCCGCGCGTATAGGGGACGACGCAGAAGGTGCAGCGCTCGTCGCAGCCCTTCATCGTCGTCACGAAGGCCACCGGCGCCGCCCGTCCCGCCTCGAGGGGCGGCGTGAGGAACCGCGGCTCGGCCGTGTCGAACACTGTCCGCGCCACGGGGGGCGCGCCCGCGAGCTGCTCGGCGAACAGGGCCGGAAGCTCGGCGACGTTGTCGGGGCCGAGGACCACGTCGACGTGCGCGATCCGGTCGAGGAGCCGCTCGCCCTCCTGCTGTGCCACGCACCCGGCGACGGCGACGACCAGATCGGGGCGCGCCCGCTTGAGCGGCGCGAGCTTGCCGACCTCGCTGCGCAGCTTCTGCTCGGCCTTCTCGCGGACGCTGCACGTGTTGAAGACGACGAGCTCCGCGCCCTCGGCGTCCTGCACCTCGACCCCCCCCGCGGCCTCGAGCACCCCCTTCATGCACCGCGAGTCGTGCACGTTCATCTGGCAGCCGAAGGTCTGGAGGACGTACCGGAAGGACACGGGGACGGGAGGGCGTATAGCCCGTCTGGCGCTCCGAGGCACGCGCGGGACGCGAGCGCCTTGCGCCTCGTCGCACCGCGTGTTTACTCACCTTACCCACGCCATGCCGTACGAGCCCAAGTTCGCCACCCTGGTCGACGTCTTCGACGAAGCGATGAAGAGCTTCGCGCCGCGGCCGCTCTTTGGCACCAAGGTTGCGGGCGCCTGGCGGTGGATCACGTACGCGGACTTCGGCAGGGCGGTCGACGGCTTTCGCGCGGGCCTCGCGTCGCTCGGGGTCCAGCGCGGCGATCGCGTCGCGATCGTCTCCGACAACCGCGTCGAGTGGGCCGTCGCGGCGTACGCCTGCTACGGCCTCGGCGCGGCGTTCGTGCCCATGTACGAGGCGCAGCACCCCAAAGAGTGGCAGTTTATCGTCCGCGACTGCGAGGCGAAGGTCCTTCTCGTCGCGAACGACCGGGTCCTAGCGTCGGTCCGCACGATCCTCGACGCGCTGCCGTCGGTCTCGCGGGTGGTCCTCGTCGACGGGTCGGTCAACGGCGACGGCCGCGTCACGACGTACGCCTCGCTCGTCGAGGGGCATCCCCCCGTGCCCGCCATCCGCCCCGACCCGTCCGACGTCGCGGCCCTCATCTACACGAGCGGGACGACCGGCGACCCCAAGGGCGTCATGCTCACCCATCGCAACATCGCGTCGAACGTGAGCGCGCTGCACGATGTGGTGCCGACGGAGAACGACGACCGGTCGCTCTCCTTTCTGCCCTGGGCGCACGTGTTCGGGCAGACGTGCGAGCTGCACGGTCTCATGTCGGGCGGCGCCTGCATCGCCATCTGCGAGAGCGTGGACAGGATCATGGGCGACCTCGCCGAGGTGAGGCCGACGGTGCTCTTCAGCGTCCCGAGAGTCTTCAACAAGATCTACACGGCCGTCCGCGGACAGATCGAGACGCAGCCCAAGGCGGTGCAACGCCTGGTCACGGAGGCGCTCAAGGTCACGGCGAAGGAGCGCGCCGGCGAGCGCCTCAAGATCCACGAGCTTGCCTTGCTCGAGCTCGTCGACAAGCTCGTCTTCTCCAAGGTGCGCCAGCGCGTCGGGGGGCGGCTCAAGTACGCCGTGTCCGGCGGCGCGGCCCTCTCGGTCGAAGTGGCCGAGTTCATCGACTCGATGGGGATCACCGTGTACGAGGGGTACGGCCTGACCGAGACGAGCCCAATCGCGACGGCCAACGTCCCCGGCTCCCGCAAGATCGGCAGCGTCGGCCGCCCGCTGCCAGGCATCGTCGTGGACGTCGATCCGGCGACGGCGGAGAGGCGCCCAGCCGAGGGGAAGCGCCCCGCCCGCGTCGAGGGGGAAATCGTGGTCTACGGGCCAAACGTGATGAAGGGCTACCTGCACCGCGAGGCCGAGACTGCCGCAGTCCTCACGGCGGACGGGGGCCTTCGCACCGGCGACATGGGCTACGTCGACGCGCACGGCTTTCTCTTCATCACGGGCCGCATCAAGGAGCAGTACAAGCTCGAGAACGGCAAGTACGTGGTACCCACGCCCCTCGAGGAGGCCATCAAGCTGAGCCCCTACGTGCTCAACGCGATGGTGTACGGCGAGAACCGGCCGAACAACGTGGCGATCGTCGTCGCGGACCTGGCCGCCGTGCGCAAGTGGGCTGCCGACCACGAGGTGACGCTGCCCGCGGGCGACGAGGCCCTCCTGCAGGACGATCGCGTACGAGCGCTCTTTCGCAAGGAGATCGACAAGCAGGGCGTCGGCTTCAAGGGCTTCGAGGCCATCGTGGATTTCGCGCTCGTGGATGCCGATTTCACGACCGACAACGGCATGATGACCCCGAGCCTCAAGGTCAAGCGCCGCAAGGTCGTCGAGACGTACCGATCGCTCATCGACGCGATGTACGCGAAGCGGAGGGAAAAGAACGCAGGGGCACGGGCTCCTGCCTAGCGCAAGCGCGACCCCGACGGTCGACGGCCCCTCATCCCATGCGGCGCCAGTCGACCATCCGCACGCTTCGCTGGGCGGCCGCGTAGTCGATCGATCGGCGCATGCCGTGCGCGTCCCCGCCGATCTGCAGCGGAACCGGGCGTGAGAAGGTCATTCGTACGCGCGTCGCCCACCAGTCGTGCATGCCGGGAAGGGGGTGCTTCCCGCTCCACAGCCGCGGGATCGCCGTCACCGCGCGCAGCGCCCCCCGATCGTAGGCGCGCACGTTGATGTAGCCCGGCATTCGCTCGGCGAGCGGGAACGCCTTGAAGCGGTAGCCGAACTCCGGGCAGGTGCCGACCGACGCCGTGCCGAAGGGGCCCTCGTAGAGAATCGCGCCTCGCCCGGTGCCGACCATCTTGCGGGGGCAGCCGCCCGGGCCCGCTTCGTACACCTCGTCGCCCAAGTTCTCGATGACGACGCGCGGGTTGCCGTGCCAGGCCACCCGCGGGGTGGTGCGCAGCAACGCGGCGGTGACGTATCCGTACACGCTCTTCGAGAAGCGGCGCCCCGGCCCGCGGCTCGACTCGAGCTGCTTCTTGTAGTCGTCGAGGATCATGGCGTCCCAGCCGGTGCCGGCGAACTGCGCCAGCGTCCCCTCGACCTCGACCAGGCCGCAGCGACGGGTGGGGAGCGCGTCCCCCTTGGACGCGAGGCGATCGAGGCAGAAATGGAGCTTGGGGGCTCCGAGCGCATGGGCCCATCCGTTGCCCGTGCCGAGCGGCAGGATGCCCATCGGCGGCAGCGGCTCGTCGGGAGGCGTGATGCGCGCGAGCGCGTTGACCAGGGCGACGGCCGATCCGTCCCCGCCCGCCGCCATGAAGCCGCGCAGTCGGGGGAGGACTCGAAGCCAAGCGTCGATCTCTGCCGTGGACTTGGTGAGGCGCACGCTCGCCCCGGGCAAGGCGCGCGCGATTTGCACCGCCACGCGACGGCCCCCCCGCTTCGCGTTCGCGTTGACCAGGACCGCCAGGCCTGCCCCCGCGGCGCCCTGCGCGCTCGGCGCCGGCCACCGCGACACCGGAGCGCCGTCGGGCGTCAAAGAGCGCTCTCCAGCACCGCTCGGACGCGGTCCATGAGGTCCTGCCGGCCGGCGTTCCCCCGTTCGGCATAGGGCCGCGGATCGATCGGCGGGTGCAAGGTGACGCGCACGGAGGCGCCGGCGTTCGACATCACTCCGTGCGCCGCGAGGACGTGGCGGGTGCCCGACAGAGTCACCGGCAGGATGGGGAGGCCCGAGGCGAGGGCGAGGTAGAACGCCCCCTTCTTGAAGGGCAGGAGCTGCCCTGTCCGGCTGCGCGTGCCCTCGGGCGAAATCCACACGTGCGTACCGCTCTTCATGAGCGAGCGCGCCGCGTCCAGGCTGCGGATCGCCGCGTTGCGGTCCCCCCGATCGATCGACACGAAGCCCGCGACCGCGAGCGCGCCGCCGAACACCGGCACACGGAAGAGCTCCTTCTTGGCAATCATCCGGACGTTCGGGCCGACGACCCGAAAGAGCACGGGGATGTCGTAGAGCGACTGGTGGTTGCTCATCACCAGGTAGGTGCACCCGGCCCCGAGGTTCTCCCGCCCCTCGACCCGCAGGTCGATTCGGGCGTTGCGCATGACCGCGCGCGACCACGCGTCGAGCCGCTCGTCGCAAATTTGCTTGGTCAGCCGCCCCTGAAAGGCCTCGACGACCGTCGGAGCCGAGATGGCGAGTGTTTCGTAAATGTTCCTAAGGGAAAGGACCAGCGAGCCGCGACCCCCCGGCGCCTGCGCATGGGAAGGGGGGCTGCCGAGGCCCGGAAGTTCGTCGGGACGTGCCATCCGGCGAAGGTGAGGTAACACGAAACCGGGTCGCTGGATGGCGCCAACCTTGGGCTCCCTCAACCCTTGCTATCGGGGGTGGGCCTCCGTAGCATGGGCACGCTCGCGGCGGCGATTTCCTCGCAGGATTTCGCGCGGTTTCGTTTTGCTTCGGGCAAGTTGCAAGCACCTCGTCGGCGGTGATCGCCGCCGGCGGTCGTCGAGAATTCCGCAAGGTGTTGGATGAGCGCGAAGACCATCAAGAGCTCTCTCGGCCTGCTTCAGGATGATCCCGACAACGGCACCGCGTGGGATCAGCTGAGACTGCAGGTCGAGAGCGATCCGGGCATGAGCCCGCCGGAGCTGGCCAAGCTGCTCGAGGCCGCTCGCCACGCGCACGAAGGCCGTCGCGAGCACGAGGCGGTGTCTCGTCTCCTCGAAGTCGAGGTCGCTGCGGCGCGCGGTACGCCCCGCGAGGCGGACCTGCTGGCCGAGCTCGCGCGCGTGTTCGACGAGGAGCTCCTCGACGACGATAGGGCCCGGGCGGCTTACGAGAACCTGCTGGTCATCCGTCCCGACAAGTCCGACGCCGCGGAGGCGGTCGAGCGCAGCAATGCCAAGCGCGCGAAGTGGCAAGAGCTCGTCGAGCGCTACGTACAGGAGGCGCAGGGCACGGGCGATCCGGCGTTCCGGAGCTCCCTCCTCGTGAGCGGCGCCGAGGTGACGTACCGCTACGGCCGCGGGCCCAAGAACGGGACGGACGCGCCGGCGTCGCACGTGCCGGTCGAGCGGATCGTCACACTGCTGCGCGACGCGCTCCAGCTCGACGCGAAGAACCGCCGGGCCGAGCTGCTGCTCGAGCGGGTGTTGCGCGAGGAAGGGCGCTGGGACGACCTGACGACGGCGCTCGAGCGCTTCGCGAACGAGACGACTCAGCGCGAGGAAAAGATCGCGGGGTGGGTGCGTCTCGCGCGGGCCTTCACGAAGAAGCTCAAGGCACCCGACCGCGCCGCGTCGGCGTACGAGCGCGTGATCGACCTGGCGCCCGGGCACGCCGAGGCGGCCAACTACCTCTCCGACTACTTCACGACCCGCGAGATGTGGGAGCACCTGGTCGCCCTCTACGAGGGACAGCTCTCGGCGGGCGCCCTCCGCGGCAAGGAGGAGGAGGTCGGCGCCGTCCTGCAGATCGGGATGGTGCACTGGCGGATGCGCGGCAAGCCCGAGTCCGCCGAGCCCTGGTTCGAGAGGCTCCGCAAGCTCGACCCCACCAACCAGGGGATGCTCTCGTTCTTCCGCGAGTGGTGCACCGCGCGCGGCGAGACGTCGCGTCTCGGGGCGGTGCTCACCGAGGCGCAGCGCGCGATGGTCGAGGGGCCCGAGCGCACGTCGGTCGTCGCGGAGCTCGCCAAGCTGGCCGAGGAGGGGGCCAACGCGCAGAAGGCGATCGAACAGTGGCGGGCGCTCTTGCGCCAGGAGCCACGCAACCGCGAGGCTCGCGAGGCGCTCAAGCGCCTGTACCGTCAGACGGCCAGCTGGAACGCGCTCGGGGACCTCTTGCGGCAGGAGCTCGAGCGGATCGGGACCGAGGACCCGAGGGCGCGCCTCGCGGTGTTGCGCGAGATCGCAGACGTCTACCGCGACCACCTGAAGAGCGACTCGGCGCTGGTGACGGTGCTCACGCAGATCGTGCAGCTCGACGCGACCGATCTGCCCAGCGTCCGCGAGCTCGTGCGCGTGTACGAGGCGCTCCAGCGGTGGCGCGACCTCTTGACGATGCAGTCGCGCCAGGCCGAGCTCGAGCCGGAGCCCACGGTCAAGGCGGAGCTATGGCGCGCCGTGGCGAGGCGCTGGCTGGATCAGTTCTCGAACGTGCAGAACGCGGTGGAGGCGTTCGAGAAGCTGCGCTCCGTCGACCCGCGGGATCGCGAGGCGAACGACCGCCTGCGGGAGCTTTACCTCAAGCGGCGCGCGTACAAGCCGCTCTACGAGCTCTTGTCCCAGGAGGCAGAAGACGCGGCCGAGGGCCCGGCGCGGCGAGAGCTGTGGACGGAGATGGCGAAGCTCGCTGCCGAGCGACTCGACATGGGCGCTCAGGCGGTGGCTCTCTACAAGAAGGTCCTGCAAGAGGAGCCTTCGTCCGCCGCGGCGCTCGACGCCCTCGAGAAGCAGGCCGAGCGCGACAAGGACTTCGCCACCGTGGCCGAGGTCCTCGAGCGGCGCGCGGGCGTCGGAGGCGACGCGGCGACGCGCCTGACCGTGCTGCAGAAGCTCGGGAGCATCTACTCGGATCGCCTGCACGACGCCCCGAAGGCGATGTCGGCGTGGCGGCGCGTGCTCGAGATTCAGCCGGGGCACGCGAAGGCGCTGCGCGTGCTGCGCGACAGTTACGTCGCGATAGGGGACTACGACGGGCTGACGGAGCTCTACGGCCAGAACGGCGACTTCGAGGGTCTCGTGGAGGTCCTCTCGAGCGCCGCGGACAAGGCGAGCGACCCTAAGCTGAAGGTGGATCTGAGCTTCCGATGCGCCGCGGTCTACGAGGAGAAGCTCAAGGCGCCCGACCGCGCCTTTCGCTCGTACGAGCGCATCCTCTCGGTGAACCCGAACGACGCGCGCGCGGCGTCGGCCCTCGTGCCGCTCTACGAGAAGGACGAGAAGTGGGGGCGCCTGCCATCCCTCTACGAGATCCTGCTCGGGCACGCCGTCGACGTGGACCGCAGGCTCGCCCTGCTCGACAAGCTCGTGGCGGTGACGGGGCATCAGCTGCAGGACCGCGACGCCGCGTTCGGGTGGGCGAAGCAGGCCTACGGCCAGTCGCCCGAACGGGTGGGGGCGCTCGACGCGTTCGAGAAGGTGGCGCGGGCGGCCTCGCAGTGGACGGGCTTCGTCGACACGCTGACCGCGCGCCTCGGCGTCCTCGAGGGGTTCGAGGGGACCGGCGGCACGCGCTCGGGAAAGAAGAAGAAGAGGAGGGAAGAGCCCGGGGAAGGCCGCCGGGAAGAAATGCGCGCGCTCCGAGCGAAGCTCGCGGAGGTGTACGCGCGCGAGATGGGGCGCACCGACGAGGCGGTCGCGATGTACCGGGCGCTCGTCGAAGAGGACGACGGCGACGACGCGGCCGTCCAGACGCTCGATCACATCCTGCGGGCGGCCGACCGCCGCGACGATCTGCGCTGGCTCTTCGAGCTTCGCGTCGAGCGGGCGAACACCGCGCTCAAGTTGGAGCTGCTCGGTGAATGGGCGATGTTGGAGGAGGAGGCGTTCGGCGCCCCGGAGCGCGCCGTCGCGCTCTATCGCCGCGTCCTGCAGGTCGTCCCGCAACACGGCGGGGCGCTGCGCGCGCTCGCCCGGTTGCTCCTCGCGAACGACGATCCGGACGGCGCCGCCGAGATCATCTCGAAGGACCGCGACCAGCGCGAGGGGACGGAGCGGGCGGCGCGCGAGATCGATCTCGCGAAGCTCTACGTGGATCGTCTGCGCAAGTACGCCGAGGCGCTCGCGGCCTGCGAGCGGGCGCTCGCGCTCGTGCCCAACGATCCGCGCGTCATCGAGGTCGTCGAGAAGCTCCTGACCGTTCCGGAGACGCGCGCC
>DATGJA010000012.1:0-4116 GCA_035295445.1 Polyangiaceae bacterium | reverse complement strand
AGGGGTGGCGCTCGCGCTCCAGAGCCTGCCGGCGTGTTCGCTCTGATTTCCGAAGGGATCAACGAATGAATTTTTCGGTGTTGCGTCCGAACTCTCGCTTCGCTCGAGCCTGCGGACGCGTCGTCCCGCTCGGCGCGCTCGCCTGGGTCGCTTGCGCCGGCTCTCCACCGCCTCGCGCTCCCGAGGTCACGAGCCTGCGTCTTGGGGCCCAGCCCATCCACCTGCGCGCCGTCTTCGATCGCGATCCATCCATCTACGTCGGCCGATTCGTCCCCGACGGCACGCGCCCCGAGGACGTGGACGAAAACAACGCCGTCTCCACGCGCTGCAGCAAATTCATCAAGCCGCGCGTCGTCGACGCCCGGCAGACCGACCAGGAGCTCGCCTACGCCTCGCGCACCGCGGGCGCGAGCCTCGGGATCCCGATGGTCGGGGGCATCGCCGGGTCCCGCGAGGCCGCCGCTACCGTCCTCGTTCGCTACGACATCACCCGGCGGATCCAGAGCGACGTCGACGCCGACGGCCTCGCGCGCTGCTGCGCGGCGGAGCCGTCCCAATGCACGCAGACCATCATCGGTGAGTTCGTGATGGGCACGGGCAGCGTTCTCCAATCCAAGAGCTCCCGAGACGCCCTCGGGGTCGAGGCGACGAGTCCTCAGGGCGTGAGGGCGGGCGTAACGGCGGGCGCGGACGACGTGTGGCGCGACGTGAAGTCGTTCCGCGACGTCTACTTCGGTTTTCAGACGGCGGCGACGCCCATGCGCTTGAGCGCCGCGGCCGCCCTCAGCGGATCCGACTGCTCCTGGTGCGAGAACATCCCCACGAGCCTGGACGGCAAGTACTTCTGCGGCGTGTCACCCGACGCGGCGAGCGAGGGGGTGGCCCGCGACCTGGCGATGCGAAGCGCGCGCGAACAGGTGGTCAAGTACCTCGGCGAAACGATCGTGACGTCGTCGACGACGCGCCAGGGAGCGAAAGGAATCCTCGACGATCAACAGGTCGTCACGGCGGCCGCGCAGGGCGTCGCGTCCCACGTCGAGGGCCGGACCTGGTGCAAGCCGGAGCGCGTCGCCACGCCGGACGGGCAGATGGTCCGGAGCAAGGTCCTCGCCTTTCTTCCCAACGAGGATGCCCGCGCGGCGGCCCACGACATGGTCGACGCGGCGGTCAAGAGCCTCAAGTCAGCGGGCCGATTGGCGCCGCAGCAGGAAGACGCGCTGCGATCTTTGCCGACGAAATGACCATGGAGAGCGTCGCGGCCGGTGCTTAAGACAAACGCGGATTGGCACCGCTCGAAGCGCCGTTCGCGGAGCTCGTGACCTCGCATCGATGCACCCACGTCGCGTGCGTCGATGCCAGCCTCGAGTCCCACGCCCTCGCGCACCCCGACTTTCGCCTCGACGTCACCCGAAACCGAAACGTCACCTCCGACGACCGTCTCTGGCTGCGAGCCTTCCCGCCGCGGGGGCACACGGGACGGCCCGTCGCCATCGTCGTGCTCGAGGGTCGTCTGCGACTCGCGCGCGCGGGGGAGGTCGTCTGCGCCGGGGCCGGCGAGGTCGTACGGCTGCCGAGCCGCGAGGGCTTTCTCTCGCGTCGAGAAGGGCCTCGCTTCACGAGCGTCGCTCTCGAGTGGACCCCGGGAACGCTGGCGAGAACTCCGGCTTGCCTCGCCGCGGTCGACCCGATGCCGCGCCCCGATCTAGCGATGATTCAGGGTGCGGTCGACCGTGTCGCGTCGGCGTCGGCCGACCTGCGGGACTGGGAAGCTCTTCTCGCGGTCCTGGGCGCACGGGGCGTCCTGTCGCACCCCACCGGACCGATGGACCTGACCGCGTCGCCGCCGGGGGGTGTCGCGCGGCTCTCGGCGGCGCTGGATCAGCTGCTCTCCGACCTGTCGCAGCGACCGATGCTCGTCGATCTGGAGCGAGCCACGGGAAAGTGCTCTCGCCAGATCCATCGGCTCGTGGCGTCCTTCCACGCCCGGTACGGGTTCGACGCGTCGGGGTGGCGCGACGCGCTGAACCGGCGCCGTCTCCTGGTCGGCACCGCCCTCATGACGGCGCCCGGGGCGACGGTCGGGCTCGTGGCGGCGGCCATCGGCTACGGGTCGCGCACGGCCTTCTGGCGGGCGTTCGCGGCCGCTGACCTTCCGCCGCCGACCGTCGTAGCGCACCGTGTCCGAGAGCCGGACAGCGCGCTTCTTTCTGCGTAGTCGCGCGCGCTCGGCCTTGCTTCACGTTCCGGGCCATCCGCCGAAGGCGGCGAGCTGCGCGCGGCTGCGGACGCCGAGCTTGATAAGGACCGACTGGGCCAGGGAGGACACCGTGGACGGCGCGAGTCCGAGCGAATACGCCGTCAGTTTCACCGAATCGCCCTGGATGAGATGACCGAGCACCTGGCGCTCGCGCAGCGAGAGGGCCAGAGGCGCGGAGGGTGCGGGGTGGTTGCGCTGGGCAATCACATAGCGCCGCCCGTCGCGCTCGAAGCGGTCGACGAGGGACCAGCGCCCCGAGACGAGCGCGGGCCAGAGCGCCAGCGCCTCTTCGGGGGAAGCCCGGACCGCCCGGGTGCGCGCGCGGTCCCGGGCCACCACCGCGTGACGCAGGCGATCGCGCGCCGCCGACGGCATGGCAGGGCCGGCCGCGTGCAAGACGCGACCGCCGGGGGCTATGACGCACTCGTCAAGATCGCTGCGCTCGGCGTCGGGGGCGCGGCTGCGCAGCCGGCAAGCGGCAGCCACGTGCGCCGCGACCAGCTGCCAGCGCCCCCGAAGGGCGCGCGAGAGGCGCAGCACCCGCGAAAGGTCGGTGCAGACGACGACGCCGCGCCCTTCGGCGTCGAGCGCCACGCAGCCGAACGAGTCGGGCGAACCCTGCGCGAGCACGAAGGCCCCGACCTGATCGGTTCCGATCTGGCTGGTCCCGAGCACCTCGGACGCCGTGGCTACTTTGTGCGTGAAATAGCGGGCCATGTTGGCGTCGGAACGCATCGCGTGCGTCAGTTGGCGCGAGAAGCCCCTATCGACGCCGACGGCCACGGGCACCCCGAGCCTCGGCGAAGCGGGTCTCGAGGCGTCGAGGGTGAAGGCTGCGCCGCGCGTCGCTCCGGGCACGAGGCGCACTCCGTGCTCGACGAGCCCCTCCAGCCAGACCCGCTCCGACGGTTCCGGGTCGTACGCGGCCTCCACCATCGCGACGGCATCGGCGCTCGCCAGCATGCTCTTCGGATCGGGTACCACACGGTCGCGTGTGCGCCCATGAGCGAAAGTTCGCCGAACAAATGACTAAGGTTCGCCCACTTCTCGCGCAGCGACCCCTTTGCTTTCTGCCAGCGGCCGCCGCGCCAAGAAGATCGCCGCGCGCGGGTAGAGTAGTAGGCTCCGCTCCATGGGCGCGACGTCCACGGTCGGCCGCGCCCTGCGACACCGCAACTACCGGCTCTACTTCACCGGGCAAGGCATCTCGCTCATCGGCACCTGGCTGACGAAGGTCGCCACAGCGTGGCTCGTTTACCGGGTGACCGGCTCGGCGTGGCTGCTCGGGGTGGTCGGGTTCGCGGGGCAGATTCCGACCTTCGTGCTCGCCCCGCTGGCGGGCGTCCTCGTCGACCGCTGGGACCGGTATCGGGTCCTCTTGACGACGCAGACGTTGGCGATGCTCCAGTCCGCCCTCCTCGCGATCCTCGCGCTCGGGGGCGTCATCCAGGTCTGGGAGATCGTCGCGCTCAACGTCGTCCAAGGCCTCATCGACGCGTTCGACATGCCGGTGCGCCAGTCGATGATCGTCCAGATGGTGGACGACCGCGCGGATCTCCCCAACGCGATCGCGCTCAATTCGTCGATGGTGAACGGCGCGAGGCTCCTCGGCCCCGCGATCGCGGGGGTGCTCATCGCGGTGGTCGGCGAAGGCGTTTGCTTCCTCATCGACGCGATCAGCTACGCCGCCGTGATCCTCTCGGTGCTTCTCATGCGCCTCGACACGCAGGCCCGCGCTCCGAGGACCACCCACGTGATGCACGACATGGCGGTAGGGTTCCGGTACGCCGTCGGGTTCCCGCCGATTCGGGCCCTCCTGCTGCTGCTCGCGGTGTCCGGCATGGCGGGCAGGCCGTTCG
>DATGJA010000011.1:0-11885 GCA_035295445.1 Polyangiaceae bacterium | reverse complement strand
GCGAGCGGCTGCGCGCCGCCCATGCCGCCGAGACCGGCCGTGAGCAGCCACGGCATGGCCGTCTGCCCTGTCCGGGACTGATACGCCTTGCGCGCGGCGACGAAGGTCTCGTACGTGCCCTGGAGGATCCCCTGCGTTCCGATGTAGATCCAGGACCCCGCCGTCATCTGGCCGAACATCGTGAGGCCGAGGGCCTCGAGCCGGCGGAATTCGTTCCAGGTGGCCCATTGCGGGACCAGGTTCGCGTTCGCGAGCAGCACCCGCGGGGCGTCCGCGTGGGTCCGCAGCCGACCGACGGCCTTCCCCGATTGGACCAGGAGCGTCTCGTCGTCCTCGAGCGATCGCAGCTCGCGCACGAGGACGTCGAAGCACTCCCAGTTGCGCGCAGCCCGACCGGTCCCCCCGTAGACAATGAGCTCCGACGGTCGCTCGGCCACTTCGGGGTCGAGGTTGTTGTGGAGCATCCGCAAGGCGGCCTCTTGGACCCAGCCCTTGCACGAGAGCTCGGCGCCCCGGGGCGCGCGAAGGACGCGGTTGGCCGACGTCATCGCGAGCCAGAGTAGCAGGCGCGAGCGCGAGCGCGGGCGCGGGCGCGAACCGCGTCGAGCACCGCTATTCGTCGGCCGTATCGAGGCCGACCTTGAGTCGCTGCCCGTCCTCGCGCGACAGCGATCCGGGGCGAACGTCCTCGATCGCCTTGGCCTCGCGGAGCCAGACGCCGGCCTGCGCCCGGTCCCCGAGCGCCTCGAACGTCAGGCCGCGATAGAGGGCGTACTCGGCGCGCGTCGCGTCGTCCCACGAGCGGCTGTCGCGCTCGAGCGACGCGAGCGTTTGCTTGGCTTCAGGGTATCGGCCCTTCTTGAACTGCGACTCGCCCTCGGTGAGGGCGCCCCCACACGCGCCGACAAGCGCGGGGGCGACGAGCAGCACGTGCAGGCGCATGGAATGAGTCAGTGTAAGCCCCCGTCGGCACGCGCCGCGTCCCTCTTGCGTCCTCGGACGCAGCCAAGTGCGCAAGAGTCACAGGCGTGCCGAAAAATCACGTGCAGACCACCACGATCGGCAAGGGATCCCGCGAAACCGTTCTGCCAAGCCCCGCGCGCGCGAGTTGCAAGGGGACGACGCACCGATGAAGATGGATGGAATCGTCGCGGCGGGCCGCCTCGCGGACGCGTGCCTCGCGCGACATGCGCCGCACACGATGGGTTGGTCGTGGGGCACCGGCGTCCTCCTCTACGGCCTCGCGCGTTTTGCCGAGGTCGCGCCGGCCCCGGCGCGCGACCGTTACCTCGGCGCGGTGGCGCGCTTTCACGCCGGGCGGACCCCGCCGCGCATCGACCGGCCCGACGGCTGCGCGCCCGGCCTGTCGGCGCTCGCGCTGCACCGCCGCCACGCCCGCCGGGAGGGCTTGCCGGCCGTCGCGCGTATCGCGGGGTTCGTCGAGGGCGCCCCGCGCAACCGGCTCGGCTGCATGGATCATCTCGGGACCTCGCCCTGGCGCGCGCTCATCCCCTCGTCGATCTGGGTCGACACGCTCGCCATGGCGACGGTCTTCTGCGCGCAGTGGGCCGGGCACACGGGCAACGCGCGCCTGCTCGACTTCGCGGCGGCGCAGCCGGCCATCTATGCGGCCCACCTCCTCGATCGCGACGCGGATCTCTTCCGCCACGCGTACCTCGTCGGCCTGGGGCGGGCCATCCCGCGGGCGCCGGCGTTCTGGCTGCGCGGCAACGGGTGGGCCCTCTTCGCCATGGTCGAGATCCTCGCCGAGCTGCCGGCCGGCCACCCGGGCGTCGACGAGGTCCGCCAGCTGCTCGCCCGCATCGCCGACGCGGTGGCCGCGCGGCAGCGACGCGAGGGCGCGTGGGGCACCCTCCTCGACGACGGGCGCTCGCCCGCGGAGTCGAGCGGGACGGCGCTCGTGGCCTACGCCCTGGCGCGAGGGGCGCGCGGCGGGTGGCTACCCGCGTCGATGGGCGACGTCGCGCGGCGGGCGATGCGTTATCTCATCGACCGCGTCGTCCCGTGGTCGAAGGGCCCGCGCCTCCGGGGCGTCTCGGCGGCGACCAACCCCATGCCGGGGTGGGCGTACCGGCTCGTTCCGGACCCGCGGGACGCGCCGTGGGGGACGGGCGCGCTCCTGCTCGCCGCGTCGGAGGCTCGGGATGCGGCGGCATCAGGATGACAGCGGGGGCCGAGGACGCGCGGGGCGAACGCGCTTTCCCGCGGCGCGGAGCATCTGGTCGAGCGTGGTCATTTCCTCCTGGGCCGGTACCTCGGGCGCCTCCGCGGCGTTCGCCCCCGGCTCGAGGTTCGGGCCTCGTGCGCTCGTCTCCCACTTGCCCGCGAGCTCCCGCGCGATCCGCTCGATCAGGGGGCGCGTCGTCTCCCGGTGGGTCGCGCTCACGAACTCGGCCTCCGGGTGAAGGCGGTGCAGCGCGCGCACCTCGGGCTCGTCGAGCAAGTCGACCTTGTTGAAGACAAGGAGACGCGGAATCTCGAGCAGGTCGAGCTCTTCGAGCACCCTGGCGACCGTGCGCATGTGCTCTTCCTTGGCCTCGTCCCCCGCGTCCACGACCTGAAGCAGAAGGTCGGCGTCGGCGGCCTCCTCGAACGTCGCGCGGAACGCGGCGAAGAGGTCCTTCGGTAGGCTGCGGATGAAGCCCACGGTGTCGGTGACGACGACCTCGCGCTCGCCCCAACCCGCCCACCCGCACCGCAGCACCCGCGAGCGCGTGTCGAGCGTGGCGAAGAGCTTGTTCTCGGCCAGGACGTCCGAGCCGGTCAGCGTGTTGAGCAGCGTGCTCTTGCCGGCGTTCGTGTAGCCGACGATGGCCACCGTCGGGACCCCCTCGCGCGTGCGCTTTCGGCGCCGCTGCTCGCGCTGGCGCGCCAGGCCCTTGAGCTGCCGCTCCAGATGGGTGACCCGATCCTTGGCGCGGCGGCGGCCGATCTCGAGCTTCGTCTCGCCCGGTCCCCTTCCCCCGATGCCGCCGGTCAGGCGCGAGAGGCTGTCGTCCTTCTGCGCGAGGCGCGGCATCGCGTACTTGAGCTGGGCGAGCTCCACCTGGAGCTTGCCGTCGCGGCTCTGCGCGCGCTGCGCGAAGATGTCGAGGATGAGCTGCGTACGGTCGATCACCTTGAGGTCCGTGCGCTTCGCGATGGCGCTCGCCTGCGCGGGGGAGAGCTCTCGATCGAAGACGAGGACGCTGGCGTCGCGCTCGATCGCGCGGACGACGACGTCCTCGAGCTTGCCCTTGCCCATCACGAGCTTCGGGTCGATCCGGTCGCGCATCTGGACGACCGAGTCGGCCACCTCGACGCCCGCGGTACGCGCCAGCTCGTGAAGCTCGCGCATGCTGTCGTCGGCCTCCACCGCCGCCGAGGGACCGCGCGTCTTGTCGCCCACGTGGACGAGGATCGCGCGGCCGTCCTTGGCCTTGACCTCGCGCGCCCGAGCGCGACGCGCGAACTCCGCCTCGAGGTCGGTCATCAGCTCGGCGACGTCGAGGTGCGCGTGGCCGATGGCGATCGGCCCGAACTCCCGGTACGAGGCGCCGCCGTCGGCCGGCACGTTGTGCGCCCAGACCAACGCGCGCGGCTCGCCGCCGGGCGAGAGCTGGATCGCGGCGACGAGGTCGAGCCGCAAGCGGACGAGGTCGACCAAGTCGTCGCGCGTCAGCGGCTCGCCCCGCAAGTGCGTGTGAACGAGCCGAAGCCCGCGAAAGCGCCCCTCGGCGGCCCGGAGGCGGCCGACGTCGGGGAGCATCAACTTGGACGCGTCCCCGACGACGACGGAGTCGACCTGGCCCGAGCGGTGGACGAGCACTCCGACCTGCCTGCCCGTCTCGAGCGACACCGTCGCGAGGGACCGCGTGAGCTCGGGCGTAGAGATGTCGTCGGCCGGGACGCGGCGCCGATAGAGGCGCTCGAGCGCGCGGATCGTCGAAGGCGAGAGACCGGTCTTGTTGCCGTGGACTTCGATGGGAGTTCCTTAGCACGCCTTCATCGCCGGCTGTCCGTCGGAGTGCTCCGAGACGCCGAGAGAAGCGGAAAGAGAACGCCTCCAGACTTGACCGAGTTAGCTAGCTAGCTAAGTTGGTCTCGTGACCAAGCTCGTGAACATGCACGAGGCGAAGACCAACCTGTCCAAGCTCGTCGAGGAGGCCGAGGCGGGCGAGGACGTCGTGCTGGCGCGCGCCGGCAGACCCGTCGTGCGCCTGGTGCCCGTGCGCGAGGCGCGGCGGCGACGATTGGGGGGGTGGAAAGGCAAGGTCCGCATGGGCAAGGACTTCGACGCGCCGCTCCCTGACGACCTGCTCCGGGCATGGGAAGGGCGGCCGGAGCGCGCTTGAGGGTCCTGCTCGATACGCACGCGCTCATCTGGGCGCTCGAGGGGAGCGCTCGTCTGCCGCGGACGGCGCGTAGGGTCATCGAGGACCCGCGCAACGAGGTGCTCGTGAGCGCGGCCTCGGCGATGGAGATCGCGATCAAGAAGTCGCTCGGCCGGCTGAGGGCACCGGACGACCTGGAGAGTGCATGCGACGAGGCGGGATTCGTGCGACGCGCGGTCGGGTTCGACGAGGCGCGCGTCCTCGAGTCGCTGCCCTGGCACCACCGCGACCCGTTCGACCGCCTGCTCGTTTGCCATGCGATCTCCGAGAGGGCGACCCTCGTGACGCGCGACCGCGAGCTGTCAGCGTACGGCGTCGCCACTCTATGGGGATCGGCTCGGCAGGGGGATTAGGCTCACGGGACTCCGGGACTACCGCCCGCGGTAAATCCACGCGCGGCGAGCGTCTCGCTCCGCCCCCTCGCGCGCGGTTCGCACGAGGGCGTGGTCGGGGGCCAGCGCGCACGCCGGATCGGTCGCGCGCGCGTCGCCCGTGAGCGCGAAGGCCTGGCACCGGCAGCCGCCGAAGTCGATCGCGCGCCGATCGCACGAGCGGCAGGGCTCGCGCATCCAGTCCTCCCCCCGGAACGCCTTCATTCCCGGCGCGTCGCTCCAGGCGCTCCCCAGCGCGCCGCTGCGCACCGAACCGAACGCGAGCGGCAACGCGCGGGCGCCGTGGCACGGCAGCACGGCGCCGTCGGGCGCGACGACGACGAAGCGGCGTCCCCACCCGTCCATGCAGGCGCGGGGCCGGTCGGCGTGCCAGTCGGGCAGGACGAAGACGACCTCCATGCGCCCCTCGAGGCGCGCCTTCGCCTCGCGCGCGACCTGCCGGGCGTGGTCGATCTGACCGCGCGCCGGCAAGAGCGCTTCCGCGTTGGCGTGGGCCCACGAGATCATCTGCACGTTCGCGAGCTCGAGCCGGTCGGCACGCAGCCGCTCGGCCATCGCGACGACGGCCTCGACCCCGTCGAGGTTCTCCCGGTGCAGCACGCAGTTGAGCGTCAGCGGCAGACCGAGCTCCTTCACCCAGCCCGCCACCCGGAGCTTTGCCTCGAAGGACCCGAGGCCGGCCACGCGATCGCTCGTCTCGCGGTCGGCCGCCTGCACGCTCAGCTGCACGTGGTCGAGCGACGGCGCGAGGCGCTCGAGCCTCGCGCGATCCGCGGGGATGCCGCTCGTCACGAGGTTCACGTAGTAGTCGTCCGCCCGCGCGCGCGCGGCGATGGCCTCGAGGTCCGACCGCGCCAGCGGTTCGCCGCCCGTCAGGTGCACCTGCATGGCCCCCATGGCCTTGGCTTCGTCGAGGACGCGGAGCCAGTCGTCCGTCCCGAGCTCCTCGTTTCCCCGCACGAGGTCCCTCGGATTCGAGCAATACGGGCACGCCAGCGGGCAGCGGTGGGTGAGCTCGGCCACGAGCGTGTACGGCGACTCACCCGACGGCGCGTCCCGGCCCCCCGCGGCGGCGCCCGGGGCCGCCTTCGGGACGGCGGAATCGACGGGACTCCACCCCTCGAGGAGCGCCCGGCCGTGCAGATCGGCGAGCAGCGCGCGCACGTCGGCCTCGATGCGTGCGCGCGGCGTCTTCTCGTAGCGCGCGGCGAGCTCGCCGACGATCTCCTCGATCGTGCGCGTGCCGTCGCAGAGGGCGACGACCGCCGCGGCCGTCTCGCTCAGGCGCAGGCCGCGCTCGGGAGACAAAAGCACCGCGGCGCCGTCGCGCGGGTCGGCGCGCACGCGCGCCTTCTTGGACAGACGCGGCTTCACCGAGCCTCGGCCACCGCGTCGAGCAACGCCCAGAGGATGCTGCACTTCTCGATGAGCGCTCGCAGGCACGCGTCCTGGACCTCGCGCGTCGTCGCGTGCCGGGTGACAAACTCGATGGCCTCCTCCGCGTCGCGCGTCGCGCGAGGCACCCGCTGGCGGAAGTACTGCAGCGCCGCCTTGTCGACCCACGGGTAGTGCGTCTCCCAGGCGGCCACCCGCGTGCGCATGATCGTCGGCGCGAAGTGCTCGGTGAGCGACGACGCCACCGCCTCGACGAGCGAGCGGCTGCGAACGAGCTCGACGTACGCGTCGCACGCGTAGCGAACGGCCGGGAGCACCCGACGGCACGAGCGCACGTCGCCCTCGTCGAGGCCGACGGCGCGCGCGAGCGCGAGCCACTCGGCCAGCCCGCCCTCGCCCTCGCGGGCGCCGTCGTGGTCCGCGAGCCGATGGATCCACGATCGCCGGAAGGCCGGGTCGTCGCTCTTGGCGAGGATGAGCGCGTCCTTGATGGGAATGCGCGTCTGGTAGTAGTAGCGGTTCTGCACCCAGCGCTGGAGCTCCGCCTTCGACAGCGAGCCCGCGTGCATCCGCGCGTTGAACGGGTGGTGGTCGTGATAGCGCGACGCTCCCTCGGAGCGGAGCCGCTCGACGAAGGCCGCCGGAGAGAGGGGCGTCTCGGTCACAGGACGACCTCCAGGCCGTCGTGCGCCACTTCCCACCCCGCGGCCTCGACGGCGGAGCGCTCGGGGGATCGGTCCCGGAGGACCGGGTTCGTGTTGTTGACGTGCGTGTAAATGCGCCGGCCCATCGGCACGCCGGCCAGCCCGGCGAGGCTCCCCTTCTGGCCGCCGATCGGCACGTGCGCCATGTCGCGCGCCCGCGCCCGCCCGAGGCCCCGTTCGACGAGCTCTTCCTCGCTCCAGAACGTGCCGTCGAAGAGGACGGCGTCAGCCCCCTGCACGATCGACGGCGCCGCCTCGAGCGAGCCCATCGCGGTCGCGACGACGACGGTGGCGCCTCCCGCCAGGTCCCGGACCCTCAGCGCGACGTTGTCCTCGGGGGACGGCTCGAGGACGCCCATCAGGTGCACCGGGAGCTTGCCCGGGGCGGGCACCGCCGTCACGCCCAGGCCGACGTCCTCGAGCCGGAGCTCCTGGCCGAGCTCGAGCCGCTTCCATTTCACCTGATCCGGATGCCGGGCGAGCGTGCGGAGCATCGCGTTCTGCTCCACCAAGCCGGCCCGCACTCGCTCGGTCGCCAGGATGACCAGCGGCTGCGATTCGCGCAGCGAAAGGAGGCCGACGACGTGATCGAGGTCCCCGTTCGTCAGCGCGATCGCCCCGAGCGGCGTGTCGCGCCGGCCCCTGGGGTGGAGCGGCGCGAACCGCTCGATGTGCCGGCCGATGTCGGGCGAGGCGTTGACGAGCAACCAGGCCGCTCCTGCCGACGTCATGGCGAGCGAATCCTGCGTGCGCGGGCGGACCGACGGGTCCCCCGCGCGCACGAGCACGCAGTTGTCACATCCGCAATTCCACTGCGGGAAGCCGCCGCCGGCCGCGGAGCCTAGGACATGGGCGCGCATCGGCTGCAGCGCGCAACGGCGCGTTACTTGGAGGTGTCTTCGTCCGCGTCGCCGGTCGCGATGGGGGACTCACGCGACGGATCGAAGTCCTCCTGATAGGAGCCGATCTCCGCGTCCATCTTGATTTCGACCACGCTCGGTGAAGTCCAGTCCATCGCGCAACTCCTCGGGAGGAAGTGAGAGCCGCTCGGCATCATGCTCGACCGCGGGCCGCCGCGCAACCGGTAGCGGCAAACCATTGAGAAATCAGCGGTTCACACGCTCGAGATACTCGCCCGTCCGCGTGTCGACCTTGACCCACTCTCCCTCCTTGATGAAGAGGGGCACGTTGATGAGGGCCCCGGTCGAGAGCTTGGCGGGCTTGGTCGCGCCGCTCGCGGTGTCGCCCTTGATGCCCGGCTCGCTCTCGGTCACCTGCAGGACGACGCTCGACGGCAGCTCGAGGCCGATGGGGTTGCCGTTGTAGATGGTCACCTCGCAGTCGAGCCCCTCGCTGATGAAGCGCGCCTCATCCCCGACCTTGTCCTTCATCACGTGGAGCTGGTCGCCGGTGTTCGTGTCCATGAAGACGAGGCTGTCGCCCTCGTCCCACGAGAACGTCATCTTGCGCGTCTCGACGTCCGCCAGCTCGACGGACTCGCCCGACTTCCACGTGCGCTCGATGACCGCGCCCGTCGTCAGATTCCGGATCCGGGCGCGCGTGAACGCCTGCCCCTTGCCCGGTTTGACGAACTGGTGCTCGACCACGGCGTAGGGAACGCCGTCGATCTGGATCTTGATGCCCTTGCGGATGTCGGTCGTCTGCATGGCGTTCGCTCGGGCGCGGAGCTAGCACGTCCGCGGGGCAAGCGACAAGGCGCGCCTTGGCCCCCCGACGAGGCGCTCTTTGCGTATCATCGCGCGGCCCCCGTCGACCGGGCGAGAGTTGAAGGTGCTCAAGGTATGCACGAGGTGGAGGACGAGCTGGGCGAAATCAAGCGCGAGATCATCGAGTCGCGCGGTCTCGTCATCAAAACGAACAACCTCACCAACGCGCTCAGCGCCGACATCAAGTCGATCGCCAAGCGCCAGCAGGGCTACGAGCGGCGCCTCGCCTGGAACAGCGCGACGGCCTACGTCGTCTTCGTCGTCGTCGTCTTCGCGGCCCTCAAATTCGCGGTCGACGCGCGCGTCGACGCCATCGAGGCGACGAGCAAGCACCTGCGCGACGAGAACGCCCGCATGAAGCAGGACCTCGACGACCTGCGGCAGCGCGTCGCGGACCGCCAGGCCGCGGAGCTCGAGGCCGCGAAGTTCTACGACCTCGTCAAGCAAGGCAAGCGCCAGGACCTCATCCGCGGCTGGGAGTCGATGCGGGCGAAGCCGCTCACCAAGGCCGAAGCCCAGTTCTTGGAGGACGCCGTGGACAAGGCGCGCACCGAGCAAGCGTCCTTGCTCTACCTGCAGGGGCTCGAGAGCTCGCGTCTGCAGCGGTGGCAGGAGGCGGCGTCGTCGCTCGAGGACTCGCTGCACTACGAAGAGAACGGGGCCGTCGCCCCGCAGGCCAAGCTCGAGCTCGCGAACGCGTACCGCAAGCTACACCGGCAGAAGGACGCCATCCCGCTCCTCTCGTCGCTCGCCGAGTCGAACGTCGACAAGGAGCTGCAGGACGACGCGCTCGAGCAGCTCGCGTGGTGCCAGACCGAGATCGAGGCGTACAACGACGCCAAGAACACGTGGCGCGCTCTCTTGCGCCGCTTCCCCGACTCGCACTTCGCGCCGGAGGCCAAGCTGGCGCTCATGACGCTCACGCAGAATCATTGAGCGGGGTCAGGCGACCAGCGCGCGGTACGCCTCGGTGATCTCGACGAAGCGAGCCTGAAGGGCGCGGCGCTCTTCGTCGCTCGCGCCGGGGTGAAGGTCGGGGTGCACCTCGCGCGCGAGGCGCCGGTAGGCGCGGCGGACGGCCGACTCGTCGACCCCGGGCGTCAGCCCCAGCACGTGCCAGGCGCGCACGTCGCGCGAGGTCGCGCCGCCGCCGCCGGATCGCTCTCTCGCGCGGCGCCGCCCGTGCAGGAACTCGCGCGGCTCGAGCGGGCGGTCGCGGAAGGCGCCCCGCGGCGGCCGCACGGCGACCCGGAAGCAGACGCGCGCGTCCGCGACGCCGTCCAGCGCGGCGAGGCGGCGCAGCAGCTGGCGGCGCAGGGCCTGGCTCACGACCTCGGGCGCGACGCGGAAGTCTTCGACGAGTACCTCGCCGTGCAGGCGCCGCGACGCGATCGCCCGAAGGAGGGAGCGCCTCAGCAGGTCGGCGTCGGCGGCGTGCTCGAGGCGCAAGATCTCCGCGAGCGACGGGGCAGCGCCGTCGATCTCGACGGCCACGACGAGGCCGCGCGAGAGGTGGACGCGGTGCGTCCGCCCGCGATCCTCGACCAGCTCGAGGGTGCCCGTGACCGAGGCGCGGTGCAGGACGCCGAGCAAGTCGCCGAGCGACGTGGTCCGCAGGCGGCCGGGCAGCAGCATGCGACCGAGTATCATGGCCACTGCCCGCCCGCGGGCAAGTTTGTGCCGACGTGCCGACGTCAGAGAGCGTGCGCCTGGACCGAGCCGCCGCCGGCGACCACCAGCGACCGGCCGCTGCCGGTGGCGACGACGACCGGCAAGCTCACCCCACCGCCCGGCATGCACACCGAGTCGAGGGCCGACCACGTGCCGGTGCCGTCGAGCACATAGACGTCGGCGCCGGCCGTCGCGTAGACGCGGCCGGTCGCGGCGTCCGTCGCCAGGCCGTTGACGTTGAGCGTCGGCAGGCCCTTGCTCGCGTCGGCCCACGTGGCGCCGCCGTCCGAGCTGCTCTGCAGCCCGGCCCCCTGGATGCAGGCGTAGAGCTTCGTCGCCGCCGGCGACGCGGCCATCGAACCGGGCACCGCGAGCAGGCACGGGATGACCTGCATCGGACCGAGAACCATCGTCCACGACTGGGCGCCGTCGGTGCTCTTGTAGACGCCGCGCCCGTTCGTGGCGGCATAGAGCGTCTGCGCGGAGGCCGGGTCGATCACGACCCGGTTCACGTCGATGGCCATGGCTCCGGCCGACGACGACCAGGGGGTGATGCCGCTGTTCGACGGCGACCACGTCATGCCCCCGTCGGTCGACTTGTAGACGCCGTTGAGCTGCGTCGCGGCGTAGAGGACCGAGGCGTTCGACGGGTCGAACGCGAACGAGAGCTCGTTCTGGCTGACGCCGCGCCCGGAGAAGGACGTGGCATCGGTCGACGTATAGAGGACCGTCGCGCCCACGAGGACCCGGTCCTTCTGCTTCGGATCGGCCGCCACGGTGAACGCGTAGTCGACCGGCAGCGCGGTCGTCGGCACGCGCTGCCACGGCTGGGTCGACGACGGCCGCTGCCAGACGCCGGACCCCCACGACGCGAGCCAGAGCCGCCCCGGATCCGCAGCCGACACGGACATCCCGTCCACCTGCACGCCGAGGATGCCGAGCGCCGTGTTCCAGGTCGATCCGTCGGTCGAGTACCAGATGCCGCCGTGGCTCCCGACGAGAACTCCGTTGGCGTTCTTCGGGTCGATCGCCATCCGTCCGGGGTACGTTCCGTACGGGACGAGGTTGAGGCCCTGCTGCAGCGGGGGGCCAAAGGTCTTGGCGCCGTCGGTCGAGTGGTGCGGACCGTCGCTCGCCATCGCGTAGACGCTGTTGCAGTCGCTCGGGTTGACCTCGACGTCCTCGACCGAGGTCATCGGGCCGAGCGACGACACCGTCCACGTGGCGCCACGGTCCGAGCTCCGGGCGACTCCTTGGGTGGTCGCGGCGTACATCGTCTTGGCGTCGGCCGCGCACCGACGCACGTTCCACACGTTGCCGGCCCCCATCAGCGCCGTCGTCCAGGTGTGGCCGCCGTCCGTCGTACGCAGGACGAAGCCGGTGACGTCGTAGGTGTCCTGCGTGGTGAGCCCCACCGTTCCGGTAACCACCTCGTCCGGGTTGTCGGGCGCGACGTCGATCGCGAGGGTGTCGACGTAGGGATACTGGTTCGTGTAGGCGGCCCAGGTGACTCCCGCGTCGTCCGACCGCAGGACGCCCGACCCGCGCACGCCGACGTAGACCCGGAGGGTCTCGCTCGCCGCGACGGCGATCGAGCTCGTG
>DATGJA010000010.1:0-29835 GCA_035295445.1 Polyangiaceae bacterium | reverse complement strand
CCCGGCGGGGCCCGCGGTCGACCGCCGCGCCGTCGGCCATGAGCGCGCGGTCGCTGGTCAGCGGCCAATCCGGCACCAGGCGCAGCCCCAGCCGCTCGCCCTCGAAGACCACCCGATCGCCGACGAGCGCCCTGACGTCCCCGACCACGACCGTGTCTTGGCCGATCTCGAGGCGCTCGAGGGCGACCTCGTAGTCGAGCCCCTGCTCGGGGTCGGGCGCCTCGGCGAAGCGCACGCGCGACGCCTGCCCGACGAGAGGCTCGAACCGCCAGCCGTCGCGCTCGATCGTCGCCCCGGCGGCGGCGGCGAAGAAGGCCAGGCACTGGAGCGCCCCCTGATGAACCCGGGCCAGGCGCAAGCCGGGGTCTTGGCGCGCCGGGAGCGCCTCGAACGCCGGGGCGACCCGGGCGCGCAGCGCCCCCGCGCGAAGGGGACCCCCCGTCGGGTCGAGCCCTTGGACCCTTGCCAGGCGAATCAACCGCGCCCCGGGCAGCGCCGGCGAGCGCGTGTGGCTCGCGGAGCGCTCGAAGCCTTCGCCGAAGCACCCGAACGGATCGCCGTCGAGCAGCGCCGCGACCTCACGCTCCGTGAAGTCCACCTTCGAGGTCCACGTGGCGGGCGCCGGCAGTCCCGACGCGCCCGGACCGCGCGCGCGATCGACGGAGCTCGGCGCCCACGTCGCGATCCGGCGGCCCGCGACCCGCGCGATACGCCGCTCGCCGACGCTCACGTCGACGGCGAAGGCGTCGCCCTCGGCCCCGGTCGCCCACGCGACCGTCTCACCGACGACCGGCAGCCCGGCGAAGAACTCGACTTCGCACTCGCACTCGCCCAGTGCGCGAGGGAGCAGCCTGCCGATCGGCTCGAGCAATACGCCCACGGGCGCGACGTGGGCATCGAGGAACCAATCGTCCCACCCGAGTTCCATCCTGGCCGAAACTGCGAGCTCTGGCGCGGCGGATTCGGGTGTGTCGTCCGAACTCTCGCTTCGCTCGAGCCTGCGGACGCGCTCAAAAGCCGGCTCCACGGGGGGCCGCGCCTCCGCGAAGGCTTCGACCGGAGGGCCGAACCCGGGGGCCCGAGCGAACGGCACGCTCCAGAGTTGCTGGAGTCCCTCCAGGAGACGGCTGCGATGCTCGATGAAGCCGCGCTGGACCTCTTCCTGCCCGCGGAGAAACGCCTCGTGCGCCGCCGATACGCGCTCGTGGTGCACGGCCAGCGGGTGCTCGGCGGGCGAAGGCGCATCGCCGGGCGCGGGAGCCGGCGCCGCGGCCTCGGGGGGCGTCGCGGGGGCGCGGGGCATCTCCTGCACGGCCACGCCGTCGGGGAGGTCCGGGGGACCGGCGGGGTCTCGGGGCGCGGGAGCCTTCACGCGACCCCCGCTTGGCTGGGTCGGGCCGCGCCCGTCGAGAGATACAGCTCGAGGTCCTCCATGATCCCGAGGAGATCGCCGTTGGCGCCGACATAAGCCACCCGAGCGACCGCGCGAAAGGAGCTCGTCCGGCGCCCGCTCACGAGGATCTTGACCGCCGCGTCGACCGGTCCCGAGCGGTAGATGCGGTACGCGCCCAGGCTCATGGGAAGGGGCAGGCGCCCGAGGACGTGCGCCCCCCAGAGCACCGCGACCTGGACGCCGCCATCCATCGCCGCCACGTCCGTGCAGAAGGAGACGTCCGGCCACGCCATCGCGCGCGCGCCGACGACCTCCGCGGTGGCGCCGGTATCGGACACGACGCCGAGGGCGCGGATCACGGCGAACGGGCCCCGATGGAAGAGCACTTCCGAGTACGCGCGCTCGACCGACCATGGCCACGGCTTGGCGTCCTCGAGAGGCGGCGGCATGGCCGCTGGATGCTGCCCGGCGCCCAGCTCGATCGTCGCCGAGTACCGCGGGACGGCCTGATCGTCGGTGAGCCGGCACTCGACCCGCGCGCGAGCGGCGCCCGCGTCGACGACGCGCGTGTGCACGTGGAGGCGCGCGCCGCGCCGCTCGAAGGCCTCGATGGGGACCCCCTTCAGCACCTTGAGGTCCGTGCAGGCCGCGACGGAAAGCGAGGGCGCAGCCGCCGCGGCGGCGCGGCAGAACCACTCCACGGCCAGGACCGCCGGAACGACCGGCGCCCCCCCGATCCGATGGCCATCGAGAAGCGGATACGTGCTCGAGTTGACGACGAGGTCGAAGACGGGCTCGGGCGCGGCGTCGACCGCGCCCGCCGACCGCTCGGAGCGCATCGGTCGCGCGGTCGCTGGAGGTTCGCCGTTCATCAGGATGACCTGCGGCCACGAATCCTCGCTCGCGACTTCGCGCGCGAGCGCGCGCGCGCCCGCGTCGAGCGCGATGGTCTGGACGCCCGCCTTCTCGAACAGCTTGGCGAGCCCGGGGGTCACCATCCCACCGGACCAGGGGCCCCAAGCCAGCGATCGCACGAGGCAGCGCGGACCGCGACGCGATCGCTCCGCGGCGGCGACGCAGCTGATGACCTCGTTGGCCATGGCGTACGCAGACTGCCCCGAGTTCCCGAATCGCCCGGCCACCGACGAGAACACGAGGAGGAGCTCCAGCGGGTCCTCCGCCGTCGCCGCGAGGAGGTTCTTCAATCCCTGCACCTTGGTCGCGAAGACGGCGTCGAACTGCGCGTCGGACTGGGCGGCGAGCAGCGCATCGGCCAGGACGCCGGCGCCGTGGACGACGCCGCGCACGGGCCCCCACTTCTGCCGGCACGCGTCGATGACCGTCCGTACGGCGTCGGGGTCGCGCACGTCGACGGCGTGGTAGCTCACCTGCGCGCCCGCGCGGCGCAGGGCGGCGACGCTTTCGGCGATCTCGCGACCGTCGAGGATGGACTTCGCTTGCCTCGCCAGCTCCTTCGGCAGCACGGTCACGCCGGCCGCCTTCGCTCGGGCAAGGAGGACGCGACGAAGGTCGGCGTCCGTGGCGGCGGGGCGGGTGTCGCTTTCCTCCTCGACGAGCTCCGTTCGACCGAGCAGGGCAAGGTGAGGCCCGTAGGCGCACAACGACGAGAGGGCGGCCGCAGTGACGCCGCGCGCCCCGCCCGACACGACGACGAGGGACCCGGCACGGATCCGCGCATCGGGGGACGGTTGCGCGTACGGAGCCGCTCTGTGGTGCACGACGCCGCGCCCACCGCTTCGACCGAGCCCGACCTCGACGTCGCGCCCGCCGAGGAGGAGCTCGGACGCCACGCGAGCCGCCACGACGTCCGGATCGCTTCCCACCAGCGCCACGTCGATCGCTTTGGCGGCCGAGTCGGGCCATTCGGCCACGACCGTCTTTGCCAGCCCCGCCAGACCGGCGGTCCACGCGCGCTCGCCCGCGCGACCGGAGAGGCCGAAGTCACCGCCGGTGCCCTGGACGGTCACGAAGACGCGCGGCGCTTTGCGCTGCGCGAGCGTGCGGGCGGCGCGCGCGGCCTCGAGCTGGACTTCGATCGCCCCGGCGACGGACGTCTCCTCGGCGAGGCCCGACACGAAGACGACCCCGGCCGCATCGGCGGACGCCTGCTCGACCGCGTGCGCGTCCACCCCGGACTCGACGAGGCGCGCCGCGATCGCCGCCCCGAGCTTGGACCCGCGATCGATCACCTCGATGCGTCCCACGGTGAAGAGACCCGGGATGCAGAAGCCGGGGGCGGACACTGGCTCGAGGACGGGCGCGTGGCGGGTGATGCCCCCATCCCCGCCGGCCCGAGACGCGTCAGGCGGCCCGCTCGTCAGATCTTTTTTTTTTCCAAGCCGAGCTTGTCGGCGTACCGCTCCATGAACCCGAGGACGTCGCGCAGTGTCGCAAGCTTGGCGACCTCCTCCAGGTTCACGTCCTTGATGTCCGGGACGTGCCCCTCGAAGGCCGAGAGGATCTCCACTCGCTTGATCGAGTCGATTCCGAGGTCGGCCTCCAGCTGCTGGTCCAGGTTGAGGATGTCCTTCGGGTACCCCGTCTTCTCGGAGACGATCGTGAGCAGGAAGGACTGCAGATCGCCGTCCGCGGGAAGAGCGATCGCGCCGTTCGACTTGGCGGCGGGGACCGCAACCGGCGGTGCTGCCGGCGCCGGCGCAGGCCCTCGAGGCTTGGGCGCCTCAGCCACCGCGGGCGCGGCCACGGAGACCGCGGGGCGCGCCGCAGCGGGAGGCGCGGAGACAGGACGCCGCGGGGGCGCGTCGACGGTCTGTCGCGCCACTCCACCCGGAGACGCCTCGGAGCGCGCGGACGGCGCCGGCGCCCGCGCGGGACGCGCCGACCACTGCGGCGCAGGCAGCGCAGGCAGCGGGGCGGACGAAGTTGCCGCGGACAGCGCGCGAACCGGGGCGCCGGCCGCGACCGACGCCAGCGCGAGAGCCGACTGCTCGGCCGCATGGAGGAAGGCCAGGTGGCACTGCGCCATCGTCTGCTGGTAGAGCGCGTGCGCCTCGGCGGTCCGGCACTGGATCGCCTCGTACGCGGCGAGCCACGCCGACGCATCGCTTCGGGGCCAGGCCATCGCCTCTTCGTGCGCCACCACGACGCCGTTGGTCGCCTCGTGGGGCGCTTCCGGAGCGGTCACGCGCGTCACGCTTCCGTTCGGGTGCGAGCCGTTGAGGAGCTTGGCCTCGTCCGGCCTCGTCGACGGCGCACGCGGCATCGCCTGCGCGACCCCGTTGCTCGCCGCGCTCGAGCCGCTCTCGACCGCACCGGACGACTTGCTTTCCTTCGTGTCCATGACCTCTCCGTTGGCCTTCTGCGTGGGCATGCGCGCCGGATTCGGCCGAGGCAGCGCCGCGGCCCCTCCCTCCGGCGGATATTTTCTTCCGTAGTTGGTGCCGCTGATCTTGACCGTCATCTTCGGCTTCGGCTCCAGCCGCGGGTCCGCGCCGAGGTCGAACTCTTGCCACAGCGGTGCGAAGTCGAGCGAACGCCCGGACACGGCCACCTGCGCGAGCGTCTGCCATAGGCTCGTCACGCCGTGGCGCGCGGGACGATCCACCGCGATCGCGCGGTGCGGGCGGTCCTTGCAGATGCGCGACACCATCGACGTGAGCGTCGTGCCGGGGCCGACTTCGATGAAGGTCCGTACGCCGCTCGCGTACATCGCGTCGATCAGCTCGACAAACCGGACGCGCCGCGCAATGGACGTGGCGAGGAGCTCGCGGATGTCCTCCACCTTCTCCGGGTAAGGGGCTGCGGTCGCGTTCGCGAACACGGGGACGGCAGGGGACGAGATCGCGACGCCGCCGAGGAAACGCGCGAACGGTTCGACCGAGGGGGCCACGATCGGGGAGTGGAATGCGGCCGCCACGCCCAGTCGCTGGACCTTCAGGTTGGCGGCGGCGAGGCGCTTTTCGGCGTCCTCGAGCGCTGAGTGGACCCCCGATACGACGACCTGTCGGGGGTCGTTGTGGTTGGCGACGACGACGTTGGACCCCGCGAGGACCCGCTCGACCTCTTCGAGCGACGCGGTGACGGCGGACATCCCGCTGCCGTCTCCCCCCTCCGCGGCGCGCGCCATCAGCTCGCCACGGCGCCTCGCCACGCGCATGAAGCCCTGCCGGTCGAGCGACCCCGCCGCGTAGAGCGCCGAGAGCTCGCCGAAGCTGTGCCCGGCGACGGCGTCCGGCTTGAGACCCACGGCCTGCAGGAGCGCGAGGAGGGACGCGGTCGTCGCGCCTATCGCAGGCTGCGCCCATTCGATCGCCCGGAGGCGCCGCGACGCCTCGTCCCGCTCGTCGTCGCTGAACACGGGCCTCGGGAAGACGACGTCGTGCAGCGGCAGCTCGCCGCCCATGGGCGTGGCCGCCTCCTCGTCCCAGACCGCCCGCGCCGCGTCGAACGCGATCGCCACGTCCGCGCCCATCGATACATACTGGCTGCCCTGCCCGGGGAACACGAAGGCCAGCCCCCCGCCGGGCGCCTCCTCCGAGTAGAAGATGCTCGGCGGAACCGCCGCCGTCGGACCGGTGGCCTTCTCGATCGCGTCAGCCGCCTGCGACAGGCGCGCGCGGAGCTCCTCGACGTCCGCGGCGACGATCGCGAGCCTCGCGCCCGCGTCGGCTCGGAAACGCTGCTGCGATTCGCGGGCGACGTGCGCGAGTATCCCCGGCTTGTCGACGAGGGACGCGTCGAGCTCGCGCGCCGCCTTGATGACCGAGGTCCGATCGCGATCGGCGACGAGGACGAGCTCCGTCGGCAGCACCCGCAAGCGGCGCGCGCGCTCGCGCTTGCCTGTGTACTCCTCGAGCGCCAGGTGAAAGTTCGTGCCCCCGAAGCCGAACGAGCTGACGGCCGCACGCCGGGGGTGTTCGCCGCTCGAGATCCAGGGGCGTGCCTCGGCGTTCAGATAGAACGGGGTCTTCTCGATCTCGAGCTTCGCGGCCGGCTTGTCCACGCCGAGCGTCGGGGGAAGCACCTTGTGGTGCAGCGCGAGCGCGACCTTCAAGAGGCCGGCCGCCCCCGCGGTCGCCTTCGTGTGGCCGAGCTGCGACTTGATCGACCCGAGGGCGCACCACTGTCGGTCGGCGCGACCCGTGGCGTTGAAGACCTCCCGCAGAGCCTGGAACTCGGCGAGGTCGCCCGCGGCCGTGCCGGTGCCGTGCGCCTCGACCAGCTCGACCGACTCCGGCCCGTAGCCCGCTTCGGCGTAGCACCGCTGGAGCGCGCGGACCTGCCCCTCCCATCGAGGCGCGTAAATGCTCTTGGCACGCCCGTCCGAGGAGCTGCCGCATGCGCGCAGGACCGCGTAGATCTTGTCCCCGTCGCGCTCGGCGTCGGCGAGACGTTTGAGCGCCATCATGCCGATGCCTTCGCCCAGCATCGTGCCGTCAGCGGCCTCCGAGAAGGGTCGGCACTGGCTGCTCAGCGAAAGGGCCGGCGTCTTCGAGAAGCACATGAAGGTGAAGGGATCGTTCGTCGTGTCGGCCCCGCCCGTGATGACGCAGTCGGCGTCGCCCCGCTGGAGCATGTTCGCGGCCATCGCCACGGCGGCGAACGAGCTCGCGCACGCGGCGTCGGTCGTGAAGTTCGGGCCGCCGAGGTCGAAGTGGTTTGCGATCCGGCCGGTCACGACGTTGTTGAGCAGTCCGGGGAAGGTGCTCTCGTTCCACTCGGGGCTGAGCGAGACGATCGCGTCGGCGACCGCCTGGACCTCGTCCTCGGGATATCCGCGTTCGCGCAGCACCTTGACGAACGCGGGGCGCTGGAGCCGAGAAGCCGCCTCGCCGACGAGCTCGAGCCCCGAGCAGACCCCGAGGATGACGCCGATGCGATCCCGGGGCGCCGCGTCGGCGTGCGGCCCGCCTTGGGAGGCGCCGTGTCCTGCGCCGTAGCGGTCGCCGAGCGTGTCGTGGAGGACCTGGTCGGCCACGAGGAGCGCCAGGAGCTGGCAGGTGTCGGTGCTCGTCAAGAGCTTCGGCGGCACGCCGTATTTCATCGGGTCGAACTCGATCGGGTCGAGGAACGCACCCCGCTTGCAGTAGACCTTGTCCGGCGTGCGCGGGTTCGGATCGTAGAAGTCCTCGGGCAGCCAGTACGTCGGCGGGACGTCGCGGATGAGCGCTCGCCCCGAGAGGATGTTCCTCCAGAAGTCGTGGCAAGCCGCGGCGCCTGGAAAGAGCGCGCCGAGCCCTACGATCGCGATCCCGTCATCTTGCGTTCGAGCGGTCATGTCCGGTTTTTCGTTTCCTTCAGCTGACGAGGTACCGCGGGGAGTAACGGAACGCGGCCTCCGGGACGTGGAGCCCGACGCTGCGGAGTTGCTGGGCGCGGGTGAAGACGGCCGCCCCTTCCAGGAGATTGAGGGCCACCTGCACGACGGAGCGATGGCGCAGCTCTGCGAGGAACGTACCGCGCACCCATCCGTTGAACGCCCCCATCGCCGGGCCGCACCAGACCTGGTAGTCGAACTTGCGCTCCGGCACCCCGGCGATGGCCCAGTGGCTCCCGAGGCCCACGTACCAGCGGAAGACCAGCGCCATCTTGTGCTTCGGGTCCCGCTCGGCGCGTTCAACCTCGGCGGGGCCGCGGGATTCGAAGTAGCCGCGCGTCTCGGCCCAGACCTCGGCGAGCGGCCGCTGGAATATCTCGCGCTCGATGCGGGCGACGGTGTCGGCCGGGATGTCTTCGAGCCCCGCGTGGGTGCGATAGAGGTCGCGCAGGAGCGTCGCGCGGGCCGCGAACATCGTCCCCCGCTTGAGGACCTGGACCTTGACCCCGAGCTCGAACATGTCGGGGGACGGCGCCATGGCGACGTCGGTCGGGTCGGCCGCGGCGAGCATTTCCTTGGCCGCGAGCGAGGTCGCCGCCTCGATGGTGGACTGGTTGACCGATCCCGTCATCGCGTAGGCCGCCCCCATCCCGAAGGCCGCAGCCAGCGCGCTGGGCGTGCCCAGGCCGCCGGCGGCTCCGACCCGCACGTCGCTCGCGTAGCCGTGTCGCTCTTTGAGCTCGTCGCGCAGCGCCAACAGCGTCGGCAGGAGCGCGGTGAGGGGGCGATTGTCGGTGTGGCCCCCCGAATCGGCCTCGAAAGTGACGTCCTCGGCGAGAGGAACGCGGCCGGCAAGCTCCCCCTCTTCGGCGGTGAGCGCGCCTGCGTGCACCAGGGCCGCGACCATCTCCGGGGGCGCGGGCGACATGAAGAGCCGCGCGGTCTCGGATCGGGAGAGCTTGGCAAAGAGGTGGTTTTCGCGTCGCACCGAGCCGTCGGGCGCGATCGCGAGCCCCTGGCAGGCGTAGCGGACGACGGCCGGCGTCAACCGCATGAACGCTGACGCCGACACGCGGCGCACGCCGTGACGCAAGTAGACGTCGACGACTTTGTCCTCGACGGCAGGGTCGTGCGGCGAGTGAATCAGGTCGGCGCCCCACGTTGGACCGTCCGCGCCGAGCTCCTGCTGGATGGCGACGACGTTGTCCTCGACGACCGACGGAGGGAGGCCGGCCGCCCCGAAGAAGGAAAGGAGCTCCGCGCGCGCCATGGCCAGGACGAGATCGCGGCTGGCGATGCCATGCGCCATCGCCCCCGCCGAGTAGGGGAATCGAACGCGGTGTGTGGCCAGGAAATCGGGGGAACCCAGCCACTCGGGGTAGACGGGAGGCAGGGAAAGAACGAGCCGCGCGCCGGACGTCGCGCCCGGCGGATCCTCGCCGAAGCACACGCCGGACGCGCCGTCGGCCGTGCGCCGCACGACGTGCACGCGGTCACGAAACCGCGCCGCGGCACGGGCCAGGGCATCGGGCGAGAAGTCGACGAGTGAGCCCTCGCCGGGCATTCCTCCGCTCCATCCCCCTGCCGCGATGGCTCCGCCGCTCGTCAGTGCAGGTGCGCTCGTCAAACGCTCCACTCCTCGCTCGCCGTTGGTTTCGAACCGCCCCCACGAGTCCGCGTTCTCCCGCGCGGTCGCCAGCCGGATGTCTCGGTAGGCATCGACGCGGGATTCGGATCAATACAAGTCGTGTGCCGCCTGTTCGCGGGGCCCGTCGCAGGGCGCAGACTTGGGTTTAAGTTAGCACAGCCTGTACGGCCAAAGACCCTGTCATTTCAGGGCTTGGCCTGCCACGAAGAGTCGCTCGCGCGCGCGGCATGCGCGGCACGTCCGTAGCTTCCGCGTCGATGCAGGTGCCGCGGGAGCCGAGTCCACCAACGCGGGCGGAAAGATCCAGCCCTTGCTTCGTCGGGCGCGGATGGGCTTGCGCGCACTTCTGGTTGGTCTGCAACGCCGCGAGCCCGGCGACGACCCCGCTGCGCGACCACGCGCGCACATGCGCGCCGATGGACTGCGCAAGGGCGTTCCCACGGTGCTCATCGTTCAAGGTTTCAGGGGGAGTTTCACTTCCGCCTGCGGCACTCCGCGATGGCCCGGCACAAGGGGCGCGTGCGCTAGGGGGTGTCCCAGTCCGATCTCTCGCTTCGCTCGAGCGTGCGGACTAAGGACGAAGAGATCGCGCGCGTTTGGCACGTAGCTTGTACAGTCGAACTTTCGAGAATCGCTCATCACGATGGCCCTCCCCTTCGGAGAGACTCCCGGCGCCCGCGATCCACGCTCGCTCTCGATCCTCGCGAAGACGATCTATCGCGAGCTTCGCGAGAGCGGGTTCGAGGCGCGCGACATCCTGGCCCTCACCGGCGAGCTCCTCGCCCAGGTGACCAGCGACGTGCGGGCTGCTTACCTGGCGCGCCTCCGCAAGTAGCCGACCGCGTCGTGGCTACTTGACCGGCATCCCCACGGCGTCCCGGATCTCCGGTGCCGGCAGCCCGAGCTTCTCCAGCATGGGCTGCACCCGCGCTCTCGGTCCGACCACGACGACGACGGCGTCGGTCGGATCGAAGAACGTCCTCGCGAGCGCGTCGAGCTCGGTCTTCTGCGCGTGATCGCGCTTTTCGCTCGCCTTGGCCTCCCAGTCGGGGGGAAGGCCGAGCGACACGTCGGCCGCGAGACGAGCGGCGATCGACTCGACCGATTCGTAGGAACCCACGAGCTCGCCGCGCGCGATGGAGCGCGACCGCTCCACCTCGTCCTCCGTCAGCCCGCCGCTCGCAAACTGCTTGAGGTCCTCGAGCATCGCGGCGAGCGCGTCCCCGGTCTTGTCGGTGACCACGTTGGCCATGGACACGACGAGGCCCGGGCCGCGGGAGCGCGAGAAGACGGAGCGCGCACCATAGGTGTAGCCGTGGCGCTCCCGCAGGTCCTGATTGAGTCGCGACGAGAAGCTGCCTCCGATCGCGTCGTTCGTGCGAAAGAGCACGGGCTCCTCCGCGTCGGAGGCGGCGATGCCGGGCCGCAGGACCGCGATGACCGCCTGCGGAGCGTCCGGGCGATCGACCAGGACAAGGCGCGGCCACGGCCCCTTCGGGGCTGGCGGAGCGATCGGCGCCGGAGCGGCGGTCGCGGGCGCCCTCCAAGACTTGAAGGCGGACTCGACGAGCTGCGTCAGGGCCTCCGCCGTGATGTCCCCCACGCACACGAGCTTCGCCCGATCGGGCCGCCACGCGGAACCGTAGAAGAGCCTTGCGTCCTCGACGCCGATCGACTTCGCGCTCTGCGGTGTCCCATCCCACGGGTGCCCGTAAGGGTGGTCGGCGCCGAAGAGGGTCGCGCGGAAGACGACGCGCGCCGTGGCGTTCGGGTCCTTTTCTCGCTCGAGGAGCTCGTTGTGCCAGAGGTCCTTGACGCGCCGGAATTCCGCCGGGTCGAACCGCGGACGGATGACGACGTCGCCAAAAAGGGCGAACGCCGGCTCCACGTTGCGCCGCAGCACGGTGATCGAAACGAAGCTCGCGTCCGCGTTCGCGTCCGTGTGGAGCGACGCGCCGAGGTCGTCGAGCGCGCGGGCCAGGTCGATCGCGCCGCGCTTGCCGGCCCCTTCGTCGAGCATGTTCGCGGTAACGTACGCGAGGCCGCCCTTGCCCTTCGGATCGCTCGAGGCCCCCGTCGGGACGGTCATGTCGCACGAGACGATGGGCGCCTCGTGGCGCTCCAGCAGCCAGACCTCGACACCGTTGGACGCGCGGAACGTCGACGGCGACGGAGGCAAGAAGGCCGGGGGCTCGGATACCTCGGGCCGCAGGCCCAACGGATCGGGCGGCGGCGGGGCGACGGATGCCACGGGCACGGCCGTCGGCACCGGCGGGGGCGGGGCGGGAGCGACTCCGCCGCCGCACGCCTGCGCGCCCACGGCCCACGCACCGAGGAGCCCGACCCGAAACGCCGCGGACCAACCGCGAACCTTCCCGTGCAATACGCGACTCATCGCTTGTCGTCCTTCCTCGGCACGACGGTGAGGATCACCATGGCGTCCGGCAAGAGCACCTTGTTCGCGTATGCCATCACGTCCTTGTCCGTCGCCTTCCGGTATCGGTCGAGGTCGCGGGCGGCGTACCCCGGGTCCCCCACCTCGGCTTGGTACATGTTGAGGAGCGACGCCCGCTCCGGGATGCTCTGAAGTCGATCGACGAACTCCATCTCGTAGCCGTTGCGGGCCCGCTCGAGCTCTTCGGGCGTGACGCCCCTTTGTCGCACGTCGGCGAGCTCCGACAGGAGCGCCTTCTCGACCTTCGCCGCGTCCACGCCCGGTCGCAGGAGCGCCGACACGACGAAATCGGACCCGAGCACGCGCGACTCCTGCTGCGCCGAGACGCTCTGCGCGATCTTCTGGTCGTACACGAGGGCCTTGTAGAGGCGGCTGGCCTTGCCGTGGGCGAGCACGCTCGCCAGCAAATCCAGCTCCGCGTCGCCGGGCGCGAAGTGGCGCGGCGACTGCCACGCGAGGGTGATCTTGCTGAGCTCGACGTTGTCCGAAACCGTTTTGCGGACGACGCCGGTCAACGTCGTCTTCTGGTCGCTAAAGCCGGGCGCCCCCGGGTCGACCGGCTTGCCTCGCGTCGGGACGGTCCCGAACCAGCGCTGGGCCTCGGAGAGCACGCGAGCCGGGTCGATGTCGCCGGCGACTGCGAGCGACGCGTTGGCGGGGTCGTACCAGGTCGCGAAGAAGGCCTTCACGTCGTCCACGCTCGCGGCCTCGAGGTCCTCGTGCGATCCGATGACGGGGTGGTGGTATGGGTGACCCTCCGGCCAGAGGAGCTTCGGAAGCTCCAGCTCCTCGACCCCGTACGGGCGGTTCTCGATGCTCTGGCGGCGCTCGTTGCGTACGACGTCGCGCTGTAGATCGAGCTTCTCGCGGTCGATGAGGGGCCCGAGGTCGCGCATTCGATCGGCCTCGAGCCAGAGCAGCAGGTCGATCGCCGTCGGAGGCGCGATGTCGAAGTAGTCGGTGCGATCCTCGGCCGTCCAGGCGTTGTTTCGCCCGCCGGCAGCCTCCATCCAGGCGTCGTACATCTTCGTCGGCGCGCGGCGCGTGCCCATGAACATCAGGTGTTCGAAGAGATGTGCAAAGCCCGTGCGGCCGGACCGCTCCATGCGCGAGCCGACGCTGTACGACACGTTGGTCACGACCTGAGGCACGGCGTGATCCTCGCTGAGGATGAGCACGAGCCCGTTCGGCAGGACCGACTTGGTGAAGGGGATGTTTATCTCTTGCGCCGCCGCGGTAGGTCCTGCCAAAAGACACACGGACACGAGGAGGACCGAGACGGAGAGGCGCATGGGCGAGCTATTAGCAGGCCGCCGAGGGATTCCCAGGCGTCATCCGCAGGCTCGAGCGAAAGCGAGAGTCGGATGAAACACCGCGCGTCATCCGCACGCTCGAACGAAGCGAGAGTCCGGATGACACACCCAGACGCACAAGACCTGAGGGAGGGCGGGCGCTGGACTCCCCTGCAACGGGCGAAGAACGACTTGCTGTGGGCGCTCGCGTGTGCCGGCCTCCTCGTGACGGCGCAAATCCCCCCCGCGGTGCTCGCGCGGATCGGCCGCGCGATCGGCCTCGGCGCCTACGCGGTCCTGGGCCGTGCCCGCCGCACGGCGCTCGACAACGTCGCGCGGGTCTTCCCGCATCTCGCGGTCGACGAGCGCCGTGCGTTCGTTCGCCGTTGCTTCTCTACGTTGGGGGGCCTGCTCGGCGAGACGACGGCGCTGCTCCGAACGCGTGCACCGCCGCGGGTCCTACCGCTCGCCCCCCAAGCGCTCGCCGTCATCGACGAGGCACGCGCCGCCGGGCGGGGCGTGGTCTTCGCGTCGGCCCACCTAGGCCCGTGGGAGCACGTGGCGGCGTCGCTCGTCGCCGCCGGGGTTCCCCTCCTCGCGGTGGGGCGCGAGAGCTACGACCCGCGCTTCACGCGACTGTACGAGCGCCTCCGCGGGGGCAAGGGGGTACGCACGCTCTGGCGCGCGGAACCGGGCGCCGCCGCCCGAATCCTTCGGGCGCTCCGAACCGGGGCGGTCCTCGGGCTCCCGATGGATCTGGCGTCACGCGGCCCATCCTGCCCCGCGCCCTTCCTCGGGCACGAGGCGTCGACGCCGTCCGGACCAGCCCGCCTCGCGCTCGCGACGAGGGCCGCGGTCGTCGTCGGAACCGCGGCCCCCGGGGCAGACCGGGAAGGCGACGGCGGCTTCGTCGTGACCGCCACGCGCATTCGCAGCGATGACCTAAGGGCAAAGACGCCGAACGACGCCGCGGTGAGAGAGCTGACGACCCGAATCAACGAGGAGCTGTCCAAGAGGATCCTCGCCATCCCACACGCGTGGGTATGGATGCATGGTCGCTGGGGAGACCACGGTGACTTCCGTGGAGGAGAGCTATGATGACGACTGGAGGCAATCTTGCCGGAAGCGCCCGTGCGCACCCCGAGACCCGTCTCACGCGGGGCCGCCCATCGTAGTGCCCCGCTGTCGACCACCGACGGGTTCGTCCTCTCGCGCGTCGACGGCTCACTCAACGAGCGCGAGCTCGTCGCCGCGACCGGGCTCAAGGAAGACCACGTGCGCGCGTCGCTCTCGAAGCTCGAGTCGCTCGGGCTCATCACATTCGAAGGTGGGCCGCCAGCGCCCGCGACGTCGAGCACCCTGCCTCCGGCGACGCGCATCTCTTCGGTGGAGCTCCGCGCGCAGCGACCGAGCACGCCCTCGACGCAACACTCCGCCTCTCCTCCCCCGTCGGGCAACGTCCCCGCGACGCCCCACGACGCGCGCCCTCCCGCGGCGACCGAGGACGATCGCGCGATGGGCGAGCCGGGGGATCTCGAACCCGCCCTGCGCCGTCGCGTGCTCGCGCTCCATCGCGAGCTCCCGAAGCTCGACTACTACGCGCTCCTCGGCGTCAACGCGCAGACCGATCGTAAGTCCATCAAGCGCGCCTACTACGATCTGGCGGCCCAGTTTCACCCCGACAAGTACTTCCGAAAGATGCTCGGCTCCTTCAAGCCCCGCATGGAGCTCATCTTCGCGCGCATCACGCTGGCGCACGACACCCTGACCACGCGCGAGACGCGCGCCGAGTACGACGTCTACCTCGAGGAGCAGCGGCGTTCGCGAGGGATGGAGGAGCTCCTCGCCGGAGCGACGGCCGAGACCCGACGCGCCGAGGAGAGCGTCGAGCGCGCCGTCCGGGCCCAAGAGACTCCCGCCGGCTCGCCGCCACCAGCGCCGACTTCCACCTCGTCCGCTCCCCTTTCCCCAGCGTCGGGGTCGCGTCCCTCGTCGCCCACAGTGGATGCGGCCTCGCGGCGAGACGCGCTCGCCCGTCGCCTGCTGGCCGGGCGTCCGACGGCGAGCTCAAGCGCGCCGCCACAACGCACGTCCGGCGTCCCGCCGATGGCTGCCGCCGACGCGGTCGAAGCCCTCAGGCGCCGCTACGAGGAGAAGGTGGCCCGCGCGAAGTCTCAGGAGGCGCGCAAGTACGTGGCCAACGCCGACGAGGCCTTCGTTCAGGGAGACTTCGTCGCGGCCGCGAACGCCCTGCGGGTCGCGAGCGGACTGTCGCCGGCGGACGTGGACCTGCAAGAGCGGGCCAAGGATGCGCAGGCCAAGGCCGATCAAGTTCTCGGCGACATGTACGCTCGCCAGGCCCGCTACGAGGAGAAGAGCAACCAATTCGCAGAGGCCGCTCGTTCGTGGGAGCGCGTGTGCAAGGTGCGACCCAACGACGCGACGGCGCACGAGCGAGCGGCCAACGCCCTGCTTCAGGCGGGAGGTGACCTCCACGAAGCAGGCCGGCTCGGCAAGCGAGCCTGTGACATCCACCCCGAGAACGTCTCCGTGCACATGACGCTCGCGAACGTGTACCTCGCCGCGGGCCTCGTCCATAGTGCGCGCAAGGAGCTCGAGACGGCTGCGCAGCTTGCTCCGCAGGATGATACCATCCAGACGTTGTTGAAGAGGACCGGCAAGTCGGCCTGACGGCAGGCGTCGGGTCCGCTTCGGGCCTGGGCTTCAGCCCTGGATCCGAGTGCCCGCGGGTGGTTGGCGCGGCCGAGGAGGGGCCCGAAGCCGTTGCGTGAAGGGAGACGCGCAGGGATGGAGAAGGTGATTGGAATCGACCTCGGGACCACCAACTCGTGCGTCGCCATCGTCGAGAACGGTGTGCCGACCGTCATCCCGAACCGCGGAGGTTACAAGACCACGCCTTCGATGGTGGCGATCACGGAGGCGGGCAAGCGCCTCGTGGGTCACATCGCGAAGCGGCAGGCCATCACCAACGCAGAGAATACCGTCTACGCTGCGAAGCGGCTCATCGGCCGCAAGTGGAACTCACCGCAGGTGAAGAACGCAGTCGCGACGTCGAGCTACCGTATCGTGCAGGGGCCGCACAACGACGTACGCATCGTGCTCCGCGACAAGGAGTACAGCGTGTCGGAGATCAGCGCGATGGTGCTCCAGGAGATGAAGCTCATCGCGGAGGACTACTTGGGCGAAACGGCCGTCAAAGCCGTCATCACGGTGCCCGCCTACTTCAACGACAACCAGCGACAAGCCACGAAGGACGCCGGCGAGATCGCGGGGCTCGACGTCATCCGCATCATCAACGAGCCGACGGCCGCGGCCCTCTCCTACGGTTTCGGCAAGAACGTCGAGAAGACCATCGCGGTATACGACTTCGGCGGCGGCACCTTCGACATCTCGATCCTCGAAATCGGCTCGAGCGGCGTCTTCAAGGTGATCGCGACAGCGGGCGACACGTTCTTAGGCGGGGAAGACGTCGACGCGCGCGTCATCGACTGGTTGGTCCACGGCTTCAAAGACGAGCACGGGATCGACCTGCGGCAGGACCGGATGGCGCTCCAGCGGCTCAAGGACGCCGCCGAGAAGGCGAAGTGCGAGCTCTCGAGCGTGCGCGAGACGGAGGTCAACCTTCCGTTCATCATCTCGAGCGGCCGCAACGAGGCCCTCCACCTGCAGCGCACGATCGACCGCAAGACGCTCGAGGACCTTTCGGCCGATCTCATCGAACGGACCATCGACATCTGCAAACAGACGCTGGCCGACGCGCGACTCGAGAAGGAGGACGTCGAGGAGGTCCTGCTCGTGGGCGGCATGACGCGCATGCCGAAGATCCAGCACGCGGTCGCCGACTTCTTCGAGCGCGAGCCGTGCAAGGGCGTGCACCCCGACGAGAGCGTGGCGCTCGGCGCCGGCATCCAGGGGGCGGCGCTGATCGACGACAAGCATGACATGGTGCTGCTCGACGTCACCCCGCACGCGCTCGGGATCATGACGCAGGGGGGCTTCTTCGAGGAGCTTATCCCCCAGAACACGACGGTGCCGACCCACAGGACGAAGATCTTCACGACGAGCCGCGACAACCAGACCGCCGTGAAGATCGTCGTAATGCAGGGCGAGAGCGAGCGCGCCGAGGAAAATGAGCTCCTCGGCGAGTTCATCCTGACGGGGCTACGGCGCGCGCCGAAGGGCGCCGTAGAGATCGAAGTGACCTTCGAGATCAACGCCGACGGCATCGTGAGCGTTCACGCGAAGGATCTCGAGACGGCGAAGGAGCAGTCCATCGAGGTCACGGCGTCGAGCGGCCTGACGCGCGACGAGATTCGTGACATGATGGAAAATGCGAAGGATTATATGGTCGAGCGGAGGTCGACCGAGGAGTTCGAGGCGGCCAAACAGGAGGCCGAGCGGATCGTCGGGGAAATCGAGCGCCTCTTCCCTCAGGTCGAAAACATCGTCGCGGCGAGCGACTTCGGCCGCGACGCCATCGAGAAAGCGCGCGCCATCGTGACCAAGGCCCGCCAGGCCATCTCCAAGCGCGACGTCTCCGCGATCAAGGGCGAGATCGAAGGTCTCTCGCGGACCCACAGGATGTTCAAAGGGGTGGTGGCGAAGACGCACTGAGGCGTGAATGGGAGAGCCTCCTAGCAAACGCGTCGAAGAGACGCCCGAAGGCGACGAGAACGAGCGGCCGACGATCAACCCCCCGTTCGACGTCGAGGAGTATGCGCGCGCGAACGCGCGGAGCGGCCCCCCCGTCCAAGGGGTCGACACGGCCCGCCCGCCGCCCCGGCGGGAGCCGGCGGAAGGAGAGCTCGACTGGTCTGAGCCGCCCCAGCGCTCCGAGCAAATCACCCTGACCAACGAGGTCGAGCTCGAACGCGCGCGCGCGCAATCCGCGCAAAACGAGCCGCCCCGCGGCCCCCCCAGCGTCTTGTCGATGGCGAACGCGCGAGCCCCCAGTTCGCCGAGCGACGCGCCGCCCGAGCGGACGCAGTCGCACTCGAGCATCGAAGCTGCCGTGCTGGGCGCCCTCAGCAGCTCGCCGGCACCCGAGATCACCGAGCGCACCATCGACGATCCAGTCGCCGAAATGCGTGGTCGCTTCTCGCTCGGGGACTACACCGGCGCACTCGAGATGGCCGAGCTGCTGCTCGCGGGGGACCCGGGCAACCTCGAGGCGGCCGAGTGCGGAGAGAACTGTCGCTCGGTGCTGCAGGGCATGTACTCGGCGCGCATCGGTTCCCTGGAGCGGGTGCCGGTCGTCGTCGTTCCGCGCGCGCAGATGCGCTGGCTCTCGATGGATCACCGCGCTGGGTTCGTCCTCTCGCTCGTCGACGGCTCTTCGACGATCGACATGATCCTGGACGTCTCCGGCATGCCACGCCTCGACACCCTTCGAATCCTGCACGAGCTTGTGCAGCAGAAGATCGTCGCCTTCCGCTGAAGCCGATGACGATGCGCCCCCCTAATCCAGAAATCGCGAAGCGCAAGGGAAACGTGGCGCACACACAAAAAGGCGCGCAGGGTGGCCTTTTTGCGCGTTGCGCGACCACCTCCGCGACGCTAAACCGTTGAAAGCGGATGGACGCGCATCGCCAACAGACGGAGGAGCTTCGTCGTCAAATCGAGTGGACGCTGGCGCGCGCGATCGACCCGAGCGACGTCCTTCCCCTCCTTCACCGCCTCGTTCGCCTCGCTGACGACGGATCGGACGAGAGCCTCTTCGCGAACCTTCACCTCGCCGAGCTGCTGGTCGAGAAGGACCCGTGGCGGGCAGCTCTGTGCGCGCGCCGGGTGCTCGCGCACCGTCCCGACGACGACCGTGGGTGGGCGACCCTGGCCCTTTGCCAGACGATGCTCGGCAACTACCGCTTCGCGGTCAGCGCATACCACCACGCGCTGACGAGCTCCCCGAAGAATCCCTGGTACGCACACAACCTAGGACATCTGCTCGACGTTGCCCTCGGCAGGGCGCGCGACGCCGTGGGCTGGCTCAAGCGGGCGTACCAGAGCGCTGGATACAGCGGGGAGGTGGCTGCGAGCTATGCACACGCGCTCGGCCGCGTCGGGCGGCTCGGCGAGGCGCGCAAGGTCCTCGCCCGCGCGATGAAGCGCGGCTCTTCGCGTGAGCACGCTGCGCTCCTGCGGTGGCTCGAACAGGGCGCGCCCGCCGACAAAGATCTTCCGCCCCACAGGCCCGCGCCCGTCCACGCCATCGGCGTGCGCGGCCAGTACGAGGCGCCTTACCGGCGCGACGGCGGGCGCGAGCGCGCACGGCGAGACGAGGACGCCAACACCGAAACGAGCGGCGAGAAACGCGCGCTCCGGGCGCTCCCCCCGACGCAGCTCGAAGGGGTCCTCTCGCGGGGCCTGACGAGCCTTCCTCTGGACGCCAAGCAGCGGGCGCGGGCCCGCGCCTTAGGACGCGACGCCGTGGCCTACTTCTCCCGACCGGCGTCCCCCGGTGCGCGTACCGGCACGCCGACTCGACCGGGGGTCGAGTCGATCGCCGCCGCGATCGCCTATGCGATCGTCTACGTCGACCACGTGCCGCTCACGCAGGCCGAGGTGGCCGCTTGCTTCCGCGTGAGCGTCGCGAGCTTGCGCGGACGGTTCGGGGAGCTCCGCGCACACCTCGATCTGCTGCCGGGCGACGCCCGGTACGCCACGCTCCGCCGCCGATAGCCGCTCGCCAGCCTCGCCCACGCTTTGGGGTGCACGACAAGGCGCATCTGCGCTAGCCAACTTGAATGCGCCAGGCTTTGCCTTCGGTCGTGCTGCTCTTCGTGTCGTCCACCGCGCTCGCGCAACCTGGTGCGGCGACCGCGCCCTCCGCCGTCCCGTCCCCGCCGCCCAACCTGCTGACCATCCCTCCACCTCCCCCGGTGAGCGATCCGATGCTCGCACCGGTGCCGCCGCCGACGCGCATGGTCGCTTCGTGGTCGGAGGCGCTCGCTTACTTGCGGGCGCGATCGACGGATCTGCGTGTCGCGGTGGACCAGGTCCTTCAAGCGGAGGCGCAGACACGCATCGCGCTCGCGCAGTACTTGCCGACGATCACGGCCTCCGGGCTCTACACCCACCAGTTCATCACCAAGCAGTCCACGCTGCCGCCCGGCGCCCAGATGTCGCTGCAGTCGGCCGGCCTGACCGTGGTGAACCGCATCCCGACGCCCGATGCCGAGTCGGCGAACGTCCAGCTTCAGCAGAACGTCATCAACGTCCAGCAGTTCGACCAGATCAGCATCGACGAGCTCGGCGAAGACGCGGCAAAGCTATCGGTCGAGGACGAGAAGCGCACGCTGCTCCTCTCCCTCGCGAATCAGATCGTCTCCGTCGTCACGGCGGAGCGATCGGCGGAGCTCAACCGCGTCGGCCTGCGCGTCGCGCTCGAGCAGCTCGAGATCACCAATCGCAAGCGCGGCCTCGGCGCCGCCAACGGTCTCGACGTTGTCCGCGCGCAGCAGAACGCGGCGAACGCGCGCGCGACGCTGGTGACCGGGGACGAGACCCTGCGCGAGGCGCGCGAATCGCTCGGCCTCGCCCTCGGAATCCCCGAAGAGGCGGGCGTCGCCCAGGACATCAACATCGACGGAATGGCTGAGAGCGCAATGGCGTCGTGCCGCGTCGTCAAGAGCGTGGACGAGCGCGCCGACGTCGCCTCGGCGCTCGTCAAACTCGACGTCGCCAAGCGCAACCTGCGAAACGTCTACTACCAGTTCCTGCCTACGATTTCCGCGCAGAGCACGGTGAGCGCGGTGAACCCCGTTTCCTCCGGACAGCCCAACCCTCTCTGGAACATCCAGGGCGTCCTCTCCATCCCACTGTGGGACGGCGGCAACCGCTACGGGGAGTTGCGAAGCGCGCGCGCCGCGCAGGACATCGCCGCCCAGCAGCTCGAGGCTCTGCGCCGGAGCGCCGTCATCCAGGTGGAGCAGGCGCAGAGACAGCTCCTCGTCGCCCAGCAGAGCGCCAAGGTGGCGCTCGAACAGCGGGATCTCGCCGCGCAGAACGACCAGATGACCCAGACCGCCTACACGGTCGGCCAGGGGACGAGCCTCGAGCTCGTAACAGCGTCCGAGGCGCACCGCCAGGCCGAGCTGAACCTCGCACTCCAGGAGTTCAATGTGGTCAAGACGCGCATCCTGGCGATGGTGGCGCTGGCCACGTGCCCGTGGTGAGCAAGTCCTCCCCTAGGGAGCGCCCGTCGGGGCGGCCGTGTCCCAGCCGCTGGCGAGCGCCAGGTTGCTCATCGCGACGTTGTAGTCCATGAGCGCGTAGAGGTGCTGGACGCGCGCGTTGCCGTAGGAGCGCAGAGGCTCGAGGAGCGCTCTCTCGTCCCAAGTACCTAGATCGATGTGATCCTGCACGATCGAGATCCACTGCTTGGCGATGTGCTCCGCCTTGTCCCAGGCTTCTTCCCTGCCCTTCGCCTCCACGGTGTCGGCGTAGGCCTTCTCGACCTCGTACATCGCGTTGCCGAGGCTCAGACGCTCGAGCGAGCGTGTCTCTTCGAGCTGGGACTCCGCCTGCTCGGTGCGCGCGGCCTGGGGCAGGATGTCGAGGCCCCACTTCAGGCCGAAGCCGAAGTAGTAGTAAAAGTGATTCCACGGATCGCTGGCGAACGCGTCCTGCTGCGACACAGCGCTCGGCGTCGAGATGAAGTCCGCGCCCAGACCCAGGCCGAAGTCCGGGAAGAGCTTCGCCCGGTTGTACGCCACCATCGCCTTGCGCGCCTGCACGCCCGCGCGCGCCATGTTCACGTCGGGCCGCAGGATCCGCGCGGCCTCGAGGTACTGCGCGATCGACGCCAGCGGTCGGTCCGGGAGCGAGAGCGGCTGATCGACCACGTCGAATCCCGTCTGCACGCCCGTCAGGAAGCGAAGCGCCGCGACCCCGTACGCCTCGCCCTTGGGGGCCTGCAGCGACTGGGAAGTCACCTCCTGCTTGTACGCCTCGAGGCGTAGCCGGTCGACGTCGCTGACGTTGGCGTCGCCCTTCGCGAGCTTGTCCTTGACGCCCTGGATGCCCTTGTCGAGGCGGTCGAGCGCGTCGGTGATGACGTACTTCGCGTCGCGCGCGAGCTGCACTCCGAAGAAGGCGCGGCGCACGTCCATGCGCATTTGCTGGCGGGATTTTTCCATGTCCCACTCCGAGACCCGAACGTTCGCTTCCGCCGCGTCGCGCGCGGTGTCGATCTTTCCGAACGTGTAGAGCGGCACGACACCGCTCAGCCCGAAGCCGAAGAACGGCTGCAGACCATTGCCGACGCCATCGATGTTGCGCGTGGCCAGCGTCGACTGCGGATAGATGACGGTGCCCTCCAGCCGGGGGGCGAGGCCGAACTGGGATTGCGCGGACCACTGGAACCAGGGCGTCCACTTGGCCTCTTCGAGCTGCGCGTGGGCGTACGCCAGACGCGCGCGCGCCGCCCAGAGGTTCGGGAAGTTCCGGTCGGCGAGCGCCAGACACTCGCCCAAGGAGTACTCGTGCGGGCGGATCGTGGGTCGAGCGAGAGACCCCGGGTCCTGCCCCCAGGCGGCCGCGGCGCCCTCGTCCCCCCGCGCCACCGGCGCGCCCGCGCCCCACGCGGCGCACGCGAAGACCAGGGCGAAGCTCTGCCGCCGAAGCATCCGAGCCGCGACCATATAGCGCGGCCGGCCGCGATCGCCACCGTGGAGCGGGGTTTCGCCGGCTTTCTTCCTCACCCCGCGGGCGAAGTCGTCAGGCGTCTTCCCTGTGTCGCTTGAGGAGCCGGCGAAAGTTGGACCGATCCAGTCCTGCCCGCCGGGCGGCTTCGGACATGTTGCCGCCGGTAAGGCGCAGGACCTCGGCGGTGTACGCGTCGTCGAACATGGCGAGGAGACGTCGCTTGGCCTCGGGATACGGCAGCGACGCCAGGTCCGTCAGCGTGCTCCGCGACAGCTCGGGAGGCGCCGCAGGGGCCGCCGCGATCGCCACTTGGGACGACGGCGGCTCCCGCCGCGACGGGGCCAATCCGATGCCGGGCGACGTGGCAGCTTCTACGAAGGCCGGCCGGTGGCGCACGAACGGCAGGTCCGCCGCAGCGATGACGTCCTTCTGGGAGAGGACCATCGCGTGCTCGATCGCGTGCTCGAGCTCGCGCACGTTGCCGGGCCAATCGTGCTCCCGGAGCGCCCGAATCGCGTCCGGGCTGAGACGCTTGGGGTCTCGCTGCATGGCGCGCCCGTGCTTCTGGAGATAGTGGCCGGCGAGGAGGAGCACGTCGTCGCCGCGCTCGCGCAGAGGGGGGAGCTCGATCGCGATCACGTGGAGGCGATAGTAGAGGTCGGCGCGAAACTCCCCCGCCTGGACCCTGCGCTGGAGGTCGACGTTCGTAGCCGCGACGACGCGCACGTCGACCGTCCTCGTTTCATCGGCGCCCACGCGCTTGATCTCGCCCTCCTGAAGGACGCGCAGGAGCTTCACCTGCGCGGCGAGCGGCAGGTCGCCCACCTCGTCGAGCAAGATGGTCCCGCCGTCCGCCGTCTCGAACAGACCGGCCCGCGCGGTCTGCGCGCCGGTGAAGGCTCCTCGGATGTGACCGAAGAGCTCCGACTCGACGAGCTCCTTGGGAATCGCTCCGCAGTTGACCGCTACGAAGGGCTTCTTCGCGCGCGGGCTATGCTGGTGGATCGCCCGGGCAGCGAGCTCCTTGCCGGTGCCGCTCTCACCGAGGATTAGCACGGTGGACGACGTGGGGGCGACCCCCTCGATGAGGCGGTACACCTCGAGCATCCTCGTCGAGTCGCCGATGATCTCGCCAAATCGCTCCTTGGAGAGGAGGACCTGCTCGAGCTCGCGCGCGCGATCGGCGAGTCGCCGGTGCTCCGCCGCGCGGGACACCGCGTGAGCCACCGCGTCGTTCGAGTAGAACGGCTTGGTGAGAAAGTGATACGCGCCGGCCTTCATGGCCGCCACGGCCGAATCCACGTCCGCGAACGCGGTCATGAGAATGACTTCGACCGCGGGTGCGAGCGCCTTGATGCGGGGAAGGAGCTCGATCCCGGTGACGCCTGGCATCATCATGTCGACGAGCGCGACGTCGGGCGGGCTCTGCTTGACGTACGCTTGGGCCGACTCGCCGTTCTCGGCTAGACCGACCTTCATCCCGCGTGTCTCCAGGACTCGCGCCAGGCTGCGCCGGAGCGCGGGCTCGTCGTCGACGACGAGGACGTGCACGGCGCCTCGGTCGTCCGTGATCGGGGGCGGGGCGGCGCTGAGGGTCGTCACGTGGGCGGAGCCGGAGCCGGGTGCGGTCACCTGATCTCGAAGCGTAAACCGCTCCGGACCACGTTGGCCACCGCGAGGATCTTGCGACCGAGTGCTGCTTGCGCGTAGGAGCCGCCGTCCCTCCCTGCGGGCGCGCTACTCAGGCGACCGGCGGGCACGGCCTCGATGGCGTCGTACTCTTCCTCCGGAGTGGGCCATCGAGTACGCCTCCCGAGCGCGCCCCGGACCACGCGCACGACGAGCCGCCGGTGCGAGAGCACGTGCACGATCTCTCCCATCGGCGCGAGAGCGGACACTTCGACCCCCAGACGCGCCGCGAGCCCGTCGAGCGAGCCCGCGGTGCTCGGCGGCTCCCAAAGCCCGCCGAACAGTGCATCGGGTCGCCTCCGGGCCAGGAGGACCGCCGACGGCGATGCGAGGACGATCGCGACGCGGTGGACCACTGTAGGCGAGCGCTTGGGTGTAACGCGAGGTAGGTCCTCCACCCTCGAGAGCTTCCGCGCCGCGCAGTGCTCCGCCACCGGGCACACCCCGCATCGGGGGTCGCGTGGAAGGCACACCGTGGCACCGAGCTCCATCACGGCCTGGTTCCAGTCGCCGGGGGCGCCATCGGCGGCGGCAAGGACGTCGCCTGCGAGCTTCCAGATGCGGGCGTTTCCCTTCGCGCTCTTGACGTCCTCGTCGACCGCGAAGAGCCGAGCGAAGACGCGCGTGACGTTGCCGTCCACGACCGGGGCGCGACGTCCGAACGCCATGCTGGCAACGGCGCCGGCCGTATACGCGCCGACGCCTTCGAGCCGCATCAGGGCCTCGGGCTCGGACGGCAGCCGCCCACCGTGCTCTCGGACGACGCGCTTGGCGGCCGCGTGGAGCATGCGCGCCCGGCGGTAATACCCGAGCCCGCTCCAGAGCGTGAGCACTCGTTCGGGCGCCGCCTCGGCGAGCGCGGTCACGGTCGGGAGTTCCTCGAGAAACCGCTCGTAGTAGGGAACCACCGTGGAGACGCGCGTCTGCTGGAGCATCGTCTCGCTCACCCAGATGGCGTAAGGGTCGCGGCTCGCCCGCCAAGGTAGGTCTCGTCGTGCCTTGGCGTACCAAGCAAGAAGGTCGCGGGTGAGGGGCAAAGTCATCGGCTACGATGGGTGTGGTATAGTCTGCGATCCGGAGACGACGCGGTGGCCGCCGGTGACGTGAGAAAGAAGCCGGGCGACGCCTCGGCCGAGGGCAAGGAAGGGCCGAACAGCCAGCGCGCCACGCTGCGCCCTTCGTTCGACTTAGAAGAGTTCGCGCGCCAAAGCGAACGTGTCACCATCCCTCCGCCGGCGGGCCTTCCCCACTACGACCCGGGCTTGTCGAGCGGAACGACCGAGGCCCTCGCGCCGCTCCAAGCAACCACCGCGCCGGCCGTCGTCGTGACGCGGGAGGACCTCGAGTGGTTCGAGCTCCCCGACGGGGCGCAGGGGCTCTTCGACCTCATCGACGGGGAGACCCCGGTGGCGACCCTCGCCGAACGCGCGGGGATCTCTCTCGACGAAGCGCTCGCGACGCTCGAGGAGATGGCCCGCGCCGGGCTCGTCGTCTGGCTGTAGTGCGCCTCTCGCTGTGACGGCCAGGGTGCGAACTTGTGACTCACGGCACGGGTATGTCGAGGACATGAGGGCATAAAGAGCAGTCCTGCGGCTACTCGAGTATCCGGTACTCGAGCGTAAACGGACCCTGGTCGGTCGGCGATTGCCCGTCCACCACGACCCAGTACGTCCCCGCCTCGAGCGTTCGTTTCACCGTCGTTCGGTGCGCCGCGTCCCCGTCCGACTCGCAGACGATCTCCGAGACGCCGGTTCGCCCGACGCCGTCCGCGCACGCGCGCCGGACGGCCACGGCGACGTCGAACGTGGGGGCAACCGCCACCAGGCGGACCGTCGCCCGCCGGCCGAGCTCAAAACGAAAGACGCGATCGGGGCCGCTGGCGGTCGCTTCGGTCGCGCCGCACGAGGTCGAAAATCGATCGGCGTAGCCCGCGGTCGATGCGCTCACGATCTTGCCGTCGATGAGGGTCGGCGCGCCCTGACACGCGCTCGGCTGCGCAGTGACGTCGCGAAGGGCCCAGGCGAGCGTGAAGCGCCCCATGGAATCGGGCGAGGCGCCGTCGACCCCGACGAAGTAGCTCCCGGGCGCCACGACCTCGTCGACCGAACGTCCGCATGCCACTTCGGCCCCTCGGTCGGCGCACCGCCGCCACAGGACGACCACGTGAGGAGCCTCCTCGCCGTCCAGCGACGCGATGAAGCGCGAACGCCGAGCGACGTCGAGGCGGTAGACGACGTCCGGCGCCCCGGCGCCCCCGCAGCTCCCTGCCACGTCGTCGCGCGCGGCGAACGTGTCTCCTGCGACGTTTTCGGCGCCAAGCGGGGTGGCGTCGCCGCACCCGTCCGAGGGGACCCCCAGCCCCGCGAGCGGCGCGGTCTCGAGCAGCAGCCCGTAGCGCCCCGCGGAGTCGCGCTCGCGTGCGTCCGCGAAGACCGTGTAGGAGCCTGCCTCGAAGACGCCCGTCACCGCCGCGTCCCCGGCGCCGGCGCCCGAGTCGCCGCACGCCACCTCGCTCTGCTCGTCGGCGCAGGCTCGACGCAAATGAACCACCGGCGCGACCTCGTCCGAGTGCTCGACCAACCGAACGCGCGACTTCGACGCAAGCTCGACACGCCAGGCCGCGTCGGCGCCGCCCGCCCCCCCACCGCACGTCGCGTCGGCGTCGTTGGCCATCCCGGCGGTCGAAGCCGACTGCCGCCCCCCGGCGCCGAGCACGGGAGCCCCCCTGCAAACGTCGGCGAGGGCGAGAACGGCCGTCTGCGAGAGGGTCAGGGTGAAAGTACCCGTCTCGTGCCCGTAGCCGTCGACGAAAATGAAATACTTCCCCGGGTCGAGGACGCGATCGAGGTGCGAGCGCGTGCGGTCCGGCGCGTCGTCGTTGCAGTCGACCTCGCCGTTTGGATCCGCGCAGTCGTCCTTCCGAACGTAAAGCACCGAGTCGAAGCGCGCCTCGACGTCCAGCGTGACCCGCTGGCGCTCGGTGACGTCGAGCTCGTAGACGAGCTCCCGCGAATCGCTCGGACCGCACGAGCCGGTGTTCTCGTGCTCGCCCCTCGTGGTCGAGCCGCTGACCGAGCCGGGGGAGAGCGGAATGGGCGCCTCGCACGTCCCGTTGGGCTCGGGCTTGATCGAAGCGCCTCCGGCGACGACCGGACCCGCGATCGCGCCGCCGCCGGCCCACGCGGCGACGACCCAGGAGCCCGCCCCCGACGCCACCTTGACCACGAGGGTGTAGGCGTCGGGCGTGTCGAGGCAAGTCCTCAAGACCGCTTGCGGCTCCGTCGTGGTGTCGTGCGCTAGCGCCACCCCGCGGGCGTCGACCAGCGTCGCGTCGAGATCGCGCACACCATCGCCCCCTACCGCGGCGAGCGCCACGCAGCCCGCGGGCAAGTCCAGCGCGACGCGAGCCTCGCGCCCCTCGGCCAGGGTGCCTTGCTGGATCGGGCCGACTTGCATAAGGCCCATCGCAGCGAGCGCGTTGTGCACCGCCACGAACCGCGGCTCGATCGCGCCGGCGCCCGTCGTCCGAGCGGAGCTACACGCCACGAGGAGCGCGAGACCGACGCCTCCCACGGAGAGCGTCCGGTGATGGGCACGGCGCATCGGTCTAACGATACGGGTTTCTCGACATGTCGTCCGGCGGGGGCGCGCTCGCCTCCGCCGGTTCGCCGGGACGCCGCAGGGGGCGAACCACCCGGCCCGGCGCGGACGCGGCCGGCCGCCCGGCCGAAGAGGCCGTCTCCTCCGCCTCGGGTGCGGTGTCGGCTGTCACATCGGGCGTCGCGGGGGGCGCCTCTGCCGTAGAAGCGGACTGCGCGCTCGCCACGTAGCTCGGGGCGGGTTCGGCAGGCCGCGTGGGGGCCGCTGCGGGAGAAGTGCTGGATCGGGTCGTCAGCCAGCCAGCGCCGACGGCACCGAGCACCGCCACCGCGACGAGCGAGACCCACGGCCAGGGGCCCGCGCCCGATCGGGCGGGGCCGTCGGCGACCACCGTCGTTCCGGGGGCCTGCCCGGGCGTGAGCGGGGTCGTGGAAATGACCGCCGACGTCACTGTCGACACGCTCGACGGAGGAGGAAGCGGCAGGCCGTCCCAGCTCGCGTCGGCCCCGACCATCGGGGGCGGCGGGGTGCTGGGGGGTGGCATGGTGCGGCGGTTCGAGTCGACGCGCGCGAGCCAGCGACGGACGGTCTCGCGCTGCTGCAAGAGCTCCGATCCCAGGGTCGCGTCGATCTTGGCCGCCACGTCGCGGTGAGAGCCGAGCGAACCCGCCGAGCGAGCCGCCTGCTCGAGAGCGTCCGCGAAGGCCGAGGCGGTCGCGTATCGGACGTCGCGATCGCGATCGAGCGCCCTCGCGACGACGTCCGCGATGGGTCCCGCTGCCGCCGGTGCCGCGCTCGACACGGGCGGGATCGGCTCGTGCAGGACCTTGTGCAAGGTGTCGGCCTCGCCCTCCCCCTTGAAGAGCCTGCGCCCTGCGATGGATTCCCAAAGGACGATGCCCGCGGCGAAGACGTCGGCTCTTCGATCGATGTCCTTGGCGCCGCGCGCCTGCTCCGGCGCCATGTAAGAAAGCTTGCCCTTGAGGTGACCGGTGCGCGTCGTCGACAGCTTGCTGCGGGCGCGGGCGACCCCAAAGTCCGTCAGCCTCGCGCTGCCGTCGAGGCCCACGAGCACGTTCTGCGGCGACACGTCGCGATGCACGATGGCTAGGGGCTCGCCGTCGTCGTCGTTCAGCTCGTGCGAGGCGTGGAGGCCGGCGAGGACGTCGAGGACGATCCGCACGGCCACGGCCAACCCGAGCCCGTCACCCTTTTGCGTCGAGCGCGCGAGGAGTCGGCCGAGCGTGTCACCCTCGACGTACTCCATGACGAGGTAGTAGCCTTGGTCGCTGCTGCCGATTTCGAGGATGGGAACGACGTTCGGGTGGTGGATCCGCGCCGCGAGCCGCGCCTCGTCCAAGAACATCTCGATGAACTCGGGCTCCCGAGCGAGGTGCGGATGCAGGCGCTTGATGGCTGCCAACCGCTGAAAGCCCCCGGCCCCCGACAGCCGCGCCAGGTACACGGTCGCCATCCCGCCCGTCGCGAGCTCCGCGATGAGCTCGAAACGGTCGAGCCAGCGCTCGTCGGCCGGTACGGCGATCATCCGGCTCAGGGGGCTTCCTCCGCGGCGCTCACGGGCCCAGTATGACACCGCATCGGGTTTCCGGCCTGATTCTCGGTCGCGGTGCGTCGTCCGAACTCTCGCTTCGCTCGAGCCTGCGGACTTCGTCGGGTGCGTCGTCCGAACTCTCGCTTCGCTTGAGCCTGCGGACTTCGTCGGGTGCGTCGTCCGAACTCTCGCTTCGCTCGAGCCTGCGGACTCTCAAGGTCCGGCCGGATTGCTCTTCGCAC
>DATGJA010000009.1:0-8470 GCA_035295445.1 Polyangiaceae bacterium | reverse complement strand
GGCAATAGGCCATCGCACGGATCGCTGTGAGCCGAAGAGCAGGCTCGTCGGCGCGCTCGCGCAGCCCGGTGCAGCCGACGCGTCCCGCGAGATGCATCCGATCCTCCTCCTCGCCGTCCTTGGCGAGGGTCCACGCGTTCGCCTCCGCGAGGTCCATCGGCGCGCCCGAATCCGGAGCGGTCACCGGTGGCGCGGCGTCGCTCCCAGCGCTTGATGACACCGCAGACACCTTGGCGGGCGTACCCCTGCCGCAGTGCGCCAGCGCGAAGGCGAGCGCGATCGAGACTCGAGCCCGTCCCATTTGCTACTGCGTGAACACCCCGAGCGTGCGGCGACCGGCCTTCCGATCTTCCTCTACCTTCTTGTTGAACTCCTCGACGGCCCGGTTGATGTGCATGCTGCAGAACTTGGGGCCGCACATCGAACAGAACTCGGCGCTCTTGAAGTAGTCGTCCGGGAGCGTCACGTCGTGCATGGCCTGCGCGGTTTCGGGATCGAGCGAAAGGCGGAACTGCTCCTTCCAGTCGAAGGCGTACCGGGCGCGCGAGAGCGCGTCGTCGCGATCCCGTGCGCCCGGGCGATGTCGCGCCACGTCCGCCGCGTGCGCCGCGATCTTGTACGCAATGAGGCCCTGGCGAACGTCGTCCGCGTCGGGCAGGCCAAGGTGCTCCTTCGGCGTCACGTAACAGAGCATGGCCGCCCCCGCCGTCCCGGCCATCGTCGCGCCGATGGCGCTCGTGATGTGGTCGTAGCCGGGCGCGATGTCCGTGACGAGCGGGCCGAGGACGTAGAACGGCGCCTCGTGGCACAGCTCCATTTCCTTCTTCACGTTCATCTCGATCTGGTCGAACGGGACGTGGCCCGGCCCCTCGATCATCACCTGAACGTCGCGCTGCCAGGCTCTGGTCGTCAGCTCGCCGAGCGTCTTCAGCTCGGCGAACTGCGCGGCGTCGCTCGCGTCGGCGAGACAGCCCGGGCGCAACCCGTCACCCGCGCTGATGGTCACGTCGTGGCGCGCGCAGACCTCGAGCACCTTGTCCCAGTGCACGAAGAACGGGTTCTGCTTGCCGTGCTCGATCATCCACTGCGCCATGATCGACCCCCCGCGCGACACGATCCCGGTGACGCGATGCTGCACGAGGGGCAGGTATTCGGCGAGGACGCCGGCGTGGATGGTGAAGTAGTCGACCCCCTGCTTGGCCTGGTGCTCGAGCATGTCGATGAGGTCGTCGGCGCGGATGTCGGAGACTTTCTTGCGCTCCTTGAGCACCTGGTAGATGGGCACGGTCCCGATGGGCACGGGCGAGGCGAGCAAGATCTCGGCGCGGATCGCGTCGATCTCGCCCCCGGTCGACAGGTCCATCACCGTGTCGGCGCCGTACTTGAGGGCGATCCGGAGCTTGTGAAGCTCGCCCTCCACGTCGCTCGTCACCGCGCTGTTGCCGATGTTCGCGTTGACCTTGCAGGTGAGGGCGATGCCGATGCCCATCGGTTCGAGGCCCACGTGATGGACGTTGGCGGGCAGGACCATGCGCCCCCGCGCCACCTCGGCGCGGACGAGCTCGGTCGACACACGCTCCCGGCCCGCGACGTGGGCCATCTCTTCGGTCACGACGCCCGCGCGGGCGTAGTGCATCTGCGTCTTGTTGCGATCGCCCGCTCGCTTGGCCACCCACTCCGTTCGCATGCGTGACGTGTTAGGACGAAGGAAGGCCAGCGGCAAGCCCCGTGCCGCAGCGCGGCGCGCGTCCGTGGCGCCGCCGCCCGCTCACTCCGTGGCGCCGGCGTCGCTCGAACCCGAACCGCCCATGCCCCGCTGCATCCGGGCGAAGGCGCCGATGTCCGCCGAACCCATTTGGGCGACCGGCGTCAGCGACCGCAGATAGACGACGATGCCCTTCTGCTGGTCCGGTGTGATGTCCGTCCACTTGTGAAAAAATTGCCAGCCCATATAGGAGACGATGTTCGGATCGAAATAGCCGCCGTCGGGCACGCTGGCATTGAGGATGATGTTCAAGAGATCCTGATCGCTGAATCCCGCCGTCTGCTCGGGCGTGTGGGAGATATCCTTGAACATGTTGTCGGTCGCCGTCGGACCGTGGCAATTCGTGCACGCCGGTCCGCCGTCGCTGGTCTCGAAGATGCTTCCGGCGTCGGGCGAAAACATCGGCGGCCCTCCCCCGGCCCCGGCCTCGAAATTGAACATCGGCACGTGGAGCGACGAGCCGTTGTTGTAGCGGGCGTTTCCGATTTGCCAGTCGTTCTCGGACGCTTGGGTGATGGTGAGCTCACCGCTCCCGCACAAATTGCCGCTCTGCGCGGTCAGGGTGATCGGACTCGGCGGCATCGAGGTCACCGTGATCGTGATGGCCGACCACCCGGCGATCGTCAGGTCTGGATTGTCCTGCCACTGGATCGCGGTCGTTTTCGCGCCGGTCGAATCCGTCGCGCTCCACTGCACGTGGTCGGTGGCGTTGACGAGCGCCGGCAGCTGGAACGTGTGCATGCTGTTCGGGATGTACGCGGTGTACATGGGATTGAAGTAAACGGTGAGGGCGTTGGTGCACGCGCCGTTGCCCGAGGAGTTCCCCGGAGTCGTCGTGCTCGACGAGCACGCCGTGAGGGCCCGGCCAGAGACGACGATGGTGACACCTGCAGCGGCCACGGTCGCGAGAGCGGAGATTACGCGCATGTTCGAACCTTCCGACGAGTATGGGGTGCGGAACCCTACCCCAAACGCTGCTCTGATCGATAGGGATCGAAAGGACCTAAGGTGCAAGGCGGCCGATCGCGTCGGCTAGATTTTCACGACCATACGGTCGTAGACATGGGGCCCAAGGCTCGGCGTGTCGTGTGGGTGGCCCGCCCTTCGCACGAGTGCGCGGCGCGCGTATGTGGTGCAGAAAGTCCCGCTGTCTCGGTAAATGACGCGATGGCACATCTGGGGTCGCTTGCGGCGAGTCGTTTTGGCTGACTTGGTTCGACGAAATCGGTTACTTGCGTGGGCACGGATTTCACGCGGAGGTCGCTTCTCATGACGAAGACGTTGGTCGCCAGCGCCGTGGGCCTGGCTTGGATGGCGCTCGTACCGGCATGCGGAGGCTCGACCTCGTCGAACTCGAACGACGCGGGCATGTCGAACGTGAAGATCCCGGAGGCGGGCGCCAACCCGCTCATGTCTCCGGCCCTGAGCACGTGCAACAATTGCAGCAACGGGCAGGTGTGCTGCTACAACGCCATCGCGATGTCCGGCATGTGCCAGGACCCGGCCGCGACTTGCTCGACCGGATCGAAGCTCAGCTGCTCCAAGGCGTCGGATTGCAGCGGCAGCTCAGTTTGTTGCGTCTCGTCGGGCGGCGGGATGGGGGGCTTCAACTCCTCGTGCGTGGCCTCCTCGGCGGACTGCATGCCCCCCGCCGATGCCGGCGGCGGGGGTTTCTTCAACTTCACGACGCAGCTTTGCGACAGCACGCACCCGTGCCCCATGGGCGACAACTGCACCATGATCATGGGCGGGCAGCTCTGCTTCAATCCTGCGATGAGGTTCGGGGGGGGCGGCATGATGATGATGGACGGAGGGGACATGACGATGTCCGACGCCGGATCCGGCACGGGCTCCGCGGACGCGGGCTCTGCGACGGATTAGCCGTCACGCGGGGCGATTGCGCGCGTGTCCGGGCAGGTCCGGCGTCACCGTCCCCCACGGCACGCGTGACTCGGTCCAGATCTGATCGACTGGCTCGATTGACGCGCCCGCATCGAGGCTCCCCGCCTTGACCCACACGAACGCGGGACTCTGCGGCGCTGCCGTGTAGAGCGGCGAGCCGCACGACGGACAGAACGATCGCTCGATGGTCCGGCCGCTGCCGCCGACCTTCGTGAACGTCTTCGGGACGCCCTGGAGCAGGCGGAACCGGGCGCGCTCGAAGCGCACCCCGACGTTAAAAGCGCTTCCCGTCACGCGTCGGCAGTCGGCGCAGTGGCAGTAGGTCGCCGGCCCGACCGGACCGTCGTACTCGTAACGCACGGCCCCGCAGAGGCATCCACCCGTCACCATGGGCCGAGGGTAGCAGCCGGGTTATGGTGGCGCTCCATGACCAAACCCAAGCTGACTTACTTCGACGCTCCGGCGAGCCGCGGCGAAGAGTGCCGTCTGGCGCTCCACCTGGCCGGCGTCGAATTCGACGACAACCGCATCAAGCCGACGGACTGGCCCGCCCTCAAGCCGGGGACGCCGTTCGGCTCGCTCCCCGTGCTCGAGATGCTAGGACGCCCGCCCTTGGCGCAGTCGAACGCCATCCTCGTCCTCATCGGTCGCCTGCACGGGTTGCACCCAAAGGATCCTTTCGACGCGGCCCGCCACGAGGCGACGATGCACTACGTCGAGGACCTGCGCCACCAGCTGGCGCCGACGCTCCGTATGAAAGACGAAGAAGAGAAGAAGAAGGCGCGCGAAGCGATCGCGTCGACGTATCTGCCCTTCTGGGGCGCGCACGCCGAGGCGCAGATCGGCGACGGCCCCTTCTTCGGCGGCGCGGCGCTCCAGGTGGTCGACCTCAAGATCTACATCATGCTGCGGTGGCTGAAGAGCGGCCACCTGGATCACGTTCCGGCGACCGGCCTCGATGCGTTCCCTAAGCTCAATCGCGTGCACGACGCCGTCCGCGACCACGCGGGCGTCCAGGCGTGGTACTCGAAGCGCTAGCCCTTACGCTCTCGTCGCGCCGTCCCGCTGAGGATGCGGGTGTCGCGCGCGAAGCAATCGACCAGAAATTCCATGACGACGCGGACGCGGGCCACGCGCGTCAGGCCGGGGTGCACGACGAGGAACACGTCGCGGGTTCCGAGGACGTCGGGCGTCAGGCGCACCATCGTCGGCTCGCCCTCGGCGAGGAAGCAGGGGACGACGGTGATCCCCAACCCGCCGAGCGCCGCGTTCCATGCGCCCGGAATGCTCGCCGTCCGCAGCACGACGTTGGCGCCGCGGCCGTGAGCCTCGAGCCAGATGGCGCCCGGCACCTGCGCGAGGCTGCCGCTGTAGGCGATGACGTCGTGACCGGCGAGATGCGTGATGGGCGTCGGCCTTCCGCGCGCCGCGACGTAGCTTTCCGAGGCGTACGCGGACCAGCCGGCCAGAGCGAGCTTGCGGCAGACGAGCTCCCCCTGGGTGGTCGGCGCGACCCGAACGGCGAGGTCCGCCTCGCGTCGTGTCAGATCGAGGTTGGCGTTCCCGGCGAGCACCTCCACGGTGATGCGCGGGTGTTTCGCCCGGAGCGCCCCGAGGCGCCGGCCCAGGAACGCGACCAGCGTCTCCGACGTCGTGACGCGAACGACCCCCTCGGGCCGCGCGTCTTCGCCCCCCGCAACGCGCTCGATGCTCTGGACGGCGTGCTCGGCCTGCTCGGCGAGCGGGAGGATCTGGCCGGCGCTCTCGGTGGGCAACAGGCCGCCCGGGGTTCGGACGAAGAGCGTCGCCCCGAGCGACTTCTCCAGCGCGGCGAGGCGGCGGCCGACCGTCGTGTGCTCCACGCCGAGCGAGCGAGCGGCTCCGGCTAGCGTCCTCGCGCGGTGAATCGCCAGGAAGAACCGCAGGTCGTTCCACTCCAGCACGATGTTCATCCTCGCACGGGGGGCGTGCGCGCATGCCGGGTTCCGTGCCCCGGCCGTCCGCCGTAGCGTCGAGTTCGAAGAGAGGAGAGACCCATGACCGACTCGCCCGCCGTTCCCCCCCCCGCCGCCATCTTCGGCCTCGTCTCCGGCATGTGGGCCGCCAAGGCCACAGCCACCGCCGCGAGCCTGCGCATCCCCGACGTCCTCGCGAGCGGCCCGAAGAACGCCGAACAGGTCGCGAAGGCGATCGGCGCGGACGCCTCTGCGGTGTATCGGCTGATGCGGGGGATCGCCTCGGTGGGCGTCCTCGCGCCGCAGCCCGAAGGCCGATTCGCGCTGACGCCCGTCGGCGAGCTGCTTCGCTCCGACGTCCCCGGCTCGATGCGCTCGCTTCTGGTCGCCGAGATGGCGCCGGGCCACTGGCTGCCCTGGGGAGAGCTCGAACACTCCGTGCGCACGGGCCGTCCCGCGGCGCCGAAGGCGCTCGGGATGGACGTCTGGGCGTACTACAAGGAGCACTTGGACGAGGGGTTTCTCTTCGCGCAAGCCATGAGCGGGATGTCGACCCTGTCGCTCCAGGTCGTGCTCGCGTCGTATTCGTTCGCGGGGTCGCGCAGGGTGGTGGACGTGGGGGGCTCCCAAGGAGCCTTCGTGGCCGCCGTCCTGCAGCGAGAGACGTCGGCGAGGGGCGTCCTGTTCGACCGCCCCGAGGTGGTCGAGGGCGCGGGTCCGACCCTCGAGGGCTCGGGCGTCGCCGATCGCGTCGAGCGGGTCGGAGGGAGCTTCTTCGACGGCGTGCCGGGCGGCGGCGACGTCTACCTGCTCAAGCACATCCTGCACGACTGGAGCGACGACGAGTGCGTGGCCATCTTGCGCCGGATCCGCGAGGCGATGGCGCCCGACGCGCGGGTCGTGGTCGTCGAGATGCTCATCACGGACGGGGGTCCGCCCTCGCCGGCGCCGCTGCTCGACTTGAACATGCTCGTGATGCTCACGGGCAAGGAGAGGACCGCCACGGACTTCGGCGCTCTCTTCGCCCGGGCAGGCCTGGCGTTGCACGGCGTCACCCCGACGCACTCGCCGTTCGCGGTCATCGAAGGCCGCCGCGACTAGGGAGTCCGCAGCCGGGCACGAACGTCGGTCAGGTACCTCAGCGCGTCGTCGCGGGAGGCCAGCGACCGGACGCGGTCGAGGATCTCCGCTTTGCTCGCTCCCGCGTCGAGCAGATCGTGCCGAAGGGCGGCGTGCAACACCGAGGGCAACATGCCGTCGTTCACCGCGTCGCCCGGCCGGGCCACCCCCCCCACCAGCGAGCTCGCGGCGCCCTCCGCGGGCGTCGGCAGCGTCCTCGGCGCGTCGGGGCGAGCCTCGACCAGCGACAGGAGCGGCACGACGCTTCTCGCCTGCGCATCGCGAGCGGTCAGCGGATCGCCCCCGAAGGCCTCCCGAACCGTCGCGAGCACCGACGTGTGGTCGTAGACGCGATGATCGATCGTCCCACGCGCCACGTAAGGGGACACCACGATCGCGGGCGTCCTCACGCCGTATTGAGCGAACGTGAACCCGGAGCCGTTGTACTTGGACCGCTGCGCCCCGTCGTCGGGCGCCACGGCGGGTGGTGGCGCGACATGATCGTAGAAGCCCCCGTGCTCGTCCCAGAGCAGCAGCAAGAGTGACCGTTCCCAGACCGGAGAGCTGCGGATGGCCTCGTACACGGTCTTGATGAGCGCCTCGCCGTCTCGCACGTCGGCGAACGGGTGCTGACTGCTGCTGCCTCGGAACTCCTGGAGGACGTTGTAGCTCGGCTCGATGAACACGTAGCGCGGCCCGAACGAGTCCCTCGCGAGCTCCTCGGCCAGCGCGTCGATCCGGCGCACGTCGAAGACCGTGATGCCCTTCAGCGTCCCGACCATCGGGAACTCATCCCCCGAGTAGAGCCCGTACGGTACGCTCCTTTTCTTCAGCGCGTCGAAGACCGTGCCACGGGGGAACGCGAATCCGTCGATGGTCTCCCACTCGACGACGTCCTCGGTCGTGGGCGAGTGGTCGAGCCCTCCCGACGAACCAGCGTGGACGAACATCCGGTTGGGCGCGGTCGGACCGGGCATCGACGAGAACCATCGATCGCAGACGGCGTACTCGCGCGCGAGCGCGTGGAGGACGGGAAGCTGCCTCGGCGTATCGAAGCAGCGCATGACCACCCCCGCGGTCGCGGGGCCCGATACCCGGCTGTACGAGTCCACGAAACCCGAGCCGTCGATGGGCGGATAGGGCGGCGCGTACCGCGCCGCGGGTCCGCAAAGTTGGTCGAGGACAAAGGAAAAATCATGCCCCGGATCGGCCGGCATGACGTAGTCGGCGCCCAGGACGACCGGATACGTGACGCCCCCGAACGCGTTCGACTCGCCGCCCGTGAGACCATCGATCGCCGCCGCACCCCCGGTCTCCGCGTCGACCCCCGTCAGGCCGGAGAAGCCCAACATGTGGTCGAACGATCGGTTCTCGAGCATGAGGACGAAGACGTGTTCGGGCGGCCGGGCCATCGCCTCAGTCGAACACGACCGTCCTATTGCCGTACACCAGGATTCGATCCTCGAGGTGGAGTCGGACGGCACGCGCGAGGACCACCTTCTCGAGATCCCTGCCCTTGCGCACGAGATCTTCGACGTCGTCCTTGTGCGAGATGCGGGCGACGTCCTGCTCGATGATGGGACCTTCGTCGAGGTCCTCGGTCGCATAGTGCGCGGTCGCCCCGATGAGCTTCACGCCGCGTGCGTAAGCCTGGTGGTACGGCTTGCCTCCGACGAACGCCGGCAAGAACGAGTGATGGATATTCAGAATCCGCCGCTCGAAGCGCGTG
>DATGJA010000008.1:0-9977 GCA_035295445.1 Polyangiaceae bacterium | reverse complement strand
GAGGGGCAGGAGTGGGCGATCGCGGCGAGCTCGTCGACGGGGACGGCCTCCGGGTGGAGCCACGGCCCCTTCACGTTTGCGAGGAAGACGTCGGGCGCGCCGAGGACGCAGTTGCGCGAGTGGATGCAGCGCTTGCCCTCGAAGCGGAGGATCGCGTTCGGCGCCGTCGCCTCCTCGATCGCGGGCGACGCCGGAATTGGATCGGGCGTCGACGGGGCAGCCGTGGCCGCCGCCGGCGTCGGGGGCGCGAGCGGCGGCGAAATCGCCTTGCACGACCCCGGGGACGGCGGCGCCTCCTTCGCGAGCGTGGCCGCGATCGCCGTGAACGCCTCGGCCGCCCGCGCCGCAATGGGATCGACGTCGCGCGCGATGCTCTGCCCGGCGAGCGCGATCTCGCGGGCGCGCTCGGCGAGGATCGCCCACGCCGCGTGCTGCTGCGAGAAACCGACCGTCGATCGCTGCATCGTGAACGTCAGCCCGGCGGTGGTGCCCGGCGCGCTCGGGCTCGCGGGCATCTCGGCGAGCCGCTGCATGAGCGGCCCGAGCTCGCGCATCGCGGTGATCGAAGACTCGACCAGCCGTCCCCGCGCTCGCGGCGGATCGCTTGCCTCGCCGAAGGCGCGGGCGAGGCAGCGGAGCGCGAACGCGTAGACGGCATTGCCGAGGTCGAGCACCCGCGCGCTCGAAGGATCGTCCACGTGGACCTTGCCGCGCGGCTTCGGCGGCTTACGCATCACCGGATTGCGCGCGGCCGGGTGCGCGGGCGAAAAATCCGCGCGCCGGCGCGACAGCGCGTCGAGCTCGTCGCGGATCGACACGAAGCGAGAAAAGTGGGATGTGTCGCGGTGCTCGGGCGCCCCCTCGCCCTGGTGCACGATCGTGTCCACCGCGCGCACGGCGCCGGCGACGCCCGTGACCGCGAGGAGCCCGTCGAGCGGTGCGATGTCGGGGCCGACCTGCGCGGCAGGATCGCCGAGAAAGAGCGCGTCCTCCCCTAGCTTGGCGGCGAGCTGGACGAAGCCCTCGCGGATGCCGCGGTAGAGGTGGCCCACGGTCGCGTAGTCCTGCGCGCTCGGGACGAGGCGATCGCTCCGCGCGACCCGCTCGTAGCGCGTGGGGGACTCGAACCCCGCGCCGTCGGGCAGGTCGACCCCCTCGGGGCGTTCGAGGAAAATGAAGTGGTCAAGGGTGGCGCGATCGAACGGCGCGAGCGCGACGACCACGCCGGCCGGGTGATACCCGGGGGCGACGGGAAAGTTGGGGCGCTGGAAGTGTGGCGTCGACCCGATGGCCGCCAGCAGGTTGCTCACCAGCGAGAGATGCAGCATCTCGTCGACCGCGACCTCGACGATCGTCGCTCGCCATCGCGCGATGGCGCGGGCCTCGTCGTCGCCGAGGCCCGCGGACCCTGCCTTGAGGCTCCCGGCCGCGTAGAGATAGCAGCACATGAGGCCGTGCTCGATCTCCGCCGCCTCGGTGAGCAAGTAGGCGAGCTGTTCGCGCTCGTGCGTGATGATCTCGGGTTCGCCTCGGGCGGTCATCGTCGCTCCTTCGCTGGGGTGTCCCCCGTACGCCGCGCATCCTCGAGCTTGCGCGCCAGCGTCTCGAAGTCGTAGTGACCGTCGTGGAGCACGCCATCGAAGAGGAACGACGGCGTGCTGTGGATCCCGCGCGCCCGGCCCGATCGCACGTCGCGCTCGATGCGCCGCGCGACGGCGTCGAGCCCGACATCGCGCCTCACGCGCTCCATGTCGACCCCGGCGTCGGCGGCGTCGGCGAGCACGCCGCGCTCGTCGATGGGGGCTCGATGGCTCATCAGGTGGTCGTGTATCGCCCAGAAGCGCCCCTGGAGCGCCGCCGCCTCCGCGACGCGGGACAGGATCTCCGCGTTGGCGTGCAGGTCGCGCAGCGGGAAGTGCCGGAACACGATGCGGACGTCGGCGTTCTCCGCGACGAGGCGATCGACGGACGACTGCGCGCGGCGGGTGTGCGGGCAGTCGTAGTCGCCGTACTCGACGAGGGTGACCCTCGGTCGCTCTGCGCCCCGGAAGTGATCGTCGTCCGTGATGTCGGGTCCGCGCACCGTCTCTCCTCCCGCTGGGCCCGCCTGCGTCGGCGGGCGGGCGCCGAAGCTTGCCGGAGTCGCGGCCCCGATCCAAGGGGCAGGGCGGGCGTCAGGTCCGGAGGATCGCGTTCCGGACCGCGTCGATGAGCGCATGCGCGACGCCGGGCACCAGCAGGTTGCCGCTGCGTCGCCAGTACACGGCCAAGGGAACGCCGGTGATGACGTGCACCATGACCAGCGACTGCACGTGCAACCAGAGGCCCCGTCCGTCGTCCGGAACGACGGGCAGGTGCCAGAGTCCCCACAGACACGCGACGATCGTCGCGGTCCCGTAGGCCTTCGGATTGCGCGATGGCTCGAGGTGCGCGTCGAGGACACCGCGGAACGTCACCTCCTCGAGGACGAATATGACCGGCACGTACTTGGCGAGCGACGTGACGAACGCGTGGAGCATGCGGCCGGGGGGCGCCCAGGGCTTGCCTTGCCCGAGATGGAGCGCGAGGGCCGAGAGGACCATGAGGCCCGCGCCGGCGCCGCCGGCCACGAGGACACAGCATGCGAGGTCCCGCCAGGTGCGTTTCGTGGCGAGCGTCGCCCCGTACGCCGCCCCGAACGCGCCCACCACGGCGCACGCGAGCCAGAGGCGAACGGCCGCCCCGGGGGGCCGCCCGGGGAATAGGAGCTCGTGCGCGGGGTAGGCCGCGAGGGCGAGCGCGACCACGAGAAGGAGAGGGAGGCGGCGCGGCTTCGGTGCCTCGGCGACCCACGCGGTGAGCCACGCTCGTCGCCGGATGCCGAGCTGGAACGCGACCGTTAGGGGTACCCCGAGGAGGAGGTACGCGTTCGCGCTCAGGTGAAAGGCGAAGCCGAGCGCGACCCACACCCCGACGAACGCCGTCGCCTGGGCGGCGCGAAGAACCTCGGGTCGCCTGGGAGCGCGCGGGGCGGTGAGCAACGGGTTCAAAGGGGGTGTTCTAGTCCGATCTCTCGCTTCGCTCGAGCATGCGGACTAGAGGCTACAGTCGATCGCGCGACGAGTGGGGAGACGGGGCGCCGACCCATCCTCGGCGCCCGTTCTCCGACCTCACTCGTCGCGGTTCGCGCCCTCCCCCGCGTCCGCCCCCGCGCCGGTTACGGCGCGCGATTCACATCGTGCCGCCGCCGCACTGCCCCGAGACGCCGCCGCCGCCGCACGTCTGCGGCGAGTTGCACGTCCCGCACTGCAGGAGGCCGCCGCACCCGTCGCCGGCCGGCCCGCACGCGATGTTCTGGCTCTGGCACGTCGACGGAACGCACGTTCCGGTTCCCCCGCACTGGCCGGGGACGCCGCCACCCCCGCACGTCTGGGGGGGCGGGCACGTTCCGCACTGGAGCAGCCCGCCGCAGCCGTCGCCCGCCGGCCCGCACGCGAGGTTGAGCTGTGCGCAGGTGAGAGGCTGGCAGCCCGAGGAACCGCCGCACTGGCCGGGGACGCCGCCGCCCCCGCACGTCTGCGGCAAGATGCACGCGCCGCAGTCGATCGACCCGCCGCATCCGTCGCCCGCCGGCCCGCAGCCGATGCCCTGCTGCTGGCACGTGCGCGGCGTGCACGTGACGCTGCCGCCGTCCGGCGCGCCGCACTGACCGGGGACGCCGCCGCCCCCGCACGATTGTCCGGTGGGGCACATCCCGCAATCGAGGATGCCGCCGCATCCGTCGCCGGCCGGCCCGCACGTGATGTTCTGGCGCTGGCAGGTCACCGGCGCGCAGACCCCGGGAGGGGGCGCCCCGCACTGTCCGCGCACTCCGCCGCCGCCGCAGCTCTGTCCCTCGAGGCACGTCCCGCAGTCGAGAGTGCCGCCGCAGCCGTTGCCCGCAGGACCACAGCTCAAGTTCTGCTGAGCGCACGTGGTCGGAGTGCAACCTCCGGCGGGAGGGGGTCCCCCGCACTGATACGCGACGCCGCCGCCGCCGCACGTTTGCGGCGCCACGCAGGTCCCGCAGTTGAGCTGGTTGCCGCATCCGTCCCCGGCCGGGCCGCAGGCGATGTTCTGCTGCACGCACGTCTTCGGGGTGCACGCGCCGGCGTCGGGTGCGCCGCACTGCCCAGGCACCCCGCCGCCGCCGCACGTTTGCGGGGCCGTGCAGCTCCCGCAGTCGAGCGGATTGCCGCACCCGTCGCCGGTGGGGCCGCACGTGATGTTCTGCTGCTGACACGTCTTGGGGGTGCAGGTCGGTGTTCCGCAGGGCCCGCACACGCCCTTGGCGCTCCCGAGCACGGCGTTGCACTGACCCCCGCAGCAGTCGGCGCTGTCCGTGCAGGCGCCGCAGCTCGCGACGCAGCTCGTCGAGCCGCACACGTAGACCGGCCCCGTGCCGGTGTTCGGCACGCACGGCAGCCCGTTGCAGCAGTCGGCGCTCGACGCGCACGCCTGCCCCGCCCCGAGGCACGCCGCGGCGGTGCAGCGAGGGACGCCCACGTTGTCCTCTTTGCAAGTGTCCTGCGTCTCGCAGTTGCCGGCGCAGCAATCGCACGACGAGTTGCAGGACATCGTCGAGAGCTTGCAGACGTCGCCGTTCGGCTTGCACCCGTGGGGGTTCACGCAGACGCCGACCGTGCTGCCTGGCGCGATCGAGCAGGACACGGGCTTGCCCGACCCTCCCGGAAGCCCCGCCGAGCCGCAGCAGTCGGCGTCGGTCGTGCAGATGTCACCGACCGGGTGGCAGCCGCTCGCCGTCTGACAGACGAGGACGCCCGTCGGCCCGTAAGGCGCGCAACGCCGGCTGCAGCACGGCCCGCCGCACGAAGGGGGCGTGCTGCCCGGGGCGCCGCACACCGCGCCGTCGACCATCGAGCAGTTGGCGCCGCCCGCCGCGGGTTGGCCGCACGTGCCGTAGGTGGCGCCGCCCGCGAGGGTGCAGACGCCGCCGCAGCAGTCGGACGACGCCGAGCAGACGTCGCCGTTCTGCCGGCAGTACGAGGACGCGGCGCAGAGTCCGCCGTTGCAATGCTGCGAGCAACACTGGGTGTCCTGGGTGCACGTGTTCCCGAGCGTGCGGCAGGTGTTGTTCAAGGAAGCGCACGTGCCCGACGAGCACGACCCGCTGCAGCACTGCGTGTTCCCCGTGCACGAGCCCCCGTCGGAGACGCACGTCGGGAAGGCGCAGACGCCGCCGGCGCACTGACCGGTGCAGCACTGTCCCGCGAAAGAGCACGCGCTTCCCACGTTGAGGCAGCTCGCGGGCGGGCCGCCGTCGGTGCCGCCGCTGCCGCACTTGTTGAAGCCGCCGCCTCCGCAGAACTGCGGTGACGTGCACGAGCCGCAGTCGAGCAGCCCGCCGCAGCCGTCGCCCGCCGGCCCGCAGTTGAAACCCAAGTCCTGGCAGGTGCGCGGCGTGCAGATCGCGCCGCCGTCGGGCCCGAGGCCGTTGTTGCTGCCGCAGACGTTGAAGCCGCCGCCGCCGCAGAACTGCGGGCTGCTGCACGAGCCGCAGGTGAGCAGCCCGCCGCACCCGTCGCCGGCGACGCCGCAGTTGAAGCCGAGCGACTGGCACGTCTTGGGGACGCAGGTCGTCGTCGTGCCGCCCTCGGAGCTTCCGCACTTGAAGGCGCCGCCACCGCCGCACGTCTGTCCCCCGGGGCACGTCCCGCAGTCGAGCAGGCCGCCGCAGCCGTCGGCCGCCGGCCCGCACTGGTAGCCGAGGCTCTGGCAGGTCGCCGGCGTGCACGCGACGAGCGGTCCGCCGTCCGGTCCCAGGCCGACGATCCCCCCACACTTGTCGAAGCCGCCGCCGCCGCAGTACCCGGGCGCGCTGCACGTCCCACACTGGATCAAGCCGCCGCATCCGTCGCCCGCCGCGCCGCACGTGTAGCCGAGCTCTTGGCACGTCTCGGGCACGCACGAGGAGCCGACCCCGCCGTCGCCGCCGGTCCCGCACTGGGCGAAGCCCGCGCCGCCGCAGAACGACGGCGAGGCGCAGACACCGCAGTCGAGCGTACCGCCGCACCCGTCACCCGCGGGCCCGCAGGCGTATCCGAGCGACGTGCACGTCGCGGGCGTGCACGCGCCCCCGTCGCCCAAGCCGCACACGTTGTAGCCGCCGCCTCCGCAGTAGGCGGGGCTCCGGCAGGCGCCGCACTGAAGCAGCCCGCCGCATCCGTCCGAGGCGGGCCCGCACGTGAAACCGAGATCCTGGCACGTCTTGGGGACGCAGCTCGAGGCCGCGTCGGAGCCGCTGGTCGAGTTCACTCCGCACTTGCTGAATCCCCCCCCTCCGCAGAACTCCGGTGAGGTGCAGTCGCCGCAGCTGAGGACGCCGCCGCATCCGTCGCTGTTCATCCCGCACGTGTACCCGAGGCTCGCACACGTCCCCGGGTTGCAGCCGCGAAGGCCGCCGAAGGCTCCGAAGCCGCCGTCGTTGAGCGCCGCCCCGTCGCGCGGTACGGAGGCGTCCAGGTGGCCCTTGCCGCCCTCGAACGTCGATTGGGAGCTGCCGCAGGAGGCGGCTACAAGGGCGCTGAACGCCACCGCGACGGCTGCCGACCAACGACCCAGTATGTCCCGTCCCATGTCGTCCTTCTCTGCACGGCGTTCCTCGAACGCGGCGCGGTGTGGCGCGCTCGCCCTGGGGGAAGACGAGGTCCGCCCCCCTCGCGAGTTCAACGGAGCGATAGCGAAGTTCGATTAGCGGCCCCCAAGCGGACCGCTAAGCCGTCTTCTGCTCGGCTGCGCGCGACGCGGGCAAAGCAGAAGACGAACACTTCATAGAGACCCATCCGCGGATCAATTTCAATTGGTCACCGGATCGACCAGTGCGCGTGTGTCGGCGTACGACGTTCTCGGTCGCTTCGAGGTCGCCCTCAGTTGAGCGTCGGGCGCTCGGGCGCGGGGCGGATGGGCCTCGACAGCGGGCCCGCGTGGTGATGCACCATTCGCCAGCGCCCCCCCTCGATGGCGAAGACGTTCGTCGCCGCGAGATGCGCCGGGTGAGTCCCCTCGCCCTCGTAGCAGGTGACGATCGCGACCTCGGTCGAGAGGCGATGCACGGTCGGACGCTCGCATCGCAGCGCAACGGGCGGTGGGGACCGGAGGATCTCTTTCCACGTCTCGAGGATCGCCTTGCGACCGGAGAGCGCGGGCGAGAGCGGATGGATGCAGCTCACCGGCGCGTGCTCGGCCCACAAGTCTGCCATTTCGTCGAAGTCGCCTTCGGTGAATGCGTCGTAGAAGCGAGCATTCGCGATCAGGACGTCCGAGTCGGAGGGCGTCGCGGGCGTCATCGCGGCCTGAAGGTCCCCGGCTCGGTCGTGTGCGGCTCGCTCACGTACGGCGAGACGCTGTTCGTGCAATTCAACACGCAGCTGGTGTTGCCGCCGCAGTTGTCGACGCAGGGCGTGCTGCTGTAGTTGGGGCCCTTCGTGTAGTCGGCGGGGGTCGACGGGTTGGTCCCGCGACAGCCGGCGGTCGCGATGGCGGCCAGGAGCCAGAGGCGAGCGGACGTCATGCCGCAAGCGTAGCGGAAGGGGGCGGGTCCGGCCTCGGGCGCCGGGCAAGCGCGTCTGCGGTCGGACCTTGCCTCGCTTGGCACGGCGCGAGCTTCGCTTTGCGCCAACGAGGCTGCCTCCGAGCGCTCCCGAAGCCCGGTGCACGCCAAACGACCGCCTTTGGGCGGCAAGTGGGCGACGTTTGGCAGGGCCCTCCGGCTGCGGCGCGCCAGATCATGGATGTGGCGCGCCAGTGTGCCTCCGGTCGTTGCCAAGAAGGCCTGTTTTTGGCGCGTCACACCCCATTCGTGGCGGATCGCTTGGCTCGAAGCACGCCACCTTTCTCTCGGTTGGCGTATGCTCGCCGGCGCGGCCGCGCGGGCTGCGCACGACGCCGCAAGATCGAAAGAAGGTCGATGGGATACCGAGTCTCGCAGTCGGGTGCGGACGCCCATCCTCGCCCTTCACCTCGGCTGGGAGTTCTGACGGGGCGGCCGCTCCTCGCCCTCGAGGAGCGTCGCGACCATCCGGGTGAGATCGCCCGGCAGGAAGGGTTTGGGCAGGAAGTGAACGCCGGGCGGCGGCGTCGAGAGCCGTCCCGAGTCCTCGGCGTACCCGGAGACGAAGAGGGTCTTCATCCGCGGGTATCGCTTGCGTAGCTCCAGCGAGAGCTCGATCCCGCCGAGCCCGGGCATCGCGATGTCCGTCACGAGGAGATCGATCGAACCGTCGTTCCGGCGTGCGAGGTCGAGGGCGCGCTGGCCGTCGCCCGCCGCGAGCACCCGGTAGGCTCGCAGGCCGAGGACCGCCACGAGCAGCCCTCGCACCGCGTCGTCGTCGTCGCACACGAGGACAGTCTCGAAGCGCCCCCTGCCCGGGGGCGCGTCCTCGAGCGACGGCGGCGCGGGGGACGGCGCCGCTGCGTAAGGCAGGTGGATCGTGAAGGTCGTCCCCGCGCCGACGCGGCTCTCGACGCGGACCGCGCCGCCGCTCTGCCGCACGATTCCCTCGACCGTTGACAGGCCGAGCCCCGTCCCATGGCCCATCGGCTTGGTCGTGAAGAACGGCTCGAACACGTGGCGCAGGATCTCCTCGGGGATGCCGCTCCCCGTGTCGGCGACGCGCAGGGTGACGTAGTGCCCCGGCGGCAGCTCGGGGTCGTCGCCCGGCCCGACGGTCGTGTCGCGCGTTTCGAGCCGGAGCTTGCCGCCCGAGGCCATGGCGTCGCGCGCGTTGAGCGCGAGGTTCAGGATGACTTGCTCGATCTGCCCCGGGTCCGCCATGGCCTCGCGGCGCGCCTCGAGCGCCGTGCTCACCTCGATGCTGTCGCCGAGCACGCTCTTCAGCAGGTTCGTCATGCCGTGCGTCATCGCGTTCATGTCGAACGACCGGGGCGTCAGCACCTGCTTGCGGCTGTACGCCAGGAGCTGGCGGGTGAGCTCGGCCGCGCGTTTGGCGCTCGCCAGCACGAAGTCCGTCTTCTGCGCGGCGGGACTGCCGGCGGGCAGGTCGCGCCTGAGCAACTCGCCGTAGCCCATGATGACGACGAGGCGGTTGTTGAACTCGTGGGCAACGCCGCCGGCCAGCTTGCCGACCGCGCCGAGCTTTTGCTCCTGGACGAGCTGCGTCTGCAGGTGTTTGCACGCGCCGGCGAGGGCCCGCTGCTCGTGGATGTCCGTGAAGTACGCCGTCAGGCAATCGAGCCGTCCCTGCGCGTCGCGCGTCGCCGAAGCCGTCATGCGCACCCAACGCGCCTCGCCGTCCTTGCGCAGGACGCGCTTCTCGAGCTCGAAGGTGTCCGTCTCGCCGCTCGCGACGCGGCCCATCGCCGCCCGTTCGGCGTCCACGTCGTCCGGATGCGCCGACTCCATCCAGGCTTCGTAGGGGTCGCGCGCGGCCAGCGATTCGCGCGTGTGCCCGAGCATCGTGGCGAAGGCGTCGTTGAAGAAGACGTAGCGCCCCTTCGACGCGGACACGCGCATGATGGGGAGCGGAGCCCGCTCGATAGCGGTGCGGTAAACGAGGGAGTCGTCCGGGTCGCTCGCGCGGTCTTGCACGGGTGCAGTCTACACCTGTGTCTCCTCGCCGCGTCCAGCACGGGGTGTCCCCAGTCCTCAGCGGTTGGAGGATCGGCTGTGTCGTCTCCAGTCGCCGCTCGGGATGGGTGCGCGCGGTGGAGTCTCCCGATGGGCCAGGACGTACGCGACCGCCGTGTCGCCGCCGAGCAACCGGACGGTCGCCCGGCGATACAAGTCCGGGACGCCCTCGAAGCGGTCGAGCTCTATCAGCGTCTCTTCGCCGACCGCGTACGTCTCGCCGGCGACGGACGTCGCCCCGCCCTCCTGCAGGGCAGGGTAGGGGCCGAGGCTGATCAAGGTGTACCGCGGCTCGGTGCGGCAGACCGTGATGCGCGCGGCACCTCCGAGCCGGTGGTGATGGCGCTCCCCC
>DATGJA010000007.1:0-10099 GCA_035295445.1 Polyangiaceae bacterium | reverse complement strand
ATGTGGTACTTCGAGTACTCGTACGACTCGACCGCCGTGCTGAAGCCGAAGAGATCGGTGACGGTGACGAAGAAGCACCCTTGGCACGAGTTGATGAGATACTGGTCGGGCGGCAGGTAGTACCGGTCGTAGCCCGCGAGGTTGCGCCCGGCGAAGTTGCTGGCGAAGGGCTCGCCGCTCGTTTGCATCTCGCCCGCCGCGAACATCAGCTGCATGGTGTTCACGCGCGAGGACACCGTCTCGGCGGCGACGGGGGTTCGGGGGCCCGCCTCGGCGGGAGGAAGGCCGTCGTAGTGAACTCGCGCGGCCACGGGCGGCGGCATGGTGGCGTCGAGCGCGACCCCGGCGTCCTGCGCGTGGGGCGCCGCCGAGCCCGAGCCCGATCCGCACGACAGAATCTCGCCTGTTGCGACCGCCAGGACGGCGAGCGGGGCGAGCCGGAAGACCGTCACGGCTCGCGTGGGGCCGTGGCGCACGGGTAGGAGAACCGGTGGAGCCAACCGCCGGCAGTATGCCGCACGAGGCCAGCGGCGGCACCCGTCACGGGGGATTTGACGACCCCAAGGGCGGGCGCCTACCAATTTAGAGGGTAAGGACATGCGACACGGTGACGAGCTCCATGGGACGCTCGCGAAGCACTTCGCGTGGTGCTTCGCGCGTACGGGGGCGGACGCCGTCGCGGCGACCCGCTTGAGGGCCGCCCAGGAGAGCGCCCCCATTCGGATGCGCCATGCGCCGGACGAAGGGCCCGGTTCGGGCGAGGACCTCGGCGACGCCGAGGTCGACCTGCCGGCGGTGCTCGTGAACGAGGTCGAGGTCGAGCGCTCACGCGACCGGGCGCGCGACGCATGCGGTCCCCTGGCTGCCGGCGTACGCGAGACGTGGGCCGAGGCCGACGAAGACGCGGCCGCGCGCGGCACCAAGCGCCTGCTCACGCGGGCCGACCGCCTCGGGATCGAGCTCGTGGGGATGGACGCGTACCCGCAAGAAGGCGTCCGCCTCCTGCGGCTGTTCGTCCGACATGGCCCCACGATGACGCGACGGCAGAGGGAGCGCGCCCATACGGTCGCGACCCTCCTCCCGCTCGAGCACCCCGAGGTGGCAGAGCTCCTGGTCGAGATCGCGCGCGGGGCCGATCGCGACATGGCCGACGCGCTCGCGTCCGGTGAGCTGGAGGAGCCGTGGACGCCGGACGTGGGCGACCCCCAGGCCCTCGCTGCACGCCTGGCCGAGGTGATCGACCTGGGCCCGACGCACGATTGCCGCGCGATCGCGATCGACGTCCTCGCGCTGCTTCCGCGGTGCGACCCCGCCTACCCGGCGTTGCGTCGGGCGCTCCGGTTGCCGAGCTTCGCGGTCCGCGCGCGGGCGCTGCGCGCCCTGGCCAGGGCTCGCCCTTGCCCCGTCACCGAGGACGACCTGGCGAGCTTGCTGAGGGACCTCGTGACGCACGGTCCGCCGGACTCGTTCCAAGACGACCGTCACGAGGAGGACGAGCGGACGCTCGCGGAGGCGGTGGTCGCCGCGCTGGCCCACGTGCGGCCGCCCGAGGCGGAGGAGACGCTCCTGGACCTCATCGACGCCGACTTCGACGCGGTCTGGCTCGACGCCGGGTGGGCGACCGAGGCGCTGGCCGTGGCGTTTCCGGAGACGGCGGCGACCATGGTCGACCACTGGCTGACGTGCGCTCGGGGGTACGAGCGAATGCGCGCTCTCGCCGCGATGCAGCGCCTGCCCGACGAGATCGCGGCCCCCCGCCTCATGCGCGCGGCGACCGATCCGTCGCTCGCGGTTCGTGAAGGCGCGCGCCGGCACTGGCTCGAGCGGTTCGATCGCTCCTGCCCGGTGGGTCCGATGGACGTCGTCGGGGCGGAGCTCCTCGCGGCCCCCCCGAGCGATCGGTTCGTCGCGCGACTCGCGGTGCTCCAGGGACGGCTGCGGGAGGCCCGTGCCGCGATGGCGCGCGCGCTTCTCGCCGAAGCGCCGGACCGCGAGGCCCTCGTGCTGCTCCTGCAGGTCGTCGCCGACGAGGGAGAGTCGGGAGAGCCCGGTCCCGGCTCGCGCAACCCGTCCCTGGCCCCGAGCGATGGCTGGGCGGCCACGTTGGCGCGGCGCTTCGGGGCGGCGGGGGTCGAGGGGCTCTGCGCCGTGGCCGCTCGCTTCCGTGAGCCGGAGAGCTTCGGGTGGATGCGGCGCCTGGGTGACCTCGTGGAGCGGGGCATCATCGGGCGAGAGCACGTGGCGCCTCTCCGTGCGCTCGCCGCGGCCCACGTCGCGTCTGCGGACGCCGGTCGCGTCGACGATTCGCTCCGCCTGCTCGCGTTGGTCGGGCCGCCGTCCGAGATCCTCGATCGCGTGCTCGTCTTGGCCCTCGACGACGACCTCGGTTCGTCCGAGGCGCGAGCGCTCGTCGTGTCGTGGACCGACCGGGTCGTCGACACGCGTCTCACGTCCGAAATGGTCCTCGCGCTTGCGGAGCAGGACTGGACGCGCCTGCGTTATGCGGCGTGGCTCGCGCTCGAGCGAGGCGCGCCCGCCGCCCGGGTCATCGCCCAGCGAGTGCTCGAGGTGGCCGAGCGCGAACCGGATGCCGTCGACGCGGCCGTGGAGTGCGCGCGTTACCTCTGGGCCTCCGGGCACCTCGACGATACGTGGGCCTTCGCCGCCCTGGCGCGCCCCGAGTCGCCGATCTTCGCCGTGGCCGCCCAGGCGTGTCGGCACCACGGCGACTCCGTCCGCGCCGCGCTCGAGGCCGCGCTCGGCTCGACTGCGCGGGGAGGCGCCTCGGCGGTCCAGGCGGCCGTCGCGCTGCTGCACGCGGACCCGGCCATCAGCCCGCGCGATCGCCGGCTCGCGGGCGTCCTCGATACGGCGACCACGTGCGAACGGGCCGAGCTCGTGTACGCGATGTGCGTGCGGGGCGCGCCGCTCGGGGTCGTGGCCCCGCATCTCGAAGAGCTGTTCGCGTCGAGCGATCCGGGGGTGACGGGCGCGCTCGTCGGACTGGCCCTGTGGCTGAAGTCGCCGAAGGCGCGCGCGCTGCTCCGGGGCGTCTTGCCGCGCGTGGTCGACGTGGAGCTCCGCGCCGACATCGAAGAGGCCCTCGGGTCGTCGCCCGCGCCGTTCTGGGCGGATCGTTAGGAGCCGGGCGGCTCGTCGCGTCGGGGCCGGCTCGGCTCTACATTGGCGATCGCCGTGCTCCCCGATCTCGTCGTCCAGAAGCTCGAAGCGCTGCCGGCGCAGCCCGGGGTGTATCTCTTCAAGGACAAGAAGGCCGCCGTCCTCTACGTCGGCAAGGCCAAGAGCCTGCGATCGCGCGTCCGCAGCTACTTCCAGGACTCGTCCGGAGACGACCGACCGTTCATCCCGCTCCTTCAGCGGGCGGTCGGCGACCTGGAGACGATCGTCACCGGCACGGAGAAAGAAGCGGCGATCCTCGAGAATAACCTCATCAAGGAGCACCGCCCGCGGTACAACATCAAGCTCCGGGACGACAAGGATTTCATCACGCTGCGCCTCGGCAAGCCGGGGTCGCCGCCGGCGCAGGAGGCCGAAGAAGGGGAGTCCGACGGCCGCGCCGCGGCGCGCGTCTGGCCGCGGCTCGAGGTGGTCCGGCGGCCCACGCCCGACGGGTCTCGCTACTTCGGGCCGTACCACTCGGCCACGGCGGCGCGCCGGACGCTTCACCTCGTCAACAAGCACTTCCAGCTCCGGACGTGCAGCGACACGGAGTTCGCGAGCCGGAGGCGCCCGTGCCTCCAGCATCAGATCAAGCGCTGTCCTGCCCCGTGCGTCCTCCCGGTCGATCCGGGGTGGTATGCGGAGCAGGTGGACGCCGTCGGCAAGTTCCTCGAGGGTCGTCACGACGAGCTCTCGCGAGAGCTCGACGCGAAGATGCACGCCGCGGCGCGCGCGACGCGTTTCGAGCTCGCGGCGGTGTACCGCGACCAGCTCCGGGCGATCGAGAAGGTGCGCGAGGAGCAGCGCGTCGTCACCATCGACGACGTCGATCGCGACGTCATCGGCCTCTACCGGGAAGGGGAGCTCGTCGAGATCGCGCTCCTGCACGTGCGGGCGGGCAAGCTGGCCGACGTCGGCACCTACTCGATCAAACAGGCCGAGATCGACGACGACGAGATCGTGGGCGCCTTCCTCGCGCAGCACTACGGCAAGGGCGGCGAGGTCGACGGCGAGGAAGGACCGCTCGCGCTCGTGCCCGACGAGATCATCCTTCCGTGCGAACCCGAGGGCGTGACGGGAATCGCGGAGTGGCTCGCCGATCGCGCCGGCCACCGGGTGGCGCTCCTGCAGCCCAAGCGCGGGCACCGCGTCGATCTTCTGTCCATGGCCGCGGACAACGCGAAGCACTCGTTCGCGGAAAAGCAGCGGCAGGCGGACGACGTGCAGGATCGCCTGCGGGACCTCCAGGAGCGCCTCCGCTTGCCCGTTGTGCCGCGGCGGATCGAGTGCTGCGACATCTCCCATCTCGGAGGGGGCGACACGGTCGGCGCCGTCGTCGCGATGAGCGACTGCGAGCTCGACAAGAAGCGCTATCGAACCTTTCACGTGCGCGGCGACGCGATGGCCGCCCGTGGGGGATTCACGCAAGACGGCGGGGAGGTCGCTTCGTCGTCGTCCCGGTTGAACGACGACTACGGCGCGATGTACGAGGTCCTCGCGCGGAGGTTCCGCCGCGCCCTCGCGTCCCCCGCGGCCGCCGGGCACGTCGGCGCACCGGAGACCGTCGCCGAGGCGCCGGCGCCCCGGCGAGAGGCGGACGTCGAGTGGGACGCGCCGGACCTCTTCGTGGTCGACGGGGGGCGCGGTCAGCTCGCGGTGGCCCTCGCCGCGGCGCACGACCTGGGTCTCCACGATCTGCCCGTGGTCGCGCTGGCCAAGGAGCGCGAGAACCTGGCGGGCGATCTCCTCGTCGACCGCGTCTACCTGCCCGGCCAAAAGAATCCAATCCCGTTGAAGAGCACCACCACGTCGTTGTTCCTTCTCGCCCGGCTGCGCGACGAGGCGCACCGCTTCTCGAACCGCGCGCGCATGCGCCTCGGCAAGAAGAAGCGATTCCGGTCGCCGCTCGACGACGTCAAAGGGCTGGGAGACAAGACCAAGAAGGCGCTCCTCAAGCATGTAGGGAACCTCGCCACCATCCGCGAAGCGGACGATTCAACGCTGCTTGCGGTCCCGGGCGTGACGCCGCGCCACGTCAAGGCGCTGAGGGCCGCCGCGCCCCCGTCGCCACTGCCAACGGGGGAGAAGAATAGCCAACGCAGTTGACGACGCGGGGCCGCTGCATGAGCGCGACGCCGCGGTTTTTGTGGCTTGCAGCCATCGGCACGTGGCATGCTTCGCGGGCCTCGGCACCTCCGTGGGTTGGTACCTAGGGGGTGATCGCGAGGAGTTCTCCGGGCGGCGGTGGGCGGTTGTTTCGCCCGGACACGAGCCGATCGTGGGTGAAGGCGTTCGGTCCACCGTGGTATGCGGTGGTCGCCCCAGTTCGGACAGGCGTGCGAGTTGGCGTCTTACGAGGAGCATCGATGATGAACCGAGGAATCGTGCAACGAGTGGCACGACGCATGAGGGTCGGCGCCGTGATGTCGGCGGTGGCGCTGGGCATCGGCGTCGTCGGCGCCGGGTGCCTCACGCGCCCGATCGTCGCCGGCAACCCGACGACGAAGGTCAACTTCACGACCGTCGTGCACAACCAGGCCGTCGACAAGCTCGACCTCCTCTTCATGATCGACAACTCGGCGTCGATGGGCGACAAGCAAGTGCTCCTGTCGCTGGCGGTGCCGGACATGATAAACCGCCTCATCGTCCCGAACTGCGTGGACGCCAACGGGAACCCGACCGGCGTCGTTTACACGGCGATGAACGGCTGCGGCGCAAACGGCAAGCCCGAGTTCCCGCCGGTCCACGACATGCACATCGGGATCGTGTCGTCGTCGCTCGGCGGTCGCGGCGGCGACCAGTGCGCGCCGGACTCGAAGAATCAGGCGAACATGGCGCTCAACGCGCACAACGACGATGGGGCGCACCTCATCATTCGCTGGGGGGCGAACGAGGTGCCGACGATGGACGCTCAGTCGTCCTCGGGCGGCGGCAACTTCCTCGCGTGGTTCCCGCCCATCACAGCCAACATGGCGCAGGGCAAGGTGCCGCCGGACGTGACGCCGCTCGGCCCGAACCCGGGGTCGGCGCCCGGCGGCATGGCGCAGATGGGTACGCTCATCGGCGACTTCACCGGCATGGTGCAGGGCGTCCACGAGCACGGGTGCGGGTTCGAGTCGCAGAACGAGGCGTGGTACCGCTTCCTCGTCCAGCCGGACCCGTTCAATGCCATCCAGCTCAAGGGGCAGACCGCGCAGCTGAGCGGCGTCGACCCCGTCATCATCCAGCAGCGCGCGGACTTCCTGCGCCCGGACTCGCTCGTCGCGGTCATCGTCGTGACCGACGAGAACGAAGAGGTCGCCGACCCGCTGGCCATCGGCGGGCAGGGGTGGGTCTTCGAGAACTCGACCTTCCCGGGGTCGCCGAACCTCGCGGCGCCCGAGGGCACCATCGAGTGCCGGGACCGGGTCGACCCGGCCAACCCGACGACGACCGGGCCGTACGGACCCAACTGCACGTCGTGCGCGTTCATCAAAAACGACCCGAACTTCAAGACGCGCTGCCCGAACGACGGGGCCGGGACCCAGGGGTACCTCGACACGACGGACGACGCGCTCAACGTCCGCTTCTGGAACCAGAAGCAGCGCTTCGGCATCTTCGTCGGCTATCCGACGTCGCGATACGTCCGCGGCTTGAGCAAGTCGGCGGTGCCGGACTCGGCCCACGAGCACGACAAGTCCGGAAACTACATCGGCGATCAGCAGGCGAACTGCGTCAACCCGCTCTTCGCGGCGAACCTGCCGACCAACACGAACATGGATCTCTGCGCGCTCCAGAGGGGGCCGCGCACGCCGGACCTCATCTACTACGCGGCCATCGCCGGCGTTCCGCACCAGCTCCTCCAGCAAGATCCGAACAACCCCGACAGCCCGCAGAAGGACACGCTCGACGCGGCGGACTGGACGAAGATCCTGGGCGGCGACCCGGAGCACTACGACTTCACGGGCGCCGACTTCCACATGATCGAGTCGACCCAGCCGCGGACGGCCAACAACCTCCCGCCGGGCGTGGTCAACTCGTCCAATTGCCCGCCCGGGTCGTCGGCGGACACCTGCGACCCGATCAACGGGCGCGAGTGGAACACGAACAAGGCCGACCTCCAGTTCGCCTGCGTCTTCGATTTGCCGTCGCCGAAGGACTGCTCGAGCTCGATGTACACGGGCGCGTGCGACTGCGCGGCGATGGCGCCGAACTCCCAGACGCAGCTCTGCCAGCAGAACGGGGGCATGTACTCGACGACGCAGATCAAGGGCAAGGCGTACCCGTCGGTCCGCGAGATGATCATCGCGCACGCGATGGGCAATCAGGGCATCGTGTCGAGCCTCTGCCCGATCCACACGCAGCCCGCGAACAACGACAGCCCGCCGGATCCCGTCTACGGGTACCGGCCGGCGATCAACGCGATCATCAACCGCCTGAAGGCGTCGCTCAGCCAGCAGTGCCTGCCGCAGAAGCTCGATCCAGACCCGAACAACGGCGGCCAGGTTCCCTGCCTCATCCTGGTCACGCTCGCCGGGACGGGGTCGTGCACGAACCCGACGTGCGAGATGGGCCAGGGCCTCACGGTGCCCCCGCAGGAGATCTTGAACAAGTTCTGCGCCTCCCAGGAGGCGGCGTGGAAGGCGGGCGGCGGGGCCAACTCGGCCGCGCAAGACCCGGCCACGCAGAACGTATGCGCCCTCCAGCAGCTCACGCCGATGAACAACCCGATGGCCTTCGACGGCGCGGGGTCGTGCGCGAGCCCCACGGACGGCAGCCTCGGGTGGTGCTACGTGACGGAGCCTGCGTCCGGCTCGTGCAGCCAGGCGATCCTCTTCACCAACAACGAGCCGCCCCACGGGTCGACGGTCAACCTGCAGTGCATCGAGCAGGCCGTGACCGTGGTCGGCAACGGGAGCGGCGGGAGCTCCAGCAGCGGCGCCACGATGTCGGCCGGCGGGAGCAACGACAGCGGGACGGCCGCGGCGGGCGACTGACGTCGGGCGATCGCGACCACGAGGTCAGGGAGCAGAGCCGAGCGCGCGGCTCCCTGCGCCTCGTGGAAACGATTCGGGCCGCAAGGGCCTATGCAGAGCGCAGCCGGGGGCAGGAAAACCGGGATAGACTCCGCCCCCGGATGCCGCCCGCGAAGAAGACCATCCTGGTCGTCGACGACGAGCCCCACATCGTGCTCGGCCTCCGCGACGCGCTCGAGTTCGAGGGCTTCCGGGTCATCTCGGCGGGAGACGGGCAATCGGGGGTGGCGTTGGCGCGGGCCGAGGCTCCGGACGCGATCGTCCTCGACCTGATGCTGCCGGACGTGAACGGCTACGCCGTGTGCGAGCAGCTGCGGCGCATCAACGCGCACGTGCCCATCGTGATGCTCACGGCGCGTTCGCAGGAGACCGACAAGATCCGCGGGTTGGACGCCGGCGCGGACGACTACGTGACCAAGCCGTTCAGCGTGAACGAGCTCATCGCCCGCATGCGAGCCGTCCTACGGCGCGCGGCGCGGGGGGTGGCGGCGCAGGTCCCGGAGACGCTGTCGGTCGGCGACGCGACGGTCAACCTCACGACGCAGACGGTCGTGGCGCGAGGCCAGGAGCACGCCCTCTCGTTCTACGAGGTCGAGCTGCTTCGCATGCTCGCGGAGCGCGCCGGCCAGCCCGTCGGTCGCGACGAGATCCTGACGAAGATATGGGGGCTCGAGGCGTCGTCGACGAACCGCACCGTCGACAACTTCATCGTCAAATTGCGGCGCAAGATCGAGCCCAGCCCCGACAAGCCGCAGCACATCCTGACGGTCTACGGCTTCGGCTACAAGCTCGTCGCACCGTGAGCGCGCTCACCGGACGGAGGCGACGAAGACGATCTCGAGGCGTTCGTTTCGTGCGCGCAGGGCGGGGTCGTTGGGGTCGACGATCGGCAGGCGGGCGCCGGCCGCCTCGCCCTGGACGCGCGCCGCCGTGGCGCCGCCGGCGACCAGGGCTCGGGTCGCCGCGTCGGCTCGGCGTGCGTCTCCGTCGTCGCCGGGCGGCGGAGCGGCCGCGTCGTGCACGACGACCTGAACGGCGAAGTCAGGGTGCGCGGACGCGACACGGCCGAGCTCTTGGAGCCGGCGCTGCGCCTCGTCGGTGAGGAGGACTCCCCGATACGCGCCGAACATCCGGAGCACCACGCCGCGCTCGTCGCGCGCCGGGTCCCAGCCGCCGCTCGCCGAAAGCTCGGCCAGCAGGGCATCGGACCGTCCTTCACCCGCTCGGGCGGGGTTCGCCCGTCTCGTCCGCGTCAGGACCTCCAGGCAGCCGGAGCGCGCTCGGCCTGCGTCGTCGACGATCGCGGAGCGCCCCGGCTTGGGTGCCCGACCGGTCGTCGCGAGCTCGGGCTCGAGCGTCCCGAGGGCCTTTCTCGCGTCGGCCAGCCCGGGCGCGTCGCCTGCGACGAGGCTCGTCGCATCGCATAGAAGGCGCGCCTCCGCCGCCAGCGCGCGCGCCGAAACGAGCCGAGCGGCCTCCCGCTCCGTGGATGCGGACCCGCTGGGCGCCGGCAGGAGTCGCTCGCGCTCGACCTGCAGCCGTCGCTCGAGCTCGGTGGCTTCCTGATCCAGCTTCGCCCTCGAGGCGTCGAGCGACTCGCTCTGCGCCGTGGCGTCGGCGAGGGACTTCTGCGCGTCCGCGAGCTCCGTCCCGGCGCGGGCGTACCGTGCGACCGCCAACGCGTGGCCGTACGCCGCCACGGCGCGTTCGGCGTGCAGGGTGGCGCCCACCTCGTCGCCGGCCGCGTGCGATCGGCGCGCCCAGTCCCGCTCTTGCTCGGCGCGAGCGAACGTCTCCGGGGCGACCTGCGCGCCCTCCCGAGCCCCCGCGCTCGAACGAACGCGTTCGACGTCGTCGAGTGCGGCAAGGGGCAGGGGCGCAGCGCCGCACGCGACGAGGCCGAG
>DATGJA010000006.1:0-12495 GCA_035295445.1 Polyangiaceae bacterium | reverse complement strand
CGTATCGCCGACGATCGCGATCGAGAAGGTGCAATAGGGCTTCGTATCGCCGACGAACGCGATCGAGAAGCCGTCGAAGGACCTCGGGTCGCCGACCATCGCGATCGGCATGCCGTGGGAGGGCGTCGGTTCGTTCTCCATCGCGGTCGTCACGCCGACGATCTGCTCCCTCTGGCGTTCGAGGGTGGCCGTTTCGCCGACGGTCCGGGGTTGCGAGCGCCGTGACCTCGGCGGTTGAGCGAACGGACCGCCCCGAATCGCTGACGATCGTGATCGTCACGCCGACGATCCGCTCGCTCTCGAAGACGATCGCGTCCCTCTCGTTGACCATCCGGGTCGTCGGCGCCGTGAACGGCCTGGTCAGCGAGCGGGCCGCGCTGGCTTCGTCGTCGGTCGCGATGGTCGGCGTGACAGTCCGGCTGGTTTCGCGCACGGGGCCCCTGCGACGAGGCCACGAGCGAGCCCGGTGCGCCGTCGCCGGCGCGCGACGAGCGGACGACCGCGATCGTCGTTCGCATTCAGCGCGTCGTCTCGCGGAGCGACGGCTCGGTCCCGCCGAGGATCTCGGCCGACGGTCGAATGGCCTCGGTCGTCTAGCGGCGGCCGTCGAGAGGATCGACGGCCGTCGCGGCGGCCGGCGGGACGGTCTGCGCCGCGGCGGGGGGAGCTTGCGGCGACTCGGCGTGCGGCGAGCCCGTCGGACGTGCCTCGCCGTGGCTCTTGCCCGCGGGACGGGGGGCCGCCTCGCGGTGGGCCGGCGACTCCACCTTCGCCGGGGCGGGTGTCGTCGCGGCGAGCGGCGCGGCAGCGTCGGGCGACTCCAGGATGGGGGGAGTCGGCGCGACCGCCACCGGGGGCGGGGAGGGCTCCGGCGCCGAGCGGACGGTCGCCGCGACCGCCGACGAGCTGGGTGGCGCGGCGGCGGCCCCCGGCGACCTGCGAGCGCGCAGGAACGACAGCGCCCCTGCGATCGTCGCGCACGCGGCGAGCGCGAGGATCGACGCGACGGCCCGGCGCGTGGCGCGGCCCCTCGATCCGCCTCCCTCGCGCGAGACCGGTTGACCGGTGTCCGCAGCTTGCAACGAGGCGTGCGGTGAACCGCCTGCCGCGGGCGTCGGCCGCGGGGGTGGGAAGGCGGGCGAGCTCTCGGTCTTCGCGTCGCCGACGCCCGGAGGTCGAATCGACGGCGGCGCAAGCGAAGCGACCAGCGGTGCCAGGACGGCGCGTGGGGCGGGCGCGTACGGCCCGAGGACCTCCAGGCGCGCCTGCGTCAGCGCGTCGCGCATCGCGATCGCCGACGGCCAGCGCTGCGCGCGATCGAGGGCGAGCGCCCGGTCCACGACCTGGACGATCGGCGCGGGGGCGCTCGGCAGGACCGTGGCGAGCGACCGCGCCTGCTCGGTCGCGAGCTTGACGAGGAGATGCGACGCGGTCTCCGCGTCGTGGACCATCTTGCCCGTGGCGAGCGAGAAGATGCTCACGCCGACGGCCCAGAGGTCCGCCCGCGCGTCGACCTCGCTCGGCTTGCCCACCGCCTGTTCGGGCGCCATGAAGGCCGGCGTGCCGAGCACCATCCCCGTACCCGTCGCGTGCGCGCTCCCGCCCATCGCGAGCTTGACGCGGGCGATACCGAAATCGAGCACCTTGAGCGAGCCGTCGCGGAGCAGGAAGCAATTGGCCGGCTTGATGTCGCGATGCACGATGCCCTGGGCGTGGGCGGCGGCCAGCACGTCCAAGAGCTCGAGCGCCATCGCGCAGGCGCCGTCGAGGAAGAGGGGGCTACCGTCGGGCGACCGCAGGCTCTCGCACGAGATCCCGTCGAGGAGCTCCATGACGAGGAACGCGGAGCCGTCCTCGGCGACGTCGTCGTCGACGACCCGCACGACCCCAGGGTGTCTCACCGAGTTGGCCGCGTAGCCCTCTCGCAGGAAGCGCTCGCGCATCTCGGCGTTGAGCGACAGCTCCGGGTGCAGCATCTTGACGGCGAACTCGGCCTGGTTTCTGTGCGTGGCCTTGTAGACGACCGCCATTCCTCCGACGCCGAGAACGCGGTCGATCCGGTACTTGCCGTGCAGCACCGTGCCCACGCGGCCGCGGGCCCTTTCTTCCAGCGGATCAAGGGACATGCGCGTCGGATCGCGGCGCCGTGGCGCCCGCTTCCCCTCAGGGCCGAAGAATACAGTCCCACGACGGGCGCGCCAAGCGGGGGGGTTCGGTCGCTCCGGTCGCAGCTTTTCCCGTCCTTTCGCGAGGCTGCTGACCCTCGCGGCCGTCATGCTGCGCTCGCGCTCGCGCGCCGGTTCGACTCGCGCTGCCACTCGCGCTTGCGGTCGACCGACGCGCCGCCCCGGTCCGCGATGGGTCAGCGATGGCCGTACATGACAAGCGCGCCGCTTCCGGTTCGTTCGCGCTCGCACGTCCGCGCCCGACAAACGAGCTTGATTCGAACCTGAGCGACCGCGAGCGAGGGGGCCTCGGAAGGACAGTTTTTGGCCCGGCAAGGGAATTGAGCTTCACGGCGATTGCGGTAAGAACCTCGCCAACTGGGTATACGGCCCAGGCCGATTTCTCGTGTTAGCGCGACGTCGGGTGCGCAACGGAATCGGGTGCTCGCCTGGTCCTTCAAGGACCTCGAGCTCGAGGGTCTTTCATGGCCACCGCTCGTGGCACGCATCCGTTCAGGAGGGTTCCGATGGGCCTCAGCACAGTCGTAGGTTCGAACTTGCGCGGTTGCCTCGTCGCGGCTGGCGTGATCGTCGCGTTCGCTCACTGCGGCGGCTCGGGCACGAGCCCGACCGGCGGCGGGTCCACCGGCAGCGCCGTCGGGAACGGGGCGGGCAGCTCAGGCGATAACAACGTGGGCGGCGGCGGCGGGACCGGCAGTGCGACGAGCGGCGGCCTCGAGGGATCCGGCGCGTCCAGCACGGGGTCTTCGACGACCGGCGGACCGACCAGCGGAGGCAGCGGCTCCGCGAGCACGGGGAGCGCGAGCACCGGCAGCGCCGCGTCCTCGGGCGACGGCGGGACCCCGATGACGTCGGCCGACGGCGGCGTCGCCCTGGCGAACTGCGTGTCGGCGGACACGAAGGCCTGCTCGTCCTTCACGACCCCCACGGGCACCATGATCCCGCTCGGGCCGTACGGCGCCCAGATGGACGTCAACGTCGGCAAGGGTTTTGAGAACACGGTCCCGTCGAGCGACACGCCTCCCCAGCCGTCGAGCACCTGCCAGTCGTTCGCCAATCTGTTCGGGGAAGACCCCAAGCTGACGATGCAGCTCCTGACGACGACGATGAACGGCATCACCGTCGACTTCTCCCTTTACAGCGTGTACCGGCCCGCCGTTTGGCCGAGCGGGCCCATCCCGGTCATCACGTGGGGGAACGGCACCTGCGCGCAGCCAGAAGGATATGGAGCGCTGCTGCGGTACGTGGCGTCCTACGGATATTTCGTCGTCGCCGCCAACATGCGCCAGGTGGGCACCAACAACACGTCCGGCATGGGGAACGTCGAGCCGATGCTCCGCGCCCTCGACTACGCGCAGGCGGCCAACAAGGATTCCACGAGCCCCTATTACAACAAGCTCGACTTCACCAAGGTCGGCGCGATGGGGCACTCGCAGGGGGGAGCCGCCACGGCGCTCGCTTCGAGCGACAGCCGCATCAAGTCCCTGATCATCTTCAACGGCCTCAACGCGGGATCCTCGTCCAAGCCGTATTGGACCATCTCGGGCGACATGGACATCGCGCAGAGCTCCGAGTCGGCCTTCACGTCCGGCGTGACTAGCTCGACGGCTCCGGGCGCCTGGGAGTGGTACCACATGCCCGCAGGGATGGGCTCGCTCCGGGGACACCTGGTGCTCATGCTGACGCCCGAGCGCGTCACCAAGCCGACCGTGGCGTGGTGGGAGTGGCAGTTCCGCAACGACGCGCCAAGCAAGGCCCTCTTCCTGCCAAGCGGGAGTTGCTCGCTCTGCACGATGGCTGCGAGCACCGGCGTCGGGCAGGCCGACTACGGCGCCAATAGCCTGCTGAAGTAGGGCGTGCTGGAGTAGGGTGCGATTCGGACGGTGCGCCCCGACGGCGCGCGGAGGGTATGTTCGATGGTTTCCTTGGATACAGCCGGCACACGGTCCGCTTCGTTCTTCGCGCTGCTCGGCGGCCTTGCTTTGATGGTGGGCTGCGGCAGCTCCCATAAATCGGGCGGCTCCAACAACAACAACAACGGTGACGGCGGCGGCGCCAGCGAGGGCGACGCCGGATCGGCGAGTCTTGGCGCGTGCGTGTCGGCGGACACGAAGGCGTGCAACTCGTTCGCGTACCCCCTCGAGGACGGCGGGATGCAGCCCATTCAGCTCGGCCAGTACGGCGCGCAGATGGACGTGAACGTCGGCAACGGATTCGAGAACACGGTGCAGTCGACCGACACTCCGCCCATGCCGAACCCCGGGTGCCAGGCCTTCGCCGCGATCTTCGGCGAGCCCGCGGGCATCACCAACATGCTCCTGCAGACGTCGATGAACGGCGTCACGATCGACTTCTCGCTCTACAGCGTCTATCGGCCCGCGGTCTGGCCGAAGGGCCCGGTCCCGGTCATCACGTGGGGCAACGGCACGTGCGCGCAGCCCGAGGGCTACGGGGCGCTCCTGCGCTATGTCGCGTCCTACGGGTACGTCATCGTCGCCGCGAACTCGCGCCAGGTGGGGATGAAGAACTCCGACGGCAGCCAGCCGATGCTCAAGGCCCTCGACTTCGCGGCGGCCGCGAACATGGACTCGAAAAGCCCGTACTACCAGCACCTCGACATGACGAAGGTCGGCGCGATGGGCCACTCGCAAGGTGGGGGCGCCACGATCACGGCCTCCACCGATCCGCGCATCCAGGACATCTTCGTCTTCAACGGGGGGCTGTCGGCGACCAAGCCGTTCGTGGTCCTCTCGGGCGACATGGACGTCCTCAACACGAGCCCCTCGGCCATGGCGTCGTCCGTCAACGGAGCCAGCGCGCCCGGCGCCTGGCTCTACTATCACGACCCGGCGGGGGTGGGCATGATCCGGGGGCACCTCGTGCTGATGCTCACGCCGGACCGCGTGACCGATCAGACGGTGTCGTGGTGGGAGATGGTCTTCCGCAACGACCCCACGGCGAAGGCCAAGTTCGTCGGATCGAGCTGCGGGTTCTGCGGGCACGCCATGGACTCGGCCAACGCGTACGAGTTCGGCGAGCACGGCTTGATGTAACCGGCTTGTAAAGGTGGACCCCGCGTGCTGGCATCCCCGCCGTGCACGCCGCGGTCCTCCCCCGTCTCGACCCCCTGGCCGCCATCGAACCGAGGGTGGCCGAGTTCACGGCCACCCTCCGGCGCGAGGGCTTCTCTGGGGACGTGCGCACCGACTACGCGACGCGCCTCTCCGCCGCGACCGACAACAGCATCTACCAGGTCCTGCCGGCGGCGGTGATCTTTCCGCGCGCCGCGTCGGACGTGGCGCTGGCGCTGCGGCTCATCGACGAGGAGCGCTTTCACGGCGTCGCCGTCACGGCCAGGGGCGGCGGCACCGGCACCAACGGCCAGTCGCTGACCAGCGGCGTCATCGTGGATCTCTCGCGTCACATGGCGAAGATCCTGGAGCTCGACCTCGCCGCCGGCTTCGTGCGCGTGCAGCCCGGGGTCGTCCTCGACGATCTCAACGCGTTCCTCAAGCCGCACGGAGTGTTCTTCGCGGCCAACCTTGCGCCGTCCAATCGCGCCACCCTCGGGGGGATGGTCTCGACCGATGCGAGCGGCGAGGGCTCTCGCATTTTCGGCAAGACGAGCGGGCACGTGATCGACCTCGAAGTGGTCCTGCGCGGCGGCGTGGTCCACAGGACGGAGCGCCTGACGGGCGCCGAACTCGACGCCATGTGCGCGCGGCAGGACCTGGTGGGGAGGGCCCACGCGCTGGCGCGCGAGATCGCGACCACGCAGCGCGATGTCATCGCCAGCACGTTCCCGAAGCTGCGCCGGTACATGACCGGGTACAACCTGGCGCACATGGCGGCGCCGGACGGCTCCGCGGTGGACCTCGCGCAGCTCGTGACGGGGAGCGAGGGCTCGCTCGGCGTCGTGACCGAGGCGCGCTTGAAGTTGACGCGCTTCGCGCGCCATCACGCGCTCTTCGTCCTGCGCTACGCGTCGTTCGAGGCTGCCCTCGCGAGCGCCCAGTGGCTGGTGGCGACCGAGCCGGGATCGGTCGAGACGATCGACGAGACGATGCTCGCCCTGGCCAGGGGCGACATCATCTTTCACCAGGTCCGCGCCTTCCTGCCCGAGGGCGAGCCCGAGGCGACGCGCGCGATCAACCTCGTCGAATACGGGGGCGACGACGAGGCCGAAGTGAAGGCCAAGGTAGACCGCTTGCTCGCGGAGGTGACGCGGCGCCAGGGCGCGTCCGACGCGCCCATCGGCGCGTCGGTCACGTGGAAGGCCAACGAGCGCGAGAGCCTCTGGAACTTCCGCAAGAAGGCGGTGGGTTTGCTCGGGAACGCGCCCGGTGCGCGCAAACCCGTCCCTTTCGTCGAGGACACGATCGTTCCGCCCGAGCGCCTCAAGGAGTACGTCGCCGAGTTTCGCGCGCTCCTCGACGCGGAGGGCCTCCGTTACGGGATGTTCGGCCATGTCGACGTCGGGTGCTTGCACGTTCGGCCCGCGCTCGATCTCAAAGACCCCGAGGACGAGGCGCGGGTCCGCCGGATCACCGACGCCGTCGTCGCCCTCGTCACCCGCCACGGGGGCCTGCTTTGGGGTGAACACGGCAAGGGCTTTCGGTCGGAGCTCGTGCCCCACCACTTCGGCCCGGTCCTCTACCCGGAGCTCCAGCGGATCAAGGCGCTGTTCGACCCGAGAAACCAGCTCAACCCAGGCAAGGTGGCGACGCCCGCGGGCACGCGTCACGTGCTCGCGCGCGTGGACGGGCCGACCCGCGGCGCGCTCGACCGGCAGATCGTGAAGCAGGACCGCGACGCGCTTCCGACGGTCATGCACTGCAACGGCAACGGACAGTGCTTCGACACCTCGGCCGACGGACTGATGTGCCCGTCGTCCAAGATCACGCGCGACCGCATTCACTCGCCGAAGGGGCGGGCCACGATGATGCGCGAGTGGCTTCGCCTGGCTTCGAAGGGCGGCGTGACGGTGACGCAGGCGCTCGACGCGCCCGGCGCGCTTTGGTGGCCCGCCCGCCTCTGGCAGAGGTGGATGCACGGCTCGCGATCGGCGGACTTCTCCCACGAGGTCTACGACGCGATGTCCGGGTGCCTCGCCTGCAAGGCGTGCGCGACGCACTGTCCCGTCCGGGTCGACGTGCCCGACTTCCGCGCCCAGTTCTTCGAGCTTTACCACCGGCGCTACGCGCGCCCCCTCGGCGACTATTTCACCGCGCTCCTCGAGCGCATATTGCCCTGGATGGCCGCCGTGCCGCGCCTGGCGAACGCCCTCATGGGCAGCACGGTCGGCCGCTGGTTCGTGGCGCGGTGGGTCGGCATCGCCGACGCCCCGCTGCTCGCCCCGCGCTCCGCCCTCGGGCGCCTCGAGCAGAGCGGCGTCCCCGTCTCGACCCTCGCGCAGCTTCGCGCCCTTCCCCGCGACGCGCGGGCAGTCGTCGTCCTGCAGGACGCCTTCACCACTTTCTACGAGCCCGGGGTGCTCGAGGCGTCGTGCGCGCTTGTCCGCGCGGTCGGCTTCGAGCCCCACGTCCTGCCGTATTTCGAGAACGGCAAGGCGCTCCACATCAAGGGATTTCTCGGGCGCTTCGCGCGGGTCGTCGCCAAGAACGCCGCCCACCTGCGCGACGTGGCGGAGCTCGGGTTCCCGATCGTGGGCGTCGAGCCGGCGGTGGTGCTCACCTACCGCGACGAGTACGCGAAGGAGCTGTCGGGCGATCCCGGATTTCGCGTCCTTCTCCTGCAGGAATGGCTCGCGGAACAATCCCTCGAGGCGAAGGCTCGTTCGGAAAAGACGGCCGTTGGGCCGGGCTTTCGATTGCTGTCGCACTGCACCGAGCAGGCGCTCGTGCCCCGCGCCCCGGCGCTCTGGGGCGACGTGTTCGAGGCGCTCGGCGTGTCCCTCGAGATCGTTCGCGCCGGGTGCTGCGGAATGTGCGGCGTCTACGGCCATGAGGTCTCTCACAAGGCGGACTCGCTCGGGATCTTCGACCTGTCCTGGAAGAGCAAGATCGACCCGGCGCTCGACCGCGAGCGACTCCTCGTGACCGGTCATTCGTGCCGCAGCCAGGTCGAGCGCGTGCTCGGCTTCACGCCGCGGCACCCGGCCGAGGCGTTGGCCTCGCTGTTGGCTTTTCGGGGGAGGGGCCCCGAAGAAGACAGATGACGGGTGAAAGGGCTGGCCCATTTCCCAGCCCTTGAGAGGCATTGAAACACCTTTGTCGTCAGACCTGCGACGTTGCGCGACAAATTGCTGCCGGGCGCAGGGCCACGCGTAGCCCTTGCCGGGCCATGCCGTACTCTCCAAGAGTGGCCCGTCGCGCGCCGCGCGCGTCGCCGGCCGAGCGAAGCGAGAGTTCGGGCGAGTCTGCAGAAGGAGTGCATGAATCCAAAGGGGGCGGTGCCGCCGGGGGGCGACGAAGCCGGGGGTCCCCTCTGGACAGGAACGCCGCGGTATCGGGTCGCGCGCTGCATCGGTCAGGGAGGCATGGGCGTCGTCTACGAGGCGTTCGACCTCGAGCTCGAGCGCGCCGTCGCCTTGAAGACTCTGCCGCGGTTCGACGCCGACCGTCTCTACCGCTTCAAGCAAGAGTTTCGCACCCTGGCCGACGTCCAGCACGCCAATCTCGTTCGCCTGTACGAGCTGGTCGCGCCCGAGGCAGGACGGATCTTCTTCACGATGGAGCTCGTTCCCGGCGTCGACTTCACCCGCTACGTGCGCGACGCCGGTTCGGGGGCGCGCCGGCCGCCCCAGTCGGCGGTCGTCACGGTGGCCGTACCCAGGCCCACCGAGGCCGCCCGCCCCCCCGAAGGGGAATCGACCGGCGAGTTTGCCAAGGCCGCGCCCCTCTCGCCCGCGATCGTCGATCGGCTGCGCCGCGCCGCGCGCCAGCTCGTGGAAGGGGTGCACGCCCTGCACTCGGCCGGCAAAGTGCACCGCGATCTCAAGCCGTCGAACGTGCTCGTAACGCCCGACGGGCGCGTCGTCATCCTGGACTTCGGGGTCGCGACCGAGCTCTCGCGCGGCGGACGCCCCGCGTCGAGCGAAGCGGGCACGCTGATGGGCACCGTCTGCTACATGGCGCCCGAGCAGGCCGACGCGGACGACGTCGTCCGGCCGGCGTCGGATTGGTACAGCGTCGGGGTGATGCTCTACGAGGCGCTGGTCGGGCGACCGCCGTTCGAGGGAGCGATGGCGGACGTGTTGGCGCGCAAGGTGGCCCTCGACCCCCTGCCCCCTGCCGCGTGCACCGAAGGAGTCCCGGCCGATCTCGACGCGCTGTGCTCGGCGCTCCTCCAGCGCGATCCCGACCTGCGCCCGGACGGCGCGGAGGTCCTGCGCGTGCTCGGGGCATCACGGAGCAGCGTTCCCCCTGCGCACGCCGGCGCGGCGGACGAGAAGGTCGGGCTCGTCGGGCGAGAGGGGCACCTCGCGGCGCTGCGCGAGGCGTTCGCGGCGACACGGGGCGGCCGGAGCATCACCGTTCGTGTCGCCGGCGAACCGGGCATGGGCAAATCGGCGACCGTGGGGGCCTTCCTCGACGAGATCGATCTCGCCGGGGACGCCATCGTCCTCCGCGGCCGCGCGTACGAGAGGGAGGCCGTCCCGTACAAGGCGGTCGACGCGGTCGTGGACGCGCTGAGCCGCTACCTGAGGCGCACCGCCGACAGCTCCGCGCCCGTCCCGGTGCCCGAGGGCATGGCGGCCCTCACCAAGCTCTTTCCGGTGTTGCATCGGATCCCCGACGTCGCACCACGAAGCCAGCCGCCCGCCGAGGATGGTCCTGCCCTGCGCCGCCGCGCGTTCGGCGCCCTGCGCGCCTTGCTCGCGACCTTGGCGCGTACCGCGCCCGTCGTCTTGTTCATCGACGACGCCCAGTGGGGCGACATGGACAGCGCGCCGCTGCTCGCGGAGATCTTGCGGCCGCCGGACGCGCCCCCGCTCCTCCTCGTCATGACGTATCGCGAGGACGAGGTGGACGCGAGCCCGTTCCTGCGGGAGCTCCGCTCGCGCTGGCCGCTCGGCGCCGAGGTTCGAGACGTCACCATCGGCCCCCTCGGGACCGGCGAGGCGGAGCGGCTGGCGCTGTCGCTGCTCGGCGCCACCGACGATCTGGCCCAACGAACGGCCCGCGCGGTCGCGCGCGAGGCGCGAGGCAGCCCGTTCCTCGTCGAGGAGCTCGTCCGGAGTCACCGACGGGAGGCGGGCGACGTGACCTCCTTCGTCCCCCTGACCCTCGAACAGATGGTGAGCCAACGCCTGGAGAAGCTCCCCGAACGCGTCCGCGCCCTCGTCGAGGTCGTGGCGGTCGGCGGGCGACCGCTGCCCCTGCGTGTCGTCGTCGCCGCCTCGGGGCCGGAGTCCGCAGGCTCGAGCGAAGCGAAGAGTTCGGACGACACACCGAACGCCTCCGCAGGCTCGAGCGAAGCGAGAGCTCGGACGACACACGCTGTGGACGAGTCGCTCGATCGCCTCCTGCCGTCCGCCTCGGTCCGCCGGTTCGTGCGCGCAGGCGTGCGCGACGGGCACGAGGTGCTCGAGGCCGTCCACGACCGGATCCGCGAGACGGTCGTCCGTCTCCTGCCGGACGACGTCCTTCGCCGACACCACGGGCGCCTCGTGTCCGCGCTCGAGGCCGAGACGGATACGGACCTCGAGGCCCTCGCGGTCCACATGCTCGGCGCGGGCGACCGGCGACGCGGCGCCCGCTGCGCCGAGCGAGCGGCCGAGCAAGCCGCCTCGAAGCTCGCGTTCGATCAGGCCGCGCGTCTCTTCCGGTGGGCGCTCGAGCTCGCGTCGTCTGGGGGGGTGGGTCGATTGCGCTTTCGGCTCGCGCAGTCGCTCCAGGCCGCCGGGCGCGCGAGCGAGGCCGCCGACGCCTACCGAAGCGCCGCGCGCGGAGCGACGGGCACCGAGCGGCTCGAGCTCGAGCGGTCCTCCGCGGAACAGCTGCTCGTGTGCGGCCGCATCGGCGAGGGGGTCCTGGCCCTGCGCCGCGTGCTCGACGAGGTCGGCGTCAGCGCGCCCCGCTCGGTGCTGGGCGCCGTGTTCTGGCTCCTCGTCTACCAGCTGCGCGACGCGCTGGGCGGCTCCGGGTTCCGCGAACGCGAGGCCGACGAGGTGTCCCTCGAGAATCGCGTCCGCGTCGAGGCGCTCCGCGCCGTGAGCGTGGGCCTGGGCATCGTCGACGTCGTACTCGGCGCGTGCATGCAAGCGAGGCACCTCCTTCTCGCCAAGCGGATCGGCGACCGGATGCAGGTGCTCCGCGCCATGAGCGTGCAGCTCGTGCAGAACGCCGCCCTCGACGCGAAGGGGAGCCGCCGGGAGCAGCGCCTCTTCGAGACGGCGCGCGGCTTGGCCGAGCACATCGGGCTCGAGGGCCAGCAATACCTGGCGACCACGTCGGCCATCGCGCTCTACATGCGCGGCCGCTACCGCGAGGCCCTCGAAGGGCTCGACGCCGCGGACGTGGAGATCAGGCAGTTCTTGCAGCGATCGGGGAGCGCCAACGTTCCCCTCTGCGCGACGTACTGTTGCTTCTTCCTCGGCCGCCTGCGGGAAGAAGCGCGCCGCGCGCGCCTGCTCCTGGTCGAGGCGCAGGATCGCGGCGACGTCTACACGGTCGTCAGCCTGCGCTCGACCGTCCTCGTCGACATCGCCCTCGCCGAGGACGACCCCGACACCGCGCGCGCACACATCCGCGAGGCGATGGCCCTCTGGCCGCAGCGCGGGTACCACGTGCAGCACTGGTACGCGATGTGGTCGGAGACGAACGTCGAGCTCTACTCCGGTCGCGGACGTGCGGCGCGCGAGCGCTTGCACCGGGACCTGCGCGCGCTAAAGGGGAGCTTCCTCCTTCGGGCGCACTTCGTCCGGGGCATGACGGCGTACCTTCGCGCGTGTTGCGCGATCGCCTCGGCCGAACAAGAGCCGGGAGCGCGGACCGTCCGCGTTCGTGAGGCGCGGCGCCTCGCGCGCCGGCTCGAGCGAGAGAGCTCCCCGTGGGCGTCGACGCTCGCGGCCCTCGTTCGCGCGGCCGCGGGCCGCGCCGCGGGGGACCTCGCCGAGGCGGAGCGCGCCCTGAGGTCGGCGGTGGCCAGCGTCGAGGTCTCCGGCATGCGCCTGCACGGGTGGGCCGCGAGTCATCGACTCGGTTCGCTCCTCGGGGGACAAGAAGGCGACGCGATGGTCACGCAGGCCGAGCGCGCGATGGCCGCCGAAGGCGTGCGCGCGCCCGCGCGGATGGCAGCGCTCTTCTTGCCCGGGACGTGGCCGCGAACCTGACGAGGTGGGGCG
>DATGJA010000005.1:0-27025 GCA_035295445.1 Polyangiaceae bacterium | reverse complement strand
GTGAGCGATCCCGTCGTCCGGACGCCGGCCGCAGCGAAGCGCTCCGCGGTAACGACCTGCTCCTCGCTGGACATCCGCTCGAGCCCCAGGGCCTCGGCCAGCCTTCGGGCCGGATCGATGGTCAGGCAGAGGACCCGCCGGCCCCTGGTGGCCGCCGCGACGCCGAGCGCCGCTGCCGTCGTCGTCTTCCCGACCCCACCCGCGCCCACCGCCACGAGGACGCGGCGCGACATCACGAGCTGATCGAGCGTAGGGGCGGCCATGCTCGGGGCGTCTCCTCAGCTTCCTTCGGCGTCGTCGTAGTCGCCCTCGGCGAGATTGTCGAAGCGCGTGTACTGCTTGTCGAATCGAACGCGCACCGTGTCCGTGGGCCCGTTTCTCTGCTTGGCGACGATGAGCTCCGCCACGTTCTGGTCGGCGCTCTCCTTGTTGTAGTAGTCGTCGCGGTAGATAAAGCAGATGTTGTCCGCGTCCTGCTCGATGGCGCCGGACTCGCGCAAGTCGGAGAGCTGCGGGCGTTTGCTCTTCTCGCCGCGCGTCTCGACGGCTCGGTTGAGCTGACTGAGCGCGATGACGGGCAGGGCGAGCTCCTTGGCGAGCTGCTTCAGCCCGCGGGAGATCTCGCTTATCTCTTGCTCTCGCGACTGCGTGTACTCGCGTCCTCGCATGAGCTGCAGGTAGTCGACGACGATGACGCCGATGCGCTGCTTTCGATCCCCGGTTGCCGCGTCGACGCGGTCGAATTCGGCTTGCAAGCGCCGCACCTTCGAGCGAACGTCGAGCACGGAGAGCGCGGCGCTGTCGTCGACCCAGATGTTCAGCGTCGCCAAGTGCGCTGCGGCTTGCGTCAGCTTGCTCCAGTCGCTCGGCGTCAGCATGCCCGTCCTCACGCGGCTCACGTCGACGCGGGCCTCCGCGCAGAGGAGGCGGTTGGCGATCTGTTCGCTCGGCATCTCGAGAGAAAAGAAGACGACGCCGTGGCCGGGCTCCTCCCAGCGTTCGTTGGGGTCGTGCGAACCCTCGAGCTGCTGGGGGCTGGCCACGTTGGCCGCGAGGTTGAGCACGAAGCTGGTCTTGCCCATGCCGGGGCGCGCCGCAACGATGGTGAGCTCCCCATCGTGCAAGCCGCTCGTGATGCGGTCGTACCGGTCGAACCCCGTGGCGATTCCTGTGATTCGCGCGCCGCGTTCAGTCGCCTTGGTGATGCGCCGGAACGTCTCCTGCATCGCCTCGCGCAGCGTCTGGACGCTGCTCGTCTCGCGGGTCCGCGCGATGTCGTAGACGGCTTGCTCCGCCGAGTCGATGAACACCTGCGCCTCGCCGTACCCGGCATAACCTTGGGCCGTCACCCGCTGGCAGGTGAGGATGAGCTGTCGGACGCGCCACTTTTCGTGAATCGTGCGGGCGTACGCACCCACGTTGGCGACCGCCGGCGCCGCGTTGAGCACCTCGGTCAGGTAGGCCATCCCGCCTACCTGCGGCAGTCGCTCACGGTCTCGGAGCCAGGTGGCTACTTGCACCACGTCGACCGGCTGCCCGGCCGAGCTCAATTCGACGCAGGCCTCGAAGATGCGGCGGTGCGCCTCCGAGTAGAAATGCTCCGGCCGGAGGAGCTCGCTGACCTTGTCGAAGGCGAGCGGATCGACCATCACCGAGGAGAGCACGGCGGCCTCCGCGTCGAGGTCGTGCGGCGGAACCCGAGCCTCGACCCCAGTCGGCTCGGGCGGTTGCCCACCGAGGACGCGCAGCTTCTCCACAGGACCTCCAAATGCGTACGCCCCGGCGTCTCCGACCGGGGCGTAGAGCGAGCGGTGAAGCCCTGCTTATAAGCACTACTTGGCGACGACTTCCACCTTCAGCGTGGCGGTCACCTCGGGCGCCAGTTTCACGGGCACGTCGAACGAGCCGAGCTGCTTCAGCGGCTCGACGAGGTGGATCTTCCGCCGGTCGAGCGCGACCCCCTGCGCCTTGAGCGCTGCCTCGATGTCCTTCGTCGTGACGGATCCGAACAGCTTGCCGTCCTCACCCGCCTTGCGTGCGATCTTGACCGCGACGGCACCGAGGGCACCCGCGGCCTCTCGAGCCTCGCGCTTGGCCTTCTCCGCCCGCGCGAGGGCCACGGCCTTCTCGTGCTCGATGCGGTGCACGGCCGCGATCGTCGCCGGGACAGCGAGTTGGCGAGGGAGCAGATAGTTGCGCGCGAAGCCTGGCCGCACGCGAATCAGCTCGCCGCTCTTGCCGACCTTTTCGACGTCCTGCTGAAGGATGACCTGGATGTTGGCGGGCATGGCGGCCTCAGTGCGTGATCGTGAACGGAAGGAGCGCGATGTTCCGCGCGCGCTTGACGGCCAGCTGCACCTTTCGCTGGTGCCGGGCGCAGTTACCGCTGATGCGGCGAGGAACCACCTTGCCCCGCTCCGTGACGAAGTACTTGAGCGCCTGCGGGTCCTTGTAGTCGATGACCAGCGTGCGATCGGCGCAGTAGCGGCAGATGCGCTTCTTGCCGCCGCGCCGCCGACCCATGTCGGCGTTCAGATCCGGGCCGCGCGTGATGTCCTTGTCGTCGTCCATCATGGCCATGTCTCAGCTCTCCTCTTCGGTCTCGACCTTGGGCGCGCCGCCGTCAAAGGCCTCTTCGCCTTCGAACTCCTCGCCCTCCTCGGGGACGCGCGGTCCCTTGGTCGCCTCCGGCCCGAGATCGACGAGGCCCAGCTGCCGCTCACGCGATTCTTCCTTCTCGTCCTCCGGGGGAAGATCCAGCTTTCCGAGCTTGATCTCCTCGGGGTCGACCTGAAGTACGGCGAGATCGACCTCGTCGGACGTCTGGACAGTCATGAACTTGATGACCGCGTCCTGGAGCTTCAGGTTTCGCTCCACCTCCGCCACGAGCCCCCCGCCGCCGACGTACTTGACGTACACGTAGACGCCCCGCCGCTGCTTTCGGACGGGATACGCGAGCTTGCGCCGGCCCCAGGCCTCGACCTTCACGAGCTTGCCGCTCTCGCGCTCGAGAGCGTCGCCCACGCGCGCTTGAATCCGCTCGGCCGCTTCCGAATCGACGTCCGAGCGAAGGACGTAAATGGTTTCGTACTCCCTGACGCGGCCCGGCCGCGCCGGGCCCGCCGAGGCCGGCGGAACGCTTGTATTCAAGGTCTTCTCCTGGGCTCGCCCTCCGGGGAGGGCGCGGGCCCGTGGGACGGTGCCCACGAGCGAGGGGGGTGCTTCTAGCACTTGGCGCGCCGGCTGACAAATCGGCGCGCTCGGGCTCTCACTTCTTCGTGTTCACGACGTTCATGGCCGCGGCGGCGCCATCCCTCACGACCCTCCGGACGGCCTCCACGGCGGCGCCGACGACGTCCGGGAGCTCGGCGCGCTCGATGGGATCGAACCCCGAGAGCACCCAGTCCGCGCCGTCGCCGCGAAAGCCGGCAGGGGGCTTGCCGATCCCCACCCGCACGCGCACGAAATCCGGGCCCAGTCGCTGAATCAGGCTGCGCACCCCGTTGTTGCCGGCGTGCCCGCCGCCGACCTTGAGCCGCACGTCCCTCCACGGAAGGTCGAGCTCGTCGTGGATGACGACGACGTTCTGCGGCGACACCTTGAAGAACGCGGCGGCCGGCTGGGCGCTGTCGCCGGAGAGATTCATGTACGTCTGGGGTTTGAGGAGGGCGACGGGGACCCCCTCGAGGTCACCCCGCGTGAGCAACCCCGAGAACTTTTGCTTGAACTCCGGCCACCCCTCCGCCCGGCGGAGCGCGTCGGCGGCCAGAAAGCCGACGTTGTGCCGGCTCGTTTCGTACTCGCGTCCGGGGTTTCCGAGGCCCACGACCAGAAACACGGCGCGCTACTTCTTCTTTTCGTCCTTCTTCTCGTCCTTCTTCGCGTCGGCGGGTGCGGCCGCCGGAGCGCCCGCGGGAGCGGCTCCTGCGGCGGGCGCGCCGGCAGCAGCGGCCGCGGCACCCGGCGCCGGAACGGCCTCTTCGACCTCCTTCTCGGGCGCGACCACCGCCACGAGGGTCTGCTCGGGCGCGAGCCGCACGGCCACCCCCTCGGGCAGCTTGAGATCCTGCGTGGCGACGTGCTGGCCCAGCTCCAGGTGGGTCACGTCCGTCTCGATCTTGACCGGAATGCGATCCGGCAAGCACCGCACCGGGACGACACGATGGACGACTCGAAGCACGCCACCCTTCGTGACGCCGACGGCCTTGCCGGTGGGGATGAGCGGGACGTCGACGTCGACAGGGCGATCCAGCTTCACCTCGACGAAGTCGACGTGCTCGAGGGTCCGGTCGACCGGGTGCAGCGTGAAGTCGCGGATCATCGCCAGCCGCTTGGCCTCGCCGACCTGAAGCTCGATCACCGTGTTCTTCCCGAGCTCGCTCCTCAGGATGACGGCGACCTCTTTCGGACCGACGGCGATGGGCGTCGACGGAAGACCTCGGCCGTAAGCGATCGCGGGGACCAGCCCTGACCGGCGCAGGCGACGCGCGCCGCCCTTTCCGGAAGCGCTGCGAGATTCGGCCTTGAGGACGGGCATGCTGACGGACATGGGCAACTGGCTCCAATCACCCGTCCTCCCGCGCTTGGGGCGCAGGCCTCGGGGTCGCGATGGGTGGCTCGAACGAGGCCGGGACCCTTAGCAGAGAGACGCGCCCCCCGCCAAGGCCGCGCTTCAGGCAAACAGGGAGCTCACGCTGTCGGAGCTGTGAATGCGCTTGATGGCCTCTCCGAGGAGTCGCGCGATGGAGAGCTGGCGGATCTTCGGGCACGCGGCCGCCGCTTCGGACAGCGCGATCGAGTCGCTTACCACGACCTCGGCGAGCGGCGACTCGGCGATCCGCTGCACGGCCGGCCCGGACAGGACCCCGTGGGTCGCGCAGGCCACGACCTTCTTGGCGCCCTTGTCGGCGAGCGCGCGGGCGGCGCCGCAGAGGGTGCCTGCCGTGTCGATCAAGTCGTCGATGATGATGCACTCTTTGCCTCGGACCTCGCCGATGAGGTTCATCACCTCGGACACGTTTGCTTTTTCGCGCCGCTTGTCGATGATGGCCAGCCCCGCGTCGAGCCTCTTCGAGTACGCGCGCGTGCGCTCGACACCCCCTGCATCGGGCGAGACGAAGACCGCCGACGAGTCGAACCGCTTGCGCAGGTAGTCCTCGAGGAACACCGGCATCGCAAAGAGGTGATCGAACGGGATGTTGAAGAAGCCTTGGATCTGCCCCGCGTGCAGATCGACCGAGACCACGCGGTTGACCCCCGAGGTTTGGACCAAGTCTGCGACGAGCTTCGACGTGATGGGCGTCCTCGGCGCCACCTTCCGGTCCTGACGCGCGTAGCCGTAGTATGGGATGACGGCGGTGATCGACCCCGCCGAGGCCCGGCGCAGAGCATCGACCATGATGAGCAGCTCCATCACGTTGTCGTTGGTCGGGCTGCTCGTCGGCTGGATCACGAAGGCGTCGACGCCGCGCACGTTCTCGCCGATCTCGACGAAGCTTTCGCCGTCGCTGAACCGCGTGACGCGGCACTTGCCGAGGGGCGTCTCGAGGTACTGGGCGATCGACTCCGCGAGCTTTTGATTCGCGTTCCCCGAGAAGAGGCAAACCTTCTTGAACACCCGCGAACCTCCTCGCGTTTCGTCCCCCCGCTCAACCGACGCCCGCGCTTTTCGTAGCTATCACGTCACCCGGTGTCAACGCGACCTCCACGGTCACGCCCTTCAGCGGAGCATCGCGGCACACTCGTCTTTGGGACCCCGGACGCCTTCGTCGACGCATGACTTGTAGCAGCGGCGCGCGTCTTTCCAGTCGCCCTTCTGCTGGTACGCCGCTCCGAGGATGAGCCACGCCTCGCAGTCACCCGGATCCGCTGCCACGGACCGTTCCCCAGCTTCGATCGCGGCGCCCAGCCGTCCGTGCTCGAGCGCCGCGCGGGCCTCGGGCTTGGCGCCCGGGTCGGGAGCGACGGCGGGGGGATCGACCTCCTGCGCCGCTGGGACGCCCGGGCTCGGAGCGGCCGCTGAAGTCGGCCCAGCGGCCCCGGGGGGGTTGGAAGCGGGAGGCTCCGGGTCCTTCGCCGCGGGCGCCTCGGCCACCGTTCTTTCGACCGTCTCGACCGGCGCCGGAAATGCCGGTCCCGGGTCGACCGCGGCGGTCTCGGCGCCGAGGGGCTTGCTTTCGCTCCCGTGCGCGGAGGTCGGCGGGCCGGCCGGTCGATCGTCCGCGTGGCCAAAGGCCGACTTGAGCAGCGCGATGACGCATAGGGCGGCCGCCACGGCGACTGCCCCCGTGACGTACCGCGCGAGATAGGCTCGTCTCTCGACGGCCCGCTTCGTCATTCGAAGTGCGGCCCTCGGATCGCGGTCGTCCGCGTCGAGCGAAGGGTCGTGCGAGTGAGGCGGCGGGCGACTGCTGCGGAAGAAATGCGCGTCGATGTCGCCGACCGGCGGGACGCTGGCATCCTCTGCCTCGGCCCGCTCCGGGGCCGCGTTCGGCCCTCCGGCGGAAGGTTCGCCGTGCGCCGCCTGGGCGGGCGAGGCGAAGGCGACGGGCGTCGGCTCGGCTAGGTCCGCCGCGGGGCTGTCCGCCACGCGCCTCGGCGCCGCGTCGGAATCCGGGCTGGAGCCGGAGATGGCTGACGCCGCGGGCGGCTGGGCGTCGGTTCGGTCCTCCGCCGTGATGGTTGCCCCGCCTGGCTGCCGATGGTGACCGCGGCCGGAGGAAGTCGAGGACCCACCGTCCTTGCCCCTGCCGCGTCGTCCTTTCCTGCTCATTCGTTTCGCGTCCCAGTCCGGCAGCCACGCCGTCGATGCGACCCGGCGCCACCAAGTTTCAACAACCCAGCCGATGCCCTACAACACGTCAGATGGCCGGCCCCAGCGACACCCGTGAGGAAGACAACGAAGACAAAATTGCAGCGAGCCGCTCCACGTTGCCACAAGCCGAGACCGTCCGCCATGAGGTCGGCTGGCGCGTCCCGACCATTTGTACGGCCGGTGTGCGAGACGTCCTTGAAGCGCGCAGATGACAGCTACACGTAGTAGGCGGAGCCCCGGTAGGCAATCGCCCCGCGACGCGGCGACGCCGGGCAGCTCGACGAAACGCCGAGCGAGAGACGTCCTCTTGCGCGAGCGGTCTGCGGCGGAGCGGATCGCGCGCGGTCACCCGTGGGTGTGGCGCGACGCCCTCGATCGGGGGATCGACGACGTGGCGTGCGGCGAGGAGGTTCGCCTCCGGGGCCCCGACGGGACCCCGCTTGGACACGGGCTCGCCGACCCGGGATCTCCGATCGCAGTCCGGATGTGGACGCACGGGGACGAGCCCATGACCCCGCACCTATGGGAGACGCGCTGCGAGCGCGCCTGCAAGCTCAGGGATCGACTCTTTCGGGACACCCGCACGGACGCGTTTCGAGTCCTTCACGGGGAGGGCGACCGCGTCCCCGGGTTCGTCGCGGATCGCTATGGCCCGGTGGTCGTGGTCCGAACCGACGGCGACGGAGCGGCAGCGCGCTTGGACGACCTCGTGGGACCCCTGTGGTCGGCGCTGCGCCATCGGGGAGTGACGACGCTCGCCGTACGCACCGGCGCCAGGGGTCAGACCGTGCGCGTGGAAGGAGTACGCGGCGCGCCTCTGGCCGACGTCGTGCGCGTCGAGGAGCACGGGGTGCCGTTCCTCGTCGACCTGGCGCGCGGCCAAAAGACCGGGGCGTTCCTCGATCAACGCGAGAACCGGAGACGGGTCGGGGAATTGGCGCGTGGGAGGCGGGTGCTGAACCTATTTTCCTATGCTGGAGGCTTCTCGCTGACGGCAGCCCTCGGGGGCGCCTCGCACGTGACGAGCGTCGACGTCGCGGCGGCGGCGCACGCCACCGCGCAGCTGAGCTTTCGCGCGGCCGGTGTCGATCCGAGGGCGCACGCGTTCGTCACGGCCGACGTCACATCCTTCCTGGACGGCGCCCGCGCGCGGGGAGAGCGCTGGGACCTCGTCGTGAGCGACCCGCCGAGCTTCGCGCCGAACGAACGCGCCGTGAGCCGCGCGCTCGCCGCTTACCGGTCGCTGCACCGCGCATGCGCGGCCGTCCTGGCTTCCGACGGCATTCTTTGCGCGGCGTCGTGCTCGAGCCACGTGGACGCCGGCGCGTTCCTCGGGACGCTGGACGACGCGTCCCTGGGTCGGTCGATGGGCCTGATCGAGCTGGCGGGCGCCGGGCCGGACCACCCGACCTTGGCCGCGTTCCCCGAAGGCCGTTACCTGAAGTTCGCCATCCTCACGTAGGTCGCGGGCCTAAGCCCCGCGCTCGAGCTCGTAGAACATCTTGTCGCCTCCGCGGACGTGATGGATCCCGCAACCGACGGCCTCGAAGTGAGGCGCCAGCGCCTTGCGGTAAAACGCCGCCGGGCGCGCTCGCACGCGCGTGTCCGTGCGCGCGCGATCACAGACGTCACGCAGGTCCCTCGCGGTGATCGCCTCGAGGTAGAGAAAGCCGCGGCACATCGCGGCCATGTTGGCCACGGCCCGCGCGCACGCGCGGTCGTCCAAATACGGGAGCACCCCCTGACACACGACCAGGTCGAACTTGCCTCGCGCACGCCACGTCGAGATGTCGCGAAGCTCGTGACCATACGTCTTGCAGGCGTACTCGCTCACGTCGACGGACCGGTAGCGCACCGCGGGCATGTGGGTGCGAAACCATGCGCGCCAGAGCCCCGTGCCCGCGCCAACGTCGAGGACCCGCTCGATCTCACCGCCGAACCACTGGACGAACCCCGTGACGCCCCGGGCGAGGCGGTCGATCTCCCGGGCGTCGTAGACCCTCGACCGTGACGACTCGTAGAACCGCCGAAAGTACGGCGCATCGAAGGAGACCGCCATGGCCCCCAGCTTGTAGCATCTTCTGCCATGAGGTTGCTCTCGGCCGGTGGCCTGATGTACGCCGCGTGCGCCGTCTTCGCGGTGGTCTACTTCGGGCTGGCCGTCGGACGCCTGCCGTTTCTGCGGCTCGATCGGGCCGGCATCGCGCTCGTGGGGGCGACCGCGATGTTGGTGCTCGACGTCGTCGGCTTCGACGAGGCCGTCGCGGTGATCGACTACCGAACGCTGGCCCTGCTCTTCGGCATGATGCTGGTCGTGGCCTACCTGCGGGTAGGGGGGTTCTTCCGCACGCTGGCCGCCTGGCTCCTCGATCACGCCCGAAGTCCGCACGGAGTCCTCGTCACGGTCATCGCCTTCGCCGGCGTGCTCTCGACGATCCTGGTCAACGACGTGGTTTGTCTCGCACTCGGACCCATCGTCATACGCCTCGCGCGCCGCATCCGGCGCGACCCCGTTCCTTACCTCGTCGGGCTCGCGACGGCGGCCAACATTGGCTCGGTCGCGACGATCACCGGCAACCCCCAGAACATGATCGTGGGCTCCTTCTCGGGGATCTCGTACTCCGCATTCGCGGCGCGCCTCGCGCCCATCGCCGCGGTGGGCCTGATCATCGACTACGCCGTGATCGCGCTCGCGTTCCGCGGCGTCCTCGGGCGCGAGGTGGACCCGCCCCCCGGCTCCGAGAACCTGCGCGAGCCATTCGGCGACGCGGAGACGGAGCTCCTCCCGAAGGGCGTGGCGGTCCTCGCTGCCTCCGTCGCGCTCTTCTTCGTCGGTGCTCCGACGGCGCTCGTCGCCCTCGGCGCGGCCGCGCTCATCATGCTCGGCCGGGTCGTGCCGGCCAAGCTGTACGCCCAGGTCGACTGGAGCCTGCTCGTCATGTTCGCGGCGCTGTTCGTGGTCGTTCACGGGTTCGAGAGCCACTTCGTCGCTCGCTTCGACCTGGCGCGCGTCGCGGCGGCGCAGCGCGCGCCGGATCTCGAAATCGCCGCGACATCGGCTGCGCTGTCCAACCTCGTGAGCAACGTTCCCGCCGTGCTCCTGCTCAAGTCGGGTGTGAGCGCGCTCGCCCCGGCGGCCCGCGCGAACGCGTGGCTGTCGGTCGCGATGTCGAGCACGCTCTCGGGCAACCTGACCCCCATCGCGTCGATCGCCAACCTCATCGTCATCGAAGGGGCGCGACGCGAAGGCGTCGAGGTGCGATTCGGCGCCTACTGCAAGGTGGGGATCCCGGTGACCCTGATCTCGCTCGGCACGGGCGTCCTCTGGCTCGCCCACATGCGCTGAACGGCGCCCTACTTGCCGTCGCGGGCGGCAGGGTCGAGCTTCAGTGCGGCCGAGTTGATGCAATACCGCTGGCCGGTCGGCGCGGGACCATCGTCGAAGACGTGGCCCAGGTGAGCGCCGCAGGAGCGGCAAAGAACCTCCGTACGGCGCATTCCGTGGCTCGAATCGCCGGCCGTCTCGACCGACTCGCCCGCAAGCGGATGAACGAAGCTGGGCCAACCGCTCCCCGAGTCGAACTTGGCCTCGCTCGAAAAGAGCGGCTCGCCGCAGGCGACGCAGCGATACGTACCCGTGTCGTGGCAGTCCCAGTAGGCGCCGGTGAACGCGCGCTCGGTGCCCTTGCGCCTCGTCACTTCGAACTGCTCGGGCGTCAGTACTTTGCGCCACTCCTCGTCCGTCCGCACGACCTTGCGCGCCATGGGCTCGACTCTAGCAAACGCGCCGGCGTTCCTCACTCCGCCCGGATTGGGCCGGGCGATGGTGCCGGCGTCAGCCTCGAAACCGCAGCGCACGCGGCACGAGCTCGACCTCCACCGGCACCCCCCCGAGGGCCTCCCCATCCACGTCCAGGAGGAAGACGTCGCGGGCTCGGTCGTCCTCGAGGTCGATGGCGATGCGGTCGCATGCGAAGTGCGTCACCCCCGGCGTGGTCACGTGCGACCCGTCGTAGATCTTGCGCGAGAACGTCACGAAGGCCAGCTTGCCGGGCGCATCCATCGACACGACCTCGAACCGACCGTCGTCGGGAGCCGCCATCGGCGCCACGTGCATGCCCGCCCCGAAATAACGGCCGTTGCACACGGCGATCATGAACGTGTCGAGGTGCCGCTCGTCGCGCGCGCCCTCCCCCAACCCCGCCGCGCACCGAATGCGGGCACGGCGGCACCTCGCGAGCGCGCGAAGGCTCGCCAGAAAGTACGCCGCGCGCCCACCGAGGACCTTCGTCGTCCGCGCCACGTAACGATCGACCAGCCCGCCCATGCCCACGGACAGGACGTTGAGAAACCAGCGGGCCTGGGTGGTTCCGTCCGGCGCCCGATACCGCACTCGACCCACGTCGAGGGTCCGCTCGCGCCCCGCAGCCACTGCCTGGACGTAGGCATCCAGGCGGTTCTCGAGCCCCAGGGTCCTCCGGAAGTCACCGCCCGTTCCCCGACCGACCAGCCCCACCGCAGCGCCCCCGCCGGCGTCGAGGACGCCGTTGACCACCTCGTGCAGCGTCCCGTCCCCCCCGACGGCGACGATGAGCTCGCGTCTCTCCTCGACGCCCCTACGCGCAAGGTCGATCGCGTGGCCCGGTCCCTGCGTGAGGACGACGTCCACCGGCCCGAGCCCGCGCTCGAGCGCGCCCTGCAAAGAGGCGTCCGCCCGACGGCTCCCGCCGGACTGCGGGTTGACGATCGCGAGCGGAACGACTCGGCCCATGGTGGGCCGAACGATACGTCACCTGATGAGCTGTGTGCACACCCCACCGACGCACTGGAGCATCACCCCGCCCTCGTTGCAGCAGTCGGCGGTGGTGTTGCAGCGGTTGTCGAGGAGCGCGCAGCCCATCGGCTTTCCGCACTTGTTGGTCGCGGGGTCGCAAGACCCGTCGCAGCAGTCGACGCCCGTCTCGCAGGAGTTGCCGTCGGCCTTGCACGGGTTGAGCGCCGCGAACGCGCGGATGTTGCCCGACTGGTCCTCTTGGCCGGGCAGGTAGAAGGCGGGATGGCTCGGATCGGTTCCTGCTGGCGCGTTGATGTCGATCGCGGCGACCCAGATCTTCTTCGCCGACGAATCCCAGAGGTTCGTGTTGAACCGGTTGCCGTAGTTGCGGCGGCTCGTGAAGTACACCCAGAAGTACCCGCCCGAGGGTACGGGGCTGACGGTCGGGTAGTACATCCGATGCGGGTCGCGGTTCGGGAACGGCAAATACGAGCTGCCGTTCATCAAACCGTTCGTCTGGTCGAGCGGGTGCGACTTGCCGCTGGCCACGTCGACCACGTAGAGATCGCCTTGCGCGACGTCGGAGTTCTGGAGCGGGAACGGGATCGAGTGCAGGCTCGCGAAGTTCGGCGAGTCACCCAGGTAGAAGATGACGCTGTTGCCGTCGGGCGTGAAGAACGGCCACCCGGGGTATTGGTTCGGATCCGAGAAGACCGACTTCGGGTTCGAGAACGTCTTCGTCGGGAAGTCGAAGTCCATCACCATGAGCGAGTGGCCGGAATGGCCGCTGGCTGGACCACCGTCACCCACGGCTCCGGTGTCGTAGTCGTTGAAGACCACGTGCTTTCCGTCCGGCGAGAACATCGGCATCATCGCGTACTTGATCCCGAGGCCGGTGAAGTTGATAGAGTTCCCGGTCTTGGTGTCGTACATCGCCGACGCCTTGACGCCGATCATTCCGGGGTTGTCGTTGGTCCCCAGCGGGAAGACGCCCAGCGTGTTCATGTTCGAGTCGGTCGGCTCCCCGCTGGTGAGCAGCATCGACCCGTCGGGATAGACCCCGCTGAAACCCCAGTCGTCCATGGCGTCCGACGCCACGGGGTTGGCCGGGTCGGGCTTGCCGGCCCCCAGGTTGAACGATTCGCTCCCCGGAGTCTGGAGCCCGCCGGGGTAGAAGTGCCGCTGCGCCACGAGCATCGACCCCGTCGCGTTCACCGAATGGCACGAGATGCATGGCCCGAAGGGAACGAGGCCCTGGATCGAGATGAGCAGCGTCGGCGACGCGCCGCTCGGAGCGATCTGCATGATCGCGCCGTTCTGTATGTTGCCCCCGTCCATGCCGTTGCCGAGCAGGCCCGAGTTGTACGTGTTGTAGTAGAGGACCCCCTTGAGGCTCCCCTTCGCGAAGGTCCACTTCTCGGCGATCGGGCCGCTGATCTTGCCGCCGGCGATCGTGGTGATCTCGATCGTGAGGAGGTCTCCCGGCCCGTTGTTGTGGTCCCACGCCGCCGACCACGGGTAGTTGGGGGCCCCGTTCGGCACATAGAGCTGCTGACTCGGGTTGGCGCCGAAGCAGCCCTTGTACTCGAACGACGTCGACTTCATGTGCAGGTAGACGCCGTCGGCCCCGCCCGCCTGCGGCTTCCACATGAGCAGCGGCGGCAGGATCCCGCCCGGAAAGACGGTCTGGTCGTAGGGGTAGAGCCAGCTCATCGCGGGGTCGAGCGGGCCCCCTTTCTCGAGATTCGTCACGGTCTGGGCGGCCAGCTTGCCGGGGTTGTTCGCGCCGCACTCGTCGATGTTGGCGTTGGTCATCGTCCCGACGGGCGGGCCAGCGGCTGGCCCGCCGTCGCCGAGGCTTCCTACCCCCGAATTTCCGCAAGTGACGCACCCGAACGGCGAGTCGTCGCCGCTCCCGCCGTCCGACGTCCCGGAGGAAGCGCTGCCGCTCCCGCTGCCGCCGTTGTCGCCGAAGCCCTGGCCCTTCCCGCTCCCGCAGCTGGCCGAGCACATCATCGCGACGAGCGCCGCGGCGAGTGCCAGGCTCGCGAAGGGGGGACGCTTCATGGTCCGATTGCGCATCATGGGGTGATTCTCTCCAGAGGCCTGCGCGACTTCCGTCGCCCGTGGGCTGCCGTTGCCGCACCGCTCAATTGAGCACCGAGATGACGTCCGGATTGTTCGCGTCCGCAGGGAAGTACTGCCCGATGTAGATGCACATCACGTTGCTGATCGCAGAATCTCCGAACGACAGCGCGGAGCTCGTGTCGTTGTAGTAGTCGCAGCTCCAGGTGATGCTAGTCCCCGCCTTGAAAGAGAGATACGGCGCGTGAACGAAGAGCTGGGGCGAGTCCCAATTCGTTTCAGTGTAAAAGACGTTGCTGTTCGCGCTCGCGGTGAATTTCAGCGCCGTCCTGTGCATGTGGCTCCACGACGTGAAGATCTGGAAGTCCGTCTGCAAGGGCGTGTAGGACTTCGTCTCCGTCACCGGCATCGTCATCGGCGTGTTGGCAGGCACGCTGAAGAACGTGTTGTTGAGGAAGATAGAGCCGACGTTGGTCTTGACGCTGCTCGGATCGGCGAGGGTGATCTTGATGGACACCTGAGCCGTCAGCGGCGTGCTCCCGGAGTTCAGGTAGTGAACGTTGATCATGAGCCCGTTCGACGAGATGAACGGGTAGGCCATCCCGGGCTCGGGGTACCCCACGTTCCAATTCGCCTGCTGCGAGAGGTACGGGAACGGGTGAAACTCGATCCCCTTGCCCGGGCAATCGCCGAGCGGCGCGGCCTGGGTTCGGGCCGTGGTCGCGTCCATGTTGAAGAGGAAGAAGTGATGAGACCCGGCGCTCATCTTCCCCTCGTAGTAGCTGAAGAAGACGTTCTTCCCGTTGAACGGGTTGCCGAACTGCTGGCATTTGTAGACCTCGTCGCCCGGCATGACGGTGAACGAGTCCATCGTGAGGGTGATCGACTGTTGACCCGCCGCGTCCGGAGGCCCGGAGTCGTAGAGCGACGTCACCGGCGCATCCGAGTACTTGGGCCCTGCGTCGACGATCGCGCTGCCCGAGCTCTCCAAGTTGGTTCCGCTGGAGCTCACCTCACTACCCGAAGCGCTCGAACCGCCCGAAGCGGCCCCGCCGTTCGCGGCACCGTTGCCGCTCCCCGATGACGACGAGCCCGCTCCGGCGCCGCCTCCGAAGGCGGTGGTGGTCCCCGGGCTGCTGCATCCGGCGAGCACTACGGCAACGACGCAGGGCGCCCATCCTCTGATTGTCATCCGGCTCCTCCGTTCAGTCGCGGAATCGCTCATTGTCCTAAGCTACGCGCTGTGGAGGAATTGTTGCGACGCGGCTGCACAAGCCAAACGAGACCAAGAAGGGACGCCAAGCATCAGGTGCCTTTCACACACCAAACGCCTTGGACCGACACGAGTCCGAGACAAACGGTCATTGCGCTGAGGGTGTCCCGAGTCGTTCTCTCGCTTCGCTCGAGCCCGCGGACTTGGGTGCTGAGGCGGCGGCGGTGGAATCCTCCCGCGACCAGACGAGGCCACGTGCACGCAAGTCCTCGATCGTGTCGAAGAGCGTGGACAGCGGGTCCCGCGGCGTCCAGCCGAGCTCCGACATCGCCTTGGCGGCGTCGACGTACCAGAAGTACTGCGACATCTCGGCGCTCGTGGGATCGACGGCGGATGCGACCCCGAGTCGACCCGCCATGCGCTCCACCCACGTCGCGCTCCAGCGCGCGAGATCTGGCGACCGCGGGAACTCCAACCTCGGCGTGCGGACACCGGCGATGCGGCCCAGGCGGCCGAAGAACTCGGCGAACGTCATGTTGGCGGCGCCCAGCAAGTAGCGCTCGCCGGAGCGACCCCTAGTCATCGCGGCGAGGAGTCCCTCCGCGGCGTCGCGCACGTCGACGAACGACAGTCCGCCGGCGGGCAAGACGCGGAGCCCCCCCTGCAGGAAAAGGCGCACGTCTTCCGTCGACGACCCGTTCGCGTCGCCCGGACCGAGGAGAAGGCTGGGGTTGGCGCACACAACCTCGAGGCGGCCGCTCGCGTGGAAGGACAGCGCCGAGCGCTCGGCGAAAAGCTTGGCGCGATAGTAAGGCCACCGCGAGACGAGCCCGATGGGCGGAGGGCCGTCTTCGTTGCAGACGTGGTGCGGATCCTCGGTCACCGCGATCGTTCCGCTCGTGGAGGCGACAACGACCCGCCGCACCCGGGCCTCGACGCACGACGCGAGCACGGCCTTCGTGCCCCGCACGTGCACGCGGTACATCTCTTCGGCGTCGGTCGGCCGCCGCGACACGCGCCCCGCGCAGTGGAACACGCCGTCGCAGCCCGCGGCGGCTCGGGCGACTGCCGGCCCATCGAGAACGTCGCCCCCCAGCGATCGCGCGAACGGCACGACGGCATGCCCCGCCCCCTCGAGCGCACGCGCGAGGTGCGATCCCAGGTATCCGGTGGCGCCCGTGACGAGGTACTTCATGACGGCTGGTCGAGTTGAAAGACCTTCTGGAACGTGAGCAGCAGCCCTACGTCGTTCGACTTGATGACGCCCGCGAGGAAGTCGGCTGGACTCGGGATGTAGGACTCGCGCACGATCTTCGTGAAGATCTCCGGGCTCGTCTTGAGCACGCAGTCGGCTTGACCGTCGGGCTTGCCCGGCCGGACGTCGCACCCGCGCGGATCGACGCGGACGGTCCATTTCGCCAGCTCGTCATTGCCCAGCGACACGTAGTAGCTGACCGCGCGTTCCACCTCTCCCGCCCGGAACTTGCCCTCGAGCTCCGCGAAGAGCGCGATGAGCGGATGCTCGCGCTCCGGCACGAGGTCCTGCTTGGCACCGGCGCCTGCGATGTCGAGGACGGTGCCGTCGCTCAGGGCAAGGACGGCGGCCCGCGCGACGCGGGCGACCTCGCGCGCGGCGTCGGCGGGCGGCATCGACTGCGTCAGCCGGCGCAAGTCGGCCACGCACAAGGGCGGACCGACGCGCGCGACGATTTCCCGCTTGGCGGGCAGCGGCGCGCCCTTCGGCATCGCCGAGTGGGTCCCTCCCAGAAAGACCGGGAGGATGTCGACCCCGTGGACGAGCGCCAGGTGTCCGACCAGGGGCTTAAACTCCTGGATTTCGCCCGTGCTGCTGCGGGTGCCCTCCGGGAACACGAGGACGGTCCTGCCCCGTTCGATCACCTCGGCGGCCTGGCGGATGGCCTGTCGGAGCGAGGCCCTGCGGTCGATGGGCTTGAGGTTGGTCAGGTTCTCGAAGAACGCCCTCTTGATACCGCTCTCGAAGAAGTAGTCCTGCGCCGCCAGCGACACGATCTCGTCGCCGTACGAGCCCAACGCGTGGCGCACGAAGCCCATGTCGAGGTGGCTGGAGTGATTGGCGACCACGATGACGTTTCGATTGTGGGGGATGTAGGCGCGTCCGTAGACCCGCGGCTTCATCACCTCGCCGTAAAAGACGTCCTGCAGCTTGCCGATGAAGGCTTTGCCGATCTCCTGCACCGGCTTGGGGAGCACGATCGGCGGCGCGGACGTCGAGGCGGCCGCCCGCCCGCTCGGTCGAGCATCGCCGGGCGGGGGCGCCTTCACGAGCTCCTCGACGTCACCGACGGTCTCGCATCGCTCCAGGCGCTGCGGGTCGATGGCGCCGAAGCGACCCTCGAGCACCTCGAGCAGCTCCGTCATCGCGAGCGAGTCGAAGTCCAGGTCGCCCCGCAGCGTGGCGCTCGCCACGAGCGACTTGGGCGGCAGCCCCCTCACCCCGGCGACCGCGACCCGGACGGGGTTCAAGGCCCCCGCGCCGTTCTCCGGACGCGAGCTCGCGACGACCATCCGGGAGAGGATCGCGCGCACCTCGTCTCGTTTGACCTTGCGCGTCGCGGTGCGCGGCAGCGGCGCGTCGTACAAGTGCACCACGACGGGCCGCAGACCGAACGGCAGATCGTCGATCGCGCGGCGCAGCGCGCTCCTCGCCCTCTCGCTTCGGGCGGCTCGGTCCGCTCCCCGCTCTCCGGCGGGGACGGCGAGGCACGCCACGCGCTCGGTACCCCTGACGTCGAGCCCGACCACGGCGAGCTCCGCGACGTCGGGGACCGCGCCGAGCCGTCGCTCGACCTCCTCGGGGTGGACGTTCTCCCCGTTCGTCGAGATGACGACGTCCTTGATGCGGCCGACGATCTGCAAGCGACCCTTGGCGTCGAGGCGGCCGAGGTCGCCGGTGTGGAGCCAGCCCTCCGGGTCGATCGCCTGCCGGGTCGCCGCGCCGTCCGTATAGCCGGCCATGACGTTCGCGCCGCGGGCGAGCACCTCGCCCACGCCCCGCTCGTCGGGGTCGGCGATCTTGAGATCCACGCCGGGCAGCGCGCGCCCGACCCCCCGCTCGGCTCGATCCGGACGGCCGACGGCGAGCACCGGCGCCGCCTCCGTGAGCCCGTATCCCTCGGTGAGGCGCATGCCGAGCCCCGCGTATCGATCGTACGTCTCTCGAGGCAGCGCGGCGCCTCCCGAGATCAACCAGCGGATGCGCCCCCCCATCGCCCGGTGGACCGCTCCGAAGAGCAGACGGCCCGCGTCGAACCCGACGTTCGTCGACAGCCAGCGATTGGCATCGGTCGCGAGGTCGAACGCCGCTCGGACCGCCTGTCCCTGCTCGTCCACTCGCTGCAGGATGCGCCGTTCGAGGAGCTGCCAGACGGCGGGGACACCCACCATCGCCGTCGCGCGCGCCGAGCGCAGCCCGTCGACCAGGCGATCTCCGGTCAGCTCTCCCAGGTACACGATCCGGGCGCCGCGCGAGAACGGGAGCAGCAGCCCACACGTGAACTCGAACGTGTGATGAAGGGGCAGGACGCTGAGGACCGCGTCCGCCGCGGAGAGGGGGAAGATCGGCGCAAGCGCCGCGACCAGAGCCGTGAAATTCTTGTGGGTGAGCCTGACGCCCTTGGGACGACCGGTGGTGCCGCTCGTGTAGATGAGGCTCGCGAGGTCCGAAGGTTCCACGGTCACGCTCGGCGCCGCGTGCTCGGCCCCCTCCTGCGTCGCGGCGTCGATCGCGAAGGTCACGAGGCGCGGCCTCGCCGCCTCCACCTCTGCGAGCGCCTTGACCGTCGCGTCCCAGATGATCGATCCGGCGCCGCTGTCGTCGAGCACGCCGAGCCACGCGGAGGCGTCGAGCGACGGATCCACCGGCACGACCGTGCCACCTGCGCGAACGATCCCGAAGTAAGCGATCGCCCACTCGGGTCCGTTCTCGGCGCTCAGCGCGACGCGATCCCCCTTCGCGATCCCCGCGGCTGCGAGGCGACCCGCCACCGCGCGCGCCCGAAGGGCGACGTCGGCGAAGGAGACGCGCGTCAGGCCGTCGTCGGTCGTCCGCTGCAGCGCCACGGCGTGTCCGTGCCGCTCGGCCATCTCGTCGACCAGCGTCACCAGCGTTGCGTGCGGCGCGAGTGCCCTCGGAGGCTTCTGGGACCGCCGGTCGATTTCGGGAATGATGCGGCGCTCCATCGCCGGCATGTGGACGTTCATCATCCAGTCGGCCCAGTCGATGGCCTCGGGCGCCCAGGGAAGCTTCTGGCGGTCCTCTTCGCCCAATCGCGCATAGGCGGCGCGCGTGTTCGAGCAGTCGAAGGGGCCGTTGACCTTCGTCGTGAAGGGCTCGAAGAGCTTCTGCACGTGCGCGATCTTGGCCTGCCGCTGCGAGACCGACTCGAGCACCTTGGCCGCCGGGGCGAGCGACGGGCCCGCCCGGCGCACGAGGGACGCCACCCGGTGCGCGGCGCCGGCGATCGCCGGTGAACCCATCCGGTCGAAGCGCGGTCGGTCGACGAAGGACGGCTCGAAGCGGCCCTGCAGCGCGTTGACGAACGGATTGCCCGCCGTCGACTGGCGGTAGTGCCTCCGCTTGTAGAGCCCCACCATCTCACCGAAGCGCTGCACGGTGCACGGATTGACGTCGGCGCCGCCGAATTGGTAGACGGGCTTCGCCGTCCCCTCGAGCAGCTCGGCGAGCGCAACGATCATCCCCGCGACGACGTAGTCGGTGGGGATGAGATCGAGCGGAACGTGGCCGCCGAGGATCTGCGCCTCACCCTTCATGATGAGGTAGATGAGGGGCGCGCTCGTGGTCGCGCCCTCGTTGTAGCCGCGCTCGGGGAACTCGAGCGACGACTCGCAGCTGGCCGGACGAGCGAGGGTGAAGGGCAAGCCGCTCCGAGCGATCACCTGCTCGCCGATGGCCTTCGTGTACGTGTAAATGTTGGGCCATCCCCAGTGGGTCGCGCGGTCGAGCCCCGCCTCGACGAGGCGGTCGGCGATGAACTTGCGTCGAACGCGACCGAGCTCGGCCGAGTACGGCTCCCCGTGCGCCGGCTCGCCGCGCCTTTCCAAATTCTGGCGCGCGCGCTCGGCGAACTCGCTCTGCCGGAACGCGTCGTCGCAACGGTGAGTGGCCTGGGCGACGAGATCGAGGCACTCGGCGATCTCGCGGTCGGGGTCCCATAGATCGGCGCCGAGCTCGTCGGCGCGTGGAAATGGGTGCACGCAGGGGTGCTCTTCGAGGATCGGCCCGGCGCGCGAACCGGCCACGTAACACGTGCTCGTGTGGAATACGGGCGCGTTGCCCAGCGCCCGCGCCAGGGCGACGAGGTTTTGGGCGCCGAACGCGTTCGCCTCGAGCGCCTCGTCGAGCGGGGGGCTGAAATCGATGACCCCCGCGACGTTGACCACCGCGTCGATCGTGCCCGAGAGCTCGCGCACCCGTTCTTCGCCCAGGCCGCAGAGGGGCTGGCCCATGTCGCCGTCGATGGGCACGACCTTCTCGCGCAGGAACGCGGCGAAGCCGTCCCCGTGCGCACGCCGGAGAGGCTCGGTCGCCTCGCTCGGCGCGATCTCGCTCCAGAAGCGCCCCTCCGGCGTGGAGCTCTCGCCCGGACCCTTCGGGCGAACCACGAGGTAGATGCGCCCGACGCCCGGATAGCGGTCGAGCAGCATGGCCCAGAAGACCTTCCCGAGGAAGCCCGTACCCCCGAGCACGACGAGGCGCGCGCCCTCGAGGATGCCGTAGACGTCGAGACGAGCCGCTGCCATCTCCGAGCTCACACCGTGACGTCCGCCATCACGATCGGCGGGACGTGGAGCATCGTGATCTGGGGGTCGTGGCCGCCGTCCTTCGCCATGCTCACGGCCTCCGCGAACGACGACGCCGTCTCCCAGCCGAGGAGCTTCGGGACGTAGTCGTTGTCCGCGCCGACGACGATGACGCGCCCGAGGTGACGGCGGCCCGCCTCGCCCCAGTACCACATGTAGAACGGGTGCGCGGGGTGGTACGCGTGCCCTCGCCTATACATCTCGATGTACGCGGGGTTCGACGCGAAGCCCTCCTCGAACTTCTTGTGCATCTCGGCGGCGTCGCGCGTCTGGGGAAGGACGTCGTGGACGAACTCGACGTACGGCGCGTGGTGCTCCTTGTCGAACTGGTCGGTGCAGGGATGAAACACGATCATCGTGCCGCCCTTCCGCACGATGGGCGCGCCGCGATAAAAGTTGAAGAGGTACCCCTCTGCCATCACCTGCACGAGCAACGGGTTCAAGAAGGAGTTGACGTTGTACGGGCTGATGTACGGAATCCCGGTGACCAGGATGTCCGCCTGCCCGTGGAGCGGAACGAAGTACTGGGCCGCGCACTTCTCGAGCGTCTGCGCGTGCACGGCCTCGCACTCGCCCGCGAACACCCCCGTCACGCCGTACGGCGACGGGATGCGCTGGAAGATGGCTTGTCGGGCCGGCTGGGGAAGCTTGCCGAGCGTGAACGACAGGCCCCTGTAGGCGGCGCGCTCCGACGACGTCCAGTCGTCCTCGTTCTTGTGCAGGAACTCGAGCGGACGGTCGAACATGCGGTTGTTGATCGTCGTCTCGATGTGAAAGACGTTGAGCGCGTTCTCGACAAGCCGGCCCATGCGCTCGATGCTCGACGCAAGCGCGCTCCGCGACGGGTCCATGTACGAGAAGCATTCGCGCATGACGTGGGGGTTGTGATGCGCGCGAAGGCTCCGGTACCCGCAGAGCCCGACGGCCACCGACTTGTGTCCGCCGTCCATCGGCGACAGGTTCAAGTTGACGTAGATGAGAAGGTCCGACTCCACCGCGCGGCGGTTGAGCTCGACGACCTCGCCGTGATCGGTCGTGCCGACGAGCTTCATCCCCTTGGGGTCCTCGGCGTCGTGGTTGTAGAGGCGGTCGGGCCAGTACGCCTTGAAGATTCGGTCCCCGACGACGTGGCGGACCTCTTCGCCCGTCATGCGGCGGTGAATCGACGTCGCGATGACGATCGACACGTCCTCGACCGCGTGATCCGCGAGGAGCGTGAGCAGGACCGTCAGGACCCGCTCCCGGACGTCCGGCCTCCGCATCGGTGGCAGGGGGAGCGACAGGTCGTCGATCGCGATGACCACCTTCATCCCGGGCCGTAGCTTGGCGTGCAGCGGATCGCTGTTGATCGGCCGGTTGATGGCGTAGCGGATGGCGGCGTCGACGTCGCGCAGCGGCTCGAGCGGCGCCCGGGGGTAGACCACGCGGGACCCCGCCGGCAGGTCGACCTCGACGAGTCGGTCCCCGCTGAACACCGTCCGCGGCCCGCTCCTCTTGTCCATCGTGACGACGAGCGGGTGCCCGGGCCCGCGCGCCCTGGGCCGGGCCGCGAGGACGAGCGGCGCGGGCGAGAGGGGGTTCGTCATGGGAGGCGCTCCAGGAGACCGGCCGCCACGGGCCGCTTGCCGAGGTGGATCACGGGCCAAGAATACGTCCGGGCGAGCTTCGAGAGGCGAAGGTCCGGATTGACCGCGCACGGATGCCCCACGACGGAGAGCATCGGCACGTCCGAGTAGCTATCCGAGTAGGCGAAGCATTCGCCCAGATCGATCGCGCGCTCGCGGGCCCACTCACGGATGAGCCGCGCCTTCTCCGGTCCCGCCACGACCGGACGGAGCAGGCGTCCCGTCGCATAGCCGTCCTTGAATTCAAGACGGTTCGCGATAAACCCCGTCGCGCCCACGTGCCGCCTCAGCCGCTCCATCAGAAAGTCGAGGGCGCCCGACACGAGAACGACTTCGTGGCCCTCCGCCCGGCACCGTTGCACGAACTCGCGGGCGCCGGGGTAGAGGGCGCGCTTCATCGACCGGTCGAAGGCCTCGTCGGCGAGGATGTGAAGCCGGTCCTGCGAGATGCCTTCGTACGATGCGAAGAGGAGCTCGTTGAAGCGCCGGCGATCGACGATCTCGGCGAGCGCCATGCGCGGTGCGCCCGCCAGCGCCCGGGCGACCGATCGCAGCGTCCGCACCGGGTTCGGCTGGTTGGTGAGGTAGAACGCCGTCGGGTGCAGCAGATTCGCGCGGATCAGCGTGCCGTCGACGTCGAAAAAACTGGCGCGCACGGGCCCTCGGCTATCGTCCACGGAGGCGCCACTGTCAACGTTCTTCGCCACCCGCGCCGCGGCCCTCCGTCGGCCCGACGGGAGCACCGGCTTGGGCTTGCGCCCGGCCTCGCTTTCCAGCACCCTATCGCGCCCGCAGCCCTCTGCGCGCGCCGCCCTCCCGTGTTGCCCGAGGTTCTCCCCGCCCGAGGCGACGGCGCCTCGCACGAACGCGACCTGCTCGAGATGGGCCAGGGCGCCCTCACGCCCCTCGAGAGGGCGCAGATTCGATTCATCCGCGCGAGCCTGAGGCCGGGACCCCTCGACCGATCGATCCGCGTGCTGCAGCGGACCGTCGGCCAGTTCTGGATCCGCGCGGCGACGGCGCGCATTAGCCGCATCTTCGGCTTCGAGCGCGTGCCGCCGTGGGATGCGGAGCGAAGCTTCGTGCTCGTCTCCAACCACCGCTCGTTCTTCGACCTCTACGTAGCGACCGCCGAGCTCGTCGCCCGCGGGCTTCCCCAGCGCATCCTGTTCCCGGTGCGATCGACCTTTTTTTATGATCACCCCCTCGGCCCGGTGGTCAACGGCGCGATGAGCTTCTTCGCGATGTACCCACCGATCTTTCGCGAGCGGGCGCGCGCGGCGCTCAACGTCGCGAGCCTCGACGAGGTCACGGCGCTCCTCCGCCGGGGCGGCTTTCTCGTCGGCCTCCACCCCGAGGGCACCCGCAAGAAGGACGACGACCCGTACACCTTCTTGCCGCCCCAGAGCGGCGTCGGCCGCATCATCTACCACGCGCGCGTCCCCGTGATTCCAGTCTTCGTGAACGGCCTCGGCAACGACCTGGCACGCCAAGTCGTCGGCGGCGTGACGGGCCGGGGCAACCCCATCCACGTCGTCTTCGGCGCACCCGTCGATCTGACGGCGCTGCTTGCCGAGCCGGGTGGTCCGCGAACGTACAAGAGGGTCGCCGCCGCCTGTCTCGATGCCATCGGCGCCCTCGGGCAGGAAGAACGAGAACGGCGAATGCGCGCGTAGTTCGTGCGCGTTTCACGTAGCGCGCGCGCGTGTCGTGCGGTGGACGCGGACGATTCCTCAATAAACACACGAAAAAAGAGCAAGAAGTGGACACAGTGATTGCGACGTGTTTCGCGTCTTGTAGATAATCCGGGCAAGAGGTCGGGCACTCCATCCAAGAGGGTAGGCCATGGCTACAAGGTTCGAGATTGGGGCAGGCATGACTTGCAGGTCGGTCGCGTTCTTCCTGGCGCTGGGCGTCGCGGGTTGCAGTAGCGCCTCGCCGCCGACGGGAGGGCTCGGAACGGGCCAAGAGGGCCCGACCGGCCCCTCGAACAACGGCTCGACCAACAACGGCGCCTCCACCGGCCAGGGCGGCGGGGGGGGCGGTGGCGGGGGGGGCGGAACCCAGACCGGCGGCTCGGGGAGCACCGCGAGCTCGGGCGGGTCAAGCACTCCGTCGGGGCCAAGCGCCGGGACGGGCAGCTCCGGATCCGGTCCCAGCAGCGGCTCTGGCTCCAAGGCCGGGTCGTCGTCCGGATCGGGGACGACGCCTTCCGACGGCGGCGTCGCACCGACGCGCGGCTGCGGCCAGGGCACCTCGTGCATGCCCGGAAACGATCTGACGCCCCCCGCCGCGGGCCAGGGCTACCAGATCGCGACGCCGCCCGGCGCCATCACCGTGCAGCCGGGGCAAGAGAGCTTCCTCTGCTACTACAAGACCCTGCCGAACACGTCGGAGTTCGACGTCGGCAAGATCCAGTCGTGGATGACGCCTGGAAGCAGCCACCACTTCATCGCCTACCAGCAGACCGCCGGCGCGGCCGCGGACGGCACGCTCTCGGCGTGCTCGTTCGGCGGCGGCACGTGGATGTACGCGACGTCGCTACCGGGCGAGATCATCGAGCTCGCGATGCCTCAGGGGGTCGGCCTTCCGCTCCCGGCGGGCACGCAGATCATGCTCAACATGCACTTTATCAACACCGGGTCGACGCCGGTGACGCCGCAGGTGAAGATGAACGTCGTTGCGGCGCAGAGCCTCCAGTACCGCGCCGGGGCGATGGTGTCCTTCAACGCGACGATCAACGTCCCACCCGCCAGCGCGGCCGGCCCCGGTAAGCAGACGGTGTACGGGACCTGCACGGCAGCCGCCGGCTCGAAGTTCTTCGTGATGACGACGCACACCCACAAGCACGCGGTCGAATCGAAGGTCAATTACGTCAGCGGCGGGCAGACGACGAACCTGGTGGATACGACGGACTGGGAGCACCCGGACGTCGGCCTCTGGAACGCGCCGAACTTCTTGACGGTCAAGGCGGGCGACAGCTTCACGTACAGCTGCGCCTACCAGAACACCGGGACGACCGCCGTGACGGTCGGCGAGACGGCCGCCTCGAACGAGATGTGCATGGCCATCGGCTACTACTTCCCCGCCGGCGGGGCAGCCTGCCAATAGCCCTGGGTCGCCATTGACAGCAAGCTCGCGCCAAGCGAGATCCCGCTGTCGTGGAGCAGTACCTGGATCTGGTGCGCGCGGTCCTCTCGCGGGGCACGCGCAAGCCCAACCGCACCGGCGTCGACACCCTCTCGACGTTCAACGAAAACTACGAGATTGACCTCCGTCGCGGCTTCCCGCTGCTGACCACGAAGGAGATCTCCTGGAAGAACATCGTCGTCGAGAACCTCTGGTTCTTGAGCGGCGAGACGAACATCGGCCTCTTGCGCAAGCACGGGTGCAGGTTCTGGGACCCATGGGCCGACGCGCAGGGGCGCGTACCGAGCGCGTACGGCAACTTCTGGCGCCACTTTCCGACTCATGACGCCGAAGGCGCGCCGTCGTTCAACGACCAGGTGCGTTGGGTGGTCGAGGAGGCCGCGCGCAACCCCAACAGCAGGCGACTCGTGGTGACCGCTTGGGCGCCCGGCAATGCGCAGACGAGCAAGCTGCCCCCGTGCCACCTGCTCTTCATGCTCAACGTGCAGACCGACGAACGCGGCGAGCCGCTGCTCAACCTGCACCTGACCCAGCGCAGCGCGGACGTCGCCCTCGGCGTGCCCTACAACATCGCCGGGTACGCCCTCCTCCTCGAGCTCTTCGCGCGCTTCACGGGCCTGCGCGCGGGCCTCTTCGGCCACACGCTGGTCGACGCGCACGTCTACACCTCGAAGCCCGACGGCTCGATGGCCGAGTACGATCACGTCCCCGGCCTGCGCCTGCAGCTCGAGCGGGCGCCGCGGCCGCTGCCCCGGCTGGCCATCGATCCGTCGATCCGCAAGCTGGACGACCTGCGTCCCCTCCTCGAGGCGGACACCGCCACTGTGATGAAGCACTTCGTCCTGACGGGCTACGACCCGCACCCGGCCATCGCCTTCAAAGTGGCCGTCTGACGTGATGCGCGGGATCGTCTACGCGGTGTCGCCAGAGGGGGTGATCGGAGTGGACGGCAAGATCCCCTGGCGCCACGGCGGGGACCTGCGGCGGTTCAAACGGCTGACGATGGGCTCCACGGTGATCATGGGCCGGACGACGTTCGAGTCGATCGGCAAGGCGCTCACCGGGAGGCGGAACATCGTCGTCACCCGGGGCAGAATCGACGTGCCCGGCGTCGAGACGGCGCGGAGCATCGACGAGGCGCTGGCGCTCGCGGGCGGCTCGGACGTCTGGTTCATCGGCGGCGCGCGGATCTACGCGGAGGGGATGAAGTACGCGGACGTCATCGACGTCACGTACGTGCCGGATCGGGTAGCCTCGCCGAACGCAGTGCTCGCACCGCGGATCGACGAGGTCGAGTTCGAGGCGGGGCCCCTCGTCGCGCACGAGGACGAGCCGGAGCTCACCCGGCGAGTGTACGCGCGGAGGAAAGCATGAAGGGGTGGCTGGCGCTGGCAACGGTGGTCCTCGCGGCGTGCGACAAAGGGGGCTCGACCGCGGCGGTGACGTCGCCCGAGACCGCGCCCTCGCCCGAGACCGCGCCCGCACCCGCGCCCGCGCCCGCG
>DATGJA010000004.1:0-9674 GCA_035295445.1 Polyangiaceae bacterium | reverse complement strand
CACGCAAAGCACCAGTGCGTTCCGAAGTAAACGATGCCCACCTGCGAAAGCCACGGGACCCAACGAAAAGGCGGGAGCCATGCGTTCGCGGTCCACCAGGTGGGAAAGAGCCAGGCCACGCCGAGAAATACCCCGCAGGCGAGCCATGCGACGAGGTACGGCGGAAAGAGACGCACCGCGCGACGGTCGACGTAGCGCCTCAGATCGAATCTCCGGCCCTCGCGAAGGTAAGGCCGACACAGGAGAAGCCCGCTCAGTACGAAGAAGAGTTCGACTCCCGAGGAGCCGACCGTCCCCATGAAGAAGCCGAGAACGTAGTGGCCCCTCGCCAGGGCCGCCTCACCGATCTTGGTCGTGCCGAGGTGATGGGCCACGACCAGGCTGGCCGCGATGGCGCGAAGGCCGTCGAGTTGATGGAAGCGAATCGGACCGGCGGAGGCCTGCTTCTCGAGAGTGTTTGTGCGGCCCGCGACCGCCAAGGACTCGTCCATCGAGCTAACGTAGGGAGCACGGACCGGCAATCCTGACGCATAGCGGCACGTTCGACCGAAGTCAACGACCCTCACGGGCCCCTTTCTCTGACCGGTGCCTCGATCGGCGCCGGAGCCACGACGTTCACCGCCCTGTAGCGGACGTCGCTCGAGAACGCGCGCTTGCCGAGGCGGATGAACGGCCGCTCGATGAAGCGGAACATGAGCTCCGACGAGAGCAGGACCGCTGGGACGACGAGCGCCACCGACAGGGCGAAGATCGTCCAGCGCGGAAGGGCCAGCACGCCGTACCCGAGAAAGACGGATAGCCGCACGAGCGGCCAATGAAGGACATAAACTGAATACGAGCGATCGCCGGCAGCCGACGCGATTCGCCCGTCCAGGCCCGCACGTAATATGGCGGCCGTACGTCCGCGCGCGTCCGGCGCCGTTCGAAAGTGCGAGACGATCGCGAACCAGAGGCCGACGGGGAGCAGGTTCCGCGAGGCGGCCGTCAACACGACGAGACAGAGAAGGATGGGTACGACGGGATACCGATCGAACGTGGGAAGGCGATCGACCGCGAGCCGGGTCGCGATCCCGAGGAGAAAGAGCATCCCCGCACCGGGGAGAATGCTGGGCAAGTCGTACCCACCGAGCGCACCCCACTGGTAGGCGAGCATCCCGGCGACGAAGAGGAGGAACACGACGATCTTCGCGGCAGAACGGCGGAGTCCGGCGACGATCATGGGGGCAATTAGGTAGAATTGCCATTCGAGCGAGAGGCTCCAGGCCGGAGCCAGGAACATGAACTGGGATTGTTGCAGGACGTCGTTCGGAATGGCGCCGTGTAGCAACAAGACGTGGGCGACGAGGTGCGACCACAATCGCCCGCTCGCAATCTCATGGACTTGCAGGCGGCCGAACCAGATCTGGCCCGGGTCGCCCCAGGGGATCGTAGAGAGCACACGCGTCGTCAGTGACGAGACCCAAACGGCGAATGCGAGGCTCAAGAGGTAGGCCGGATAGATCCGGAGCGCCCGGCGCGTGATGTAGACGGCGTAAGGTTCGCGTTTCGTCAAGAGCAGGTTCGTGATCACGAATCCGCTGATGATCACGAAGGCCGCGACGGACCAGTCGCCGAGCTTCGCGAGCACTTTGAAGGCCGCGCCGTAGGTATTCGCCCCGTTGAGAAGAACCAGATGCGAAACGACGACCGCCCACGCGAGCCAGCCGCGGGCGCCCTCGATGCCCCGAAAGCCACGGTTGCCGGGCGACTCGGCCGCAGGCCGAGGGTCCACCGGGCGCGTCATGGTTTGGGTGTTTCGGCCGAGAGTCCCGACGGCCGCACCTTCGCGTCGGCGTCGGCTCGAGCTTCCTCGGGGGCGGGCGCGACGGGCGGCGTCTCTGGTTCGCTCTTGTGGCGGGCGACCGCCGCCCCGAAGGTCCACGCACGGTTGGCCACATACCCGAGGACCAGGACGACGAGCGTGCACGCGAGCTGCGCCGCTAGGTAGTGCACGTGCCAGCGGCGCGTGAGGTACCACATCCCCGCGGCGTTCAGGGCCGCCGAGACGGCCGCCACGGCGGCGAAACGGGGCAACGTCCGCGCGTGCGACGCCTTGCTCGCGAAGGTCAGGTGATAGTTGAGGAGATAGTTGACGCCCGCACCCGCCACGGCCCCCACCGCCGTCGCGGCCGCTGGCGAAACGCCGAAGGCCTCGACCACGATCGCGAGCGTCGCGTAGTGCACAGCGGTGCCGACGCCGCCGGCGCCGGCATACCGCACGAACGGCGCGCTGAGGACGCCGAGCAACACCGTGAGGTGTCGTTCGAGCTGGTAGGTGCGGTAGATGGCCGCCATTTCGCCGCCGGCGCGCAGGAAGTCCGTGGGCTTGACGCGCGAGACGCCGACGTCCGCCCAGCGAGCCAGCGGCAGCTCGTAGAGCCCCTCCGCCCGCCCGAAGCTCGTCAAATAGCGGGCGAAGATCTCGACGTCGAATATCCATCGAGAGCCGAACGGCGCCTCGAAGAGGGTCCGCACCGCCGGGCCGGCGCGAAAGAGCTTTGCGCCGCACTGCGTATCGTAGACGGGGAGGGCGAGGACGAGGCTGGCTGCGGTCGCGAAGACTCGCCCCAGGTAATGGCGCACGGGTCTCCGTTCGATGCGCCGGCCGAGGAGCGCCACGCGCGCGCCGATCACGATATCGATGTTCCGATTGCGATCGAGGACCTGGACGAACTCCGCGATGGCGTCGAGCGGCGTCGCGAGGTCAGCGTCGAAATAGCCGACGTAGCTCGCCCCCACGTCGATTGCGCGGAGGATGCCGACGCGGACCGCCTCTGCCTTCCCCTGATTGGGCTGCTGGTCCACGACGAGCACGCGACCCGGCCAGCGCGACTCGAGGCCGCGCAACACCTCGAGCGTGCCGTCGCGGCTTCCGTCGTTGACGAACACGAAACCGACGTCGTGCTGCGAGGCGAGGTACCCGTCGAACGCCTGGACCTCGAGTCGCTCCTCCTCGTTGTAACAGGGGACGACGATCTGCGTGCGCACAGGCCTTACGCTACCTCACCGCGGCAGGGGCTTCCAGGTCGTCACCATGTCCTTCCGTGAAGGAGCGCACGACGTCGACCGCCGCCTTCGACGCCAGCAGGTCGAAATGGCGCAGCCCGGGAAGGACCACCAGATGCGCGTGCGTCCCCAGCCGGTTCGCCACTTCGCGCGCCCCACTCACGGGGAGGGTGTCGTCCGAGCCACCGTGCAGCACGAGGGTGGGGCCGCGAAAGGCGTCGAGGTACCGGAGCGTCTCGTAAGAATCGCCGCTCACGTCGACGACCGTCAGCGGCGCGAGCAGCACCACCGAGGCGGGTGGATGGTCCGCGGCGCGGGCTTCGACCGCCGACGCGATCGCGCTGCCGAGCGAGAAGCCGATCACGTGAACTTGTGCCGGCGAGCCGCCCCGCTCCTGGACGACGAGCTGGTACTGCCTCCATGCGTCGTCGACGAGCAGCTCGGGCTTCGGAGCTCCGCCGCTCCCGTCGAATCCTCGGTACGCCCAGACGACCGCCCCCCAGCCCCGGTCGCCCACGAGAGCGTCGAGATACTTCTGCGAGTCCTCGAGCACGGTGCCGCTATTGCCTGGAAAGAACACGATCCACGGCGCGCTCGCGTCCCGCGCGGCGCGCTCGAGGCCCCGCGCCACCAATCCTCCGCCGAGGTCGAAAGGGCGCGCCGACCAGCCGTCTCGGGCCGCGAGCGCGCGATAGCCCTCCTCGTCGAGCGGGGCCGCCCAGTAGTCGAAGCGAAGGACGCGCGGCGCGCGGAGCCTCGCGCCGGCGACCCACGCACCGAGCGCGGCGACGAGCGCGGCGGCTGCGACCCCTAGGTGCCGGACCGTGACCCGCACCGGCCGGCTCACGGTTCGTCACCCTTCCGCGTGCGCCGGGGCCACGGGAACCTCGCCGCGATGCCTCAACAATCGAAACACGTGCTGGATGTCGGAGATCCGCACGACCCGCAGGGCGAACGCCAGCGTCACGTAGAAGACCGCGTCGATCACGAGCCTCGACGGTCCGAGCGGGTGCAGGCGCCGGTCGAGGACGAGGACAGCCGCGGCGATGGCGACCGCCGTCGAGAAGACGCGGACGTTGCGGGCGTCCAGCGGGAAGGACTCGAAGCGCGTCAACATCGCCGTCAGGACGCACGCCTCGCTCCCGATGACCGACATCGCCGCGCCAGCGCACTCGCCCCCTTCGCCGATGAAGTGCCGGCCCAGCGGGACGAGCACGAGCATCAGCGTCGCCGTGATGAAGACGGCGCTCACCGAGATGACCGTCACCGCCCACCCGCGGCCTCGCACAATCAGCGTCAGCGCCAACATTGTGTTCATGTAGGTCATGGCGAACACCAGCGAGAGGATCGACAGCCCCGTTTGCGCCGGAGCGAACTTGGGTCCGAAGGCAAGTCGAATGAAGACATCGGAGCCGGCCGAGAGCAGGACGGTCGCCGGAACGATGACAACGACGAGTCCCTCGAGACAGCGGCGGAAGACCGCCAGGCCCTCCTCCTCGGACCGGGCGTTTGCCCGCGACAGCAGCGGCATCACGACCCAGAAGAGCAACGGGCTGAGAAGCATGCACAGAGATGCGACGTTCTGCACCGCTCCGAACCAGCCGAGCTCGCGCTCGTCCTTCTTGATGTACTCCAACACCGTCATGCCCAGGCTGCTGAGCACCCCCAACGCCAGTGCATTGACGAAGTAAGGGACGCTGGCGACCAAGGCTTCTTTTACGTGGGGCACGTCGATCCGATAGCGGAGCCCCGCGCCGCTGGTGGTCGAGGGAACCATGATGGCTGCCCGGAGCGCTTCCCCGATGAGCGCCGGGAGGGCGAGCACCGCGAGTGACGCGTGGTAGTGGAGGCCGACCAGCAGCCCGATGCCCCACACGCCCTTCGTGACGATGTTGGCGATCACCGCCGGTTCGACGCGTGACACCGCCTGAAGGACGGCACCGAGGGTCGCGTTGAATGCCATGAGATAGTTGGCGGCGCCGAACACCATGACCGTGAGGAGGATCTCCCACGATCGGCCTGTCAGTCGCAGGACCAGCGCCATCGCGACGAAGAGCGCGAGGCTCATCAGCGTGCGTAGCGCCATCACGCCGCCGACCACGTTCGAGGCGTATTTGGGTCGGACCGAGACCTCCTTCATCAGGTGCGTGTCGATCCCGAGCCCAAGGACGGCAAAGAACATCGATGCGAAACTCTCGGCGAACCCAAAGTGGCCTTGCAGCACCGGCCCGAGAATCGCCGGGACGTGCAGCTTGACGATGATCGCCACCGTCCACGTGACGATGAGGGACCCGCCCATCTTGATCCCGTTGCGCAGGGCCGTGCCCATCTCGCTCGCCCGCACCGAGTCGATCGACGCGTCGTCCGCGGGCCGGGGTGCTGCGGGCGTGTCGTCCACGAGCTACGCCCCGGCCGCCGGCGCCCTCGTGCCGGCATACTGTTGCCCGCAAGCGCTCGGTTGAATCATTCCGTGCATCGTGACCTGGGCCGGCCTTTGCGGCAGCGCAACCTAACACGAGCGGCGCCGACGCGGTCAAGCAGCCGTGCTGGCGCGGTTGCTGCGAGCGATTCCCTCGTTTATTCCGTCTGGTAGTCGAAGTCGAAGCGCATGACGGCGTCCGGCAGAACGACCCCGTTACAGTCGTTGTGCCATACGTAGAACGCCTTACGCTGCGCCGAGTACGTCACCCCGACGGCATCGGGGTAGGGAAGCTCCGCGCTCGCGAGCTGCCACGTCGCGCCGTGATCCTTCGATGCCATCACGTGGTTTGACGCGAGCGTGGCGATGCGTCCGTCCGGCAGCTCGATGATGCTGCGCCCGCTGACCATTCCCGGACCGACGAGATCCGTCCAAGTCTGTCCGTCCGCGGACCCGCGCACCAGCCCCGGCGCGTTGATCATCGCCCAGTAAATCGAATGGTCGGAGGCGACGAGCGGCCCGGAGCCACCCCCGTGGGGCGAGATCTGCGACCAATTCGCCCCGCCGTCGTTCGTGCGATAGATCCCGCTGAGGGGGCTCCCGTAGAGGCCGCATCCGACGAGGTGCGTTTGCCCGTCGAGGACGAGGGGGGTCGAGCAATAAGCTCCCTTGGGAAGCGGCGCGCCGACGTTCGCCCATGTCTTGCCGCCATCCGTCGAGCGAAAGAGGGTCTGCGGCTGCTCGTGCGCAGTGGCGAGCAGCGTGAGTCGATTGGGATCGCTGAAATCCACGCTGACGGCGTCGCAGTGCGCGGCGCTTCCCAGCTGCGCGAACGTGGTGCCGTCGTCCTCCGTCTGGTAAACGCAGGGTCCGTAGCTCCCGGCCTCCCAGTAGCTCTGCGGGTTCCGTGGATCCACGAGCATCATCTCGGCTCGGTTCGTGACAGGGGCGGACGTCATCGCCGTGCCGAGCTCCTGCCAGGTGGCGCCGTTGTCGCGGGTCGCCCAAAGGCCCACGGCGGCCACGTCGGCGATGAGCTCGTCTTCGTCCGGCTTTGCAAACACGTTCGACAGGTTCCCGCACGTCGAGGACATGTTCGCTAGCTGGCCGGTGATGTTGATCCACGATCCGGGAGGGGGGGCGCTCTCCGGCATCGCGGGCGTCCCGCCGTCTGGCGACGACGCGTCGGTGGTGACGGTGGTCCCGACGCCGCCCTCGGGCGATGCGTTCGTCGAGATGGGCGAGATGGGAATGACACAGGCCGACGATCCAACGACGAGCGTAACCGTCACGAAACGAAGTGCGGGCATGACAATCGAGCTCTACTTTACCGCTCGAGTTTCAAATGTCCACGCGGCGCCCCGAGTGCGGGGTCACTCCTTGCCACGACGGTCCGCAGCCCTTGCGTTCCCCCGATCGCACGCGCGTGTGCTACTCGCCGGCCCCGATGGGTACGACGTCCTCCCGATGGGGCCAGCCGCTCGCAGCTCTTGGCGGAGTGGCCGTCCTGCTCGCGGGCTTGCTCGCTGGTTGGGCGCGCGTCGGCGGGGGGACCGGCGGGGACTTCGCGGTCCTTCACGCGATGGGCGTTGGGGTCCTGCGCGGGGCCAACGTGTACGCGCTCAACGCTGCGGGAGAGGCACGAACGTACTTCGCGGGTGCGTCGTATCCGCCAGGGAGAATGGGCGTAGTCGTGTATCCGCCCGCGACTGGGTTCTTGATGGCCGCGCTGGCACCCATTCCCTACCATCCCGCATGGGTACTCTGGTTCGTCGTCGAGAACGTCGTCCTTGTGCTGGGTATTCGGTCCTTGGTCCGCGCCCTGGTCCCCGAAGCGAGGACGCAGCTGTGGACTCTTGCCGCGGGCCTTATCCTCCTTAGCGCGGGGATCCGCTGGGGCATGATGCTTCTCCAGGGGGCGCCGCTCGTCCTCGGCCTACTCTGCTATTTCCTTGCTCATCTGAACGAACGTCGACCGCAAACATCGGCGGCGTTGGCCATCGTCGCGACTGCCTTCAAGATCACGTTGGCCTTGCCGTTTCTCGGCCTGCTGCTCCTCCATCGGAGGTTTCGTGCAGTCGTTGCGGCCGTGGGGACCTGGGTCGTCCTGAACATCGTGGGTTTTTGGCGAATGGGCGGCGACTCATTCGTCGACTACCGCACGAGCACTGCGGCCTTCGAAGCCATCGCCCCGCAGAACATCAACAGCCCCAACCCGTGGTCGATCGTGTCCCTCCCCCGGCTCGATTGGGTGTCTGCTCTTTACGGCCTCAGCGGGGACGCCGTCTTCGCGCGGGTGACGAGCGCCGTCTGCGCTCTCGGCGCGGCGGGGTGGATCATCTATGAGGGACTTCGTCTCCGGCAGCGACCCGGACCCGTCGAGAACGCGCTCTTCGTGACCCCCTTGATCTGCTTGGGCTCGCTCTCCGTCTACCATCATCAGTACGACCTCTGCCTGTTCTTCGCGCCGGTGCTCCTCCTGTGTTTGGGCCCTCGTGTCCTCAGGACGCCGGTTTGGGCCGTGTCCTTGGACCTCCCGCTCATCGCGATGCTCGCGGTTCTGCCCATCGGCGCCGCCGGCGACGCTCTCTTTGCGGTCGGAGGCGCTAGCGGCGTAGCCATTCTCAAGCTCGCATTCCCGGCGTGCCTGACTCTGGCCTTCGTCGGAAGCCTGGCCGCGCTTCACGTGAACGTCGCGCGAACGTCTTTACAGAAGAGCTCGTAAGCGCGGCATAGTCATTTATTTACAAATATAGATGCTGGCTTGACCGCGGCTAAAAGTGGGCATAACCACGACTGGCTGATAGGGGAAGGTCCGGTCGTGGCTTGATGTTCAAAGGAGGAGCGAGCGCCAACCTCAAGCGAGGTCCGGCCATCATCCGTCGCAACGCCCATCTTGGCGCAGCCCTGCGCCTGGCTCCTTATGCGGCGTTCGCGGGACTCGTATTTTTGACGTTTCCCGTGACGCCGGACGACGCATTCATCACACTTCGATACGCCGCACACATTCTGGCGGGACACGGCCCCGTATTCAACGTGGGTGATAGGACGGAAGGATTCTCAAGTCCTCTTCATTTGTTGTTGAGCGTCGTTCTCCTAAGCGTCTTTGGCTCGTCCGGCGTCATTGCGGCGTCGAAGTTCTGCGGAATCGCGCTCGGAGCGTGGACGCTTCGCGAGATGGGCCTCGTCGCGTCGCGCCTCGGGCTGACAGCGTCGGAGACGACCGTGGCGCAGCTTCTCGTCGCGCTGAATATCAATTTCGCAATATCTGCCGTTAATGGACTCGAGACCATGCTCTACGCGGCGCTCCTGACTGCGTTGGTCGAGCGGTCGCTGCGCGAGTACGCGCAGACCCGCGGATATGGCTCGTCGCTTCTGGTGCTCGCGTGCGTCCTGGTCAGGCCCGACGCGGTGCTGCTGCTGCCGCTCCTGCTGCTCATACGGATGTATCTCATGCGCCGCGGTCGCTTCGACCCGAAGAACGTCGTCCTTTGGACGGCGTGCGCAGCGATCCCGTTCGCGGCCCTCTTGGCGGCGCGCTTCGCGTACTATGGCGACCTGCTCCCGAACACCTACTACGCCAAGGTCGGGAATCCCTGGCACTCCATCCTGGATGGAGCCAGGTACTTGCTCCGTCCGCTATCTCCCAAGGAGCGCGACCTGCTATCCGGGGCCGGGCCGCTCAGTCGCGTGGTGCTCCTGACGGCGCCGATCGCGTTCTGGGCGCTGGCCGGTCTCGGCCTATGGCGACGCCGACATGCCAACGCCAGCCTGTTCGTGGCCGCGGTTCCTGTGGTTTCCGTGATCTTCGTCCTGAGGTCGGGCGGAGACTGGATGGCGGGGTGGCGCTTCTCGATCGTCGCTGCACCGGCCCTCGCGATTTTCCAATGCGTGGGGTTGCGCGTGCTGGCCCACGGAGCTCAAGGAGCCATTGCTGTGTGGAAGAAGCTGTCTTCTCGAAGCGTACTGCGGCATGTCCACGCAATCGCCCTCGCGTTCTGGGTGCCGTCCCTCTTGGTCGCGCCGAAGGCGAACTGGATGGCGCTCGGCCTCTCGACGGACGGCGCGACGCTTCTGCACGCGACGGGCGCCATGGGCAATCGGGTGGGGGCTCAGCAGGTGGACGCCGCTCGTCTCGTTTCATCGGTGCTGCCGGTCGGGGCTCGCGTTGCCACGACCGAGATCGGGTTCATGGGCTTTTCGAACATGG
>DATGJA010000003.1:0-2155 GCA_035295445.1 Polyangiaceae bacterium | reverse complement strand
GTGTTACGTCCGAACTCTCGCTTCGCTCGAGCGTGCGGACTCGTGCGGGTGTTACGCCCGAACTCTCGCTTCGCTCGAGCGTGCGGACGTGCGTTCAGTTCCAGGTGCCGATCGGCGTGCCCGGGCAGTTGCAGTCCTCGGTCTGCAGGAAGTCCGAGCCGTTCGCGCCGTAGCTCCAGCACGTCGTGCACGTCGTGCCGCGTCCTCCTTGCCCGTTGCACACGTAGGGGCCGGCTTCGGGGAGCCCCGCCGACGAGCAATCGAGTCCGCTCGCGCACTGCGAGACGCTCCCGGTGTACGCCGCGCACGCCTCGAGCGCCTGGGAGACGAGCTGCGCGGTCGTCTCGCGCGCGTTCGCCAGCGCGTTGCAGTCGTAGTACGATAGGCTTGGGATGCCCGTGGCGTGGGTCGTCTGGCAGGTCGTGCCGCAGCACGCGGGCGTGTTGCACTCGCAGCCGGCGAGGTCGGGCGCCGTCGTGTTGCAGTTCGACCAGCCGGTCGCACACCCCGCGTAGGTACACGCAGTGCCCGCGGGGCACCCGGCGTCAACGCTGTGGGTCGTGTCGCAGGCCGCGTCGCAATCGCCGCAATGGGCCGCCGTCGTGATGGCCGTCTCGCACCCGTCGTTGTTGGGCGGAGCCGTGGTGCAATCGGCGAATCCACGCGCGCAGCCGGCGTACGAGCACGCCGAGCCGTCGCATGCGGTCCCGGTGCTATGGGCGGTGTCGCACCCCTGCGCGCAACCTCCGCAGTTCGCGATCGTCCCGAGCTGCGTCTCGCAGCCGTCGGTGTTCGGGGCCGCGTCGTGACAGTCGGCCCAGCCCCCGACGCAGCCCCCGTAGGCGCACGTCGTGCCGGTTGCGCAGGTCGGTCCGAGGCTATGCGTCGTGTCGCACGCCGTACCGCACGCGCCGCAGTTCTGGGGGACGTTGGTCGGGCCGCATCCGGCCTCCGTCGCGGCGTCCAGGCGCAGGACGACGTCGGGGGGGGCATCCAGCCCTGCGTCCGAGGGCCCCTCGGCGGCGACGTCGGCCGGGGCGTCGAGGACACCGCCGTCCATGCCCCCCTCGTTCGGCGCGACCGACGTGTCGGGAGAGGCCTCGACCTCGGTCGTGGTGTCGGCGGTCGCCGTCGCGTCCGCCTGGGTGGACGCATCCGCGGCGCCGGTCTCGCTCCCGGCGTCGGAGTCGTCGAAGAACGTGCGCTCGGGCTGGCCGAGACAGCCGGCGACCACCGCCAGCAGGACCGCGGTCTCCGCTCGCACGCGCATCAGAAGGTACCCATCACCCCTGCCGATCGCAGGTCGACCCATGGCGTCCAGGTGACTGGTCCGAACTCTCGCTCCGCTCGAGCCTGCGGACTCGGGACCGTCGCGCCAGTAGTCGCCGCGGCCGGCCTGCCGTGGCTCATCAAGAGGAGAACGACGCCCGTGGCCGCGGCGGCGCCGCCGACCGCGTACGAGACGAGCGAGAGGGTGGACGCCGAGTTGGCGCTGCTGTCGAGCGAGTCGATGTTCGCCCGCCGCGACTCGGGGCACACGTTGCCGGTGCACAGGTCGTTCGCGCTGCCCCGGTCGGAGCGGTTCTTCACGAGGAACACGGTCCCGAGGACGGCCCCGACTCCGCCGACCCCGATGGCGACCCACCCGCCGATGCGCATGGCGGGGCTGCTGGACGCCTCGTCCGGAGGGGGGCCTGCCGGCGCGCCGCCGGGCGCAGCGGCTGCCGGCTGATCACCGGGCGCGGCTTCGGCGCCCGCGACGGGACGCAGATAGAGCGTAACCCGCTCCTTGTCGCCCTCGCTGATCGAGACCGTGGTCGACTCGCTCGCGAGCCGTGCGCCCTTCGCCTCGATGATGTGCCGTCCCGGGTTGATCGGCCCCGCGAACCCGACGAGTGCCGGCGCCATGGGGGCGCCGTCGAGCGTCACCGTGACGTCCGCGGTCGTGCCCCCGTCGAGCTCGACCTTCAGCGTCGGTACGCGCGGCGCGAGGACCGCTTGCTCCTCGAGGGCCTTCTGGTGCGCCTCGGCGAACGCGGGCGGGGCGTCCGGTGCGAGCGGATCCCGCTGGATCTTGATGTAGGCTTCTTGTGCCTCGACGAGGAGACCGAGCTTCGTCTCGGCACGAGCGATGAGAAGGAGATGCGTTGGCGCG
>DATGJA010000002.1:0-2104 GCA_035295445.1 Polyangiaceae bacterium | reverse complement strand
CCAGATCGTGGCGGGCGCGAGGTGCTCGGCCGCCCAGCGGCCGCGCTCCAACTCGCGCAGGATGAGGGTCGCGTGCGCGAACGTCGGGGCGCGGAAGAAGATCCAGGCGAAGCACACGAAGTGGAAGGTCGCGAAGGTGGTCACGGCGGTCACGACGGCGCCTCCGCGCCCGGTTCCCCGGGCGCGCTGCCATAGCCGCGTCGCCGCCAGCGCCGCGCCGTGGAGGCCCCCCCAGACCACGAAGGTCCAGGCGGCGCCGTGCCAAAGGCCGCCGAGCACCATGGTGATCATCAGGTTTCGATACGTGGCGAGCCGCCCCGACCGCGATCCGCCGAGCGGCTTGTAGAGATAATCTCGGAGCCACGTGCTGAGCGAGATGTGCCACCGGCGCCAGAAGTCCTGGAGGTTCCGGGCGAGATAGGGCGAGTCGAAGTTCTCGGGGAGCTCGTAGCCGAAGAGAGCGGCGCTCCCGATCGCCACGTCTGTGTACCCGGAGAAGTCGGCGTAGATCTGGAACGCGTAGGCGTAGATGGCGACCAGCACCTCGAGCGCGGTGAAGCGCTCGGGGGTCGAGAACGCTCGGTTGACGATCGCCTGCGCGAGGTAGTCGCCGATGGCGACCTTCTTGACGAGGCCCGTCGCGATGCGCCACAGGCCCCGTGCCTGGGCCGAGGCGTCGAGGCGTGGCTCTCGCGCGAGCTGCGGAAGCATCTGCCCCGGTCGCACGATCGGCCCGGCGACCAGGTGCGGGAAGAAGCAGACGAAGAGAAGGTAGTCGACGTAGCGCCTCGAGGGCTCGATGGTGCCGCGCCAGACGTCGATCGTGTAGCTCATCGTCTCGAACGTGAAGAACGAGATTCCGAACGGCAGAAGGAGGCGAAGGCGACTGGGCGCCATGTGACCGCCGAGCGCCGTCGAAAGCGACGCCAGGGTGTCCGCGGCGAAGTTCCAGTATTTGAAGCAGGCGAGGACGCCGAGGTAGTACGCGATCGACACGAGGAGTAGCCCGTTGCGCGCGGCTCTCCTCCGCTCGCGCGCGAGCAGGCGCCCGACGAGATAGTCGATCGTGCTACCGAAGAAGATGACCGCGAGGCAGAGGAGCGCCCACCAGAAGGGCCGAACGGGGACGGGCTCGGACCGTGCCGCGTCCCATGTCCCGTAAAAGTAGAACGCGTAGCTGGCGACCACGAGAAAGAGGGCGCGAGCGGCCCCGGCCCGTCGCAAAAACCAGAAGAGCGCCCACGTGACGAGCAGGTAGACGCCGTACAGAGGGCTCGTGAACAGCATGGCGCGACGGCTAGGCTATGACGGACATCATCCGGACCGTCCGTGCCGGCACGCCGATCTCGATGGCACCGGCGGCGCGCGTCGCCCGCCCCCCCGCCACCGCGTCCTCGAGCGCCTCGACGCCAGCGAGCGCGACGCGCGCGACCAGGTCTCCCGCCGTTGGGTTCATCGCGAAGACGACGCGCGCGATCCCGGCCGCGTCCTCGTGCACTGCGACGTGCGCTTCGACCGGGTCGACCGGCCAAGTGGGCAGCCCGAGCTCGTCAACGCGCCTCGCCACGAGCGCATCGGCGCGGGCGACGTCCTCGAGCGGCTCGATCTCGAACCCCTCGACGTCGACGGCGCGCCGGAGCGGGCGCATGGCACCATCGAGCTCGGGAACGCGCGGGCCCATCGTCACGATCGCCCCCGCGCGCTGGGCCGAGTGCAGGCTGTCGACCAGGTGCGGCTTGAGTCCGCCGACGCTGGCGCACACGATCCACTGGGCGCCGACGGTGGAGCGCTCGACCGTCTCGCCCCCCGCGTAGGCGAAGGGGACTCCTCGCGTGTGCAGCGCCCGTTCGAACGCGCGCAGATAGGCCTCCGCCGCCATCACGGGCGGTGCGTCCAGCCCGAAGTCGCGTTCGAGGACGCTCTCGCGCCAGCCCGCTCCGGCGACGTGGAACAAGGCGGGGGTCAGGGGACCGAACGCGTGGGTCACCCGCGCGAGGCGCCGGAGCGCGCGCGGCACGACGAGGCGGACGGGCGCTCGGCGGCGAAGTGTGTGAAAGGCGGTGCGGTCGAGCGCCCCGAGGAGGCGTGCGTACCGCTCGGCCAT
>DATGJA010000001.1:0-3000 GCA_035295445.1 Polyangiaceae bacterium | reverse complement strand
CTGGTCCGCCGCCGTCGTTCCGCCGGTGGATGTCCCTGCGCCGGAGACGCCCTGACTGAACGGCCAGCTCGAGGTCGGATCGCCGAGCGCCGTCGGCGCCCCGAGGAGCGGCTGGGTCGCCATCGTGTGCAGCTTCGACCCGGGACCGGAGACGGCCATCCACCACCCGAGCTGGGTCGCGAGGGTCGGCGTCTTCTGCGTGCAGTCGACCTCGTCGCAGAGGTAGACGAAGCGCTCGGTCCGGGGCGAGTTCGCCTCGAACCAGGCCTCCCAGCCGTCGAAGGCGCTGGTGAACATCGACTGGGTGGAGCTCTCGGTGAGGTCCCCGTACGTCCCGATCGAGTAGACGTCCTGGCCCGTAGTTGCGCCGGGGCCCGCATAGCCGTTTTGCGCGGTGAAGAGCGTGCCGTCGAGGACCGAGAGGTAGTCGGGGCCGGGCTGGGTCCCCGTCTGGCCGGCGTCGTCGCCGATGAGCGAGATTCGATGACGGTGGGCCATCAGGCGATGGTTGCGGAGCGCGGCCTGGAGCCGCACGTCCTCCGGAGTGCCCGGGCTCGGATGGGCCATCCCGGCGTAGCGGGGGGCGATGTCGCCGGACGACGTGAAGAGCATCGTCTTGGCGCTCGGCGCGTCCGGCAGGGCGAAGTTTCGCACGCGGAGGCTGACCGGGACCTTGTGGGTCACGGCGCCGCCCTCGCGGATCGTCAACATCGCGCCGTAGACGCCGGAAGGCGCCGTCTTGGGGATGTACACGTCCGCCCAGATGGACTGGTTGGCGTTCGCCGCAATCGCGAACGTCGGCACGAGCTCGAGGGGGACCGCGATGTCCGGGTAGAACTTGTCGGCGACCGGTCGCTGCGTCCACGGGCACCCCGCGCCGGCGGGCTTCGAGTCGGGGGTCGCCTGCGTCATCCCTGGGCACCGCGCGCGCCTCGGGAAGGTCGCTTCTTGCCAGCTCGCGAGCGTCCCGTACGCCTGCTGGCTCAGGCCCTTGATCTGGAGGTAGCGGACGTAGAAGAGCTCGACCTCGGTCGTCGTCCAGTCGAAGAGGTGATCCGTCGAACGAGGGGCCGAGCGAATCGAGGCCCCGCCCGGCCCCGTGAGGTTGCTCAGGCTCACGCTGACGTCCGCGGCCTTCGACGCGCCCGCCTCGAGCACCACGTTGAACGAGACGATCTCGTTCTTCGCGCCGAACGTCCGGACGCAAGCGCCGTCCCAGACGCTGCTCTGCACGGCCCCCGCGTGGCCCGTAGCGCGAAGCTCGTCCTGAGTGACCTTGTCGCCGCCCTCGTTCGCCCACACCGCGGTGATCGAGGTGCTCGCCGACGTGCCGCCGGTGTCCGCGGCGCACGGATCGCCCGCGTCGACAGCGCCACCCTCGGCGACGGGCGACCCGTCGGGGCCCGCGCCGTCGCCTCCGGGGCCCCCGCCGTCCAACGCAGCGCCGTCGGCCGATCCTGCGTCGGACCGCGGCGCGGCCAAACCTCCCCCGCCGCACGCCGAGGCCGCCCACAGGAGCGCGAGGACCGCGGCGATCTTCTTCATCGGCTTCCGCACGTGCAATCGACGCAGCCGTTCGCCGCGCACGAGCCACAGGTTGCGATCACCCCTCGTCGCAGCGCCTGCCTCGCCCGGAACACCCGGACGGCTGCGTTCGAGTCCGAGATGCCGACCTCGGAGGCGAACGCCCGGACCTCCTCGCCATCGACCTCGATCCGGCGGAGGGCCTGGGCGTACTCCGGCTTGAGGGAGGCCGCGACCTTCATCACGCAGCCGCACACCGTCTTCGTCGGGCTCCCCGCGAGGTCGCGGACGGCGTTCATTTCGGCGGCCAGCTGCTCCAGGGCGCGGCCCGTGCTCCCGAGCCGGCGATGGTGGTCGATCACGGCGTTTCGAAGCACTCGATAGAGCCAGGCCACCATCGCGTTGTCGTCCCGCAGATCGCCGAGGCGGGTGAGCGCGCGGGCGAGAGTCTCGCTCAGGATGTCCTCGGCGGTTGCCGCGTCGCGCACGCGCCTCCGGACGAACGCGAGGAGCTCCGCGCGGTGCTCCGCGATCGCGCGCGCGAAGGCCGCTTTCCGCATCGCCGGATTGTACACCTACTCGCCGCAAAGACGCTGGCGCTCCTCCGTGCAGGGCGGCGGCAACTGGGATGCGCTGAAGGGAGCCGACGCGACCTCGTAAGGAGTCCCGACGCCGGCCCGCAGCGACACCGGCCCGAGCCCCGCCAGCGCCGTCCAGTCGGCGATGGGCGGGCGAGCAAGCCGATAGGGACGGAAGAGCGTGGACCACAACCAGGCGTCGCCGACCGCGCGGTGGACTCGTGTTCGGAAGCCCACGCCACGGTCGTCCAAGAGTCGGCCGTCGAGGACGGCGGCGCCGGGCAAGGCCGGAGCGGACCCGGAGCGTGCCGAGACGAGCCCCACCCAGGGACCATGGTCGATCGTCACGACGCCAGGAGCGCCGTCCGTCCACAGAAAACAGACGGCGGCGGGATGTGCGTACGGCAGAGAGCAGGTCGCCACGGCGCCGCGCTGGCCCGCGAGGTCCTCGAGCGTGGGATCGCCGCTTCCTTGCGGGAGTCGATCGCGCCGCGGCCCGGTGAAGTACTCGTGGTCGAACGCGCGATCGATGCCGGCGGGCAGCGACGCGGACCCGTCGTAGAGGCGCGCGGCGAGCGTGTCGGCGACATCGGCCACGAGAGGCGCCGACTGGGGACCGAAGAGCGTGGACGCCCCCTCGTAGCCTTGCACGCCGTACTCCTCGGGCGTCGTGACGTACTGGATGTACGCGTTCGAGAGACCGGCGATGACCGCGTGAGCGACGCCCCTCGCCTGCAACCTGGCTTGCACCTTGGCCTTGACCATCTTGCCTGCGGCCACGGTCATCTCGGCGGGCACGAACGTGATCGCCTCGTCGCCGATGCGCACCACCGAGAACGGCAAGACCGAGGGGAACGCGGTCGGCCCCGTCGAAGCGCCCCGCAGGAACGCCGGGAAG